>NZ_JAKLSP010000005.1:0-221213 GCF_022014505.1 Pseudomonas sp. PGPR40 | reverse complement strand
TTACAACCATCGCCGTTGCCACACAGCCTCGAATAACCTGCCGCCAGCCCTTTTTGAAGAGCGGGCGGCCTAATACTCCTACAGAGCGGTCCAAAAAAACTGGACCACAACAGGCTTGCCCGCGAAGCTTTTAGCGGCTACGCAACCCTTCCAGCAACTTGTGCGTCGGGTAACCATCCGCCGGCCAGCCAAACGACTGCTGGGCGTTACGGATCGCTTTGCGGGTATTGGCGCCGATAATCCCGTCGGCGGTCCCTGCGTCGTAGTTCTGGGCGCTCAACAGGTTTTGCAGCTCGATTCGCTCGGTACGGCTCAGCGGCAAGTCATCTTTTGGCCATAGACCGCTGATCAAACCGCCGCCATTGAAACGCTCGGACAGCAGGCTCACGGCCAGGGCATAGGACGAAGAATTGTTGTATTTGAGAATCGCGCGGAAGTTATCAAGGACCAGGAACGCCGGGCCGCGATAGCCGGCCGGCAGCAGCAGGGCGGCCGACAGGTGTTCGGAGCCTGCCGGAATCTGGGCGCCATTGGGCAGGGTCACCCCCAGTTGCCGCCACTCGGCAACGCTCTTGCGAATCGTGCCATCGGCCAGGACGTAATTGAAACCGCTCGGCAGTTGCGCTTCGAAGCCCCAGGGCTGGCCTTTCTGCCAGCCGGAGCTTTGCAGGTAGTGCGCGGTCGAGGCCAATGCATCAGCGGAGCTGTTCCAGATGTCGCGGCGGCCATCGCCGTCGAAATCCACGGCATGAGTGTTGTAGGTGGTCGGGATGAACTGGGTCTGGCCCATGGCGCCGGCCCAGGAACCGAGCATTTTCTCAGGGGCGATATCGCCCTGTTGCAGGATTTGCAAGGCAGCGATCAACTGCGCGTGAGCAAAGCCCGGACGTCGACCTTCATAAGCCAGGGTCGCCAGGGAGTTGATCACCGACTTGCTGCCCTGGAACTGACCGAAGTTACTTTCCATGCCCCACACCGCGACCAGCGCCTGGCGGTCCACGCCATAGCGCTGCTCGATGCTTTGCAGGATGTCGGCGTGCTGGCTGACCAGCGCCTGACCTTTGCGCACCCGTAGCGGCGACAGTGCGCCATCAAGGTATTCCCACACCGGACGAGTGAATTCCGGTTGGCTGCGGTCGGCACGGATAACGCTGTCGTCCACGCTGATATTGGCAAACGCACGGTCGAACAGGTCGGCGCGAATACCGGCGGCGAGGGCGTCTTTACGGAAACCCGCCTGCCATTCGGCAAAGGTCTGGGTGGGCTGGATGTCGAGATTTTCACCGGTTGGAACCACCGGCGGAATGACCGCAGGGGCCGTCGCAACGGTGCGGGTCTGAAGCGGTTGGGCGTCGGCGGCGGTGGGTTTTTCCGCGCAGGCGACAAGCAGAATGAGGCTGGAGGCAGCTATCAATTGGCGAAGGTGCCAATGACGGGAAAGACAAAGGGGCATGCACAGGTCCAGAGGATACGAATCAGGTGCAGACCTTAACATGTTGAGCGATGGCTTGCCTTTCAGGCCGCCAGAAAGTAAGAAGCCTCCCAGCTATTAGACTGGAAGGCTTCGCGGCGGTAGCTGCCTTTGCCCTTGCCGGCTCGTTCCTGACGGCTGCGGAACAGTGGCTGGGCGATGATGGATTTGGCCTTGTTGGGGCCATGCTTCGATGGCTTTTTGCTCATGATGATTTCTCGCAAGTGAGTGGATTTTGCGGGGGAATAATCTGCCGAAGCAGGGATTTTGTCTAGTCCCTACATTGTGTAGGACCTTTCGGACGCACGGATCCCTGTAGGAGCGAGCTTGCTCGCGAAAGCGGTATGTCAGGCGACATCAATGTTGGCTGTACCGCCGTCTTCGCAGGCAAGCCTGCTCCTACCGGTCAAAAGTTTTACTCGGCAGGCAAGCTCAGCCGCTGCCCGGCCATCAACAACGTCAACCGACTCAGACTCATCCACGGCGAACCCGCTGCCTGGCCTTTGATTTGCGCATCAATGCGCTGCGCTTCGAGCAGCAATTGCGCCCAGCGTTGCGCCGAGTAGCGTTGCAATGCCTTGCTCATCAGCGGTTTGCGCTTGTCCCAGATCGGTGGTCGGGCTTGGCTGAAGGCTTTGTCCAGCGGTGTGCCCTGGCTGTATTGCAGGGAAATATTGGCCAGCAGACGCAGCTCCCGGGCCAGCGCCCAGAGAATCACTGGTGGTTCGACGCCTTCGCCGCGCAACCCTTCGAGCATGCGCAGAGCGTGAGCAGCCTCTCCATTAAGAATCGCGTCGGTCAGGCCGAAGACATCGAAGCGCGCACTGTCGGCCACTGCCGCTTGCACGGTTTCGACCGTGATCTGCCCACCCTCGGCCATCAGCTTGAGTTTTTCGATTTCCTGGGCGGCGGCCAGCAGATTACCTTCGACCCGAGCGGCGATCAGTTCGACAGCGTCCTGACTGGCTGAAAGCCCAGCCTGGGACAGGCGTTGGCGAATCCAGCCCGGCAACTGGTTGGTATCCACTGGCCAGATCTGAATGAACTGGGTCTGCGGACCTTCGACCAGCGCCTTGCCCCACTTGGTTTTCTGCGCACTGCCATCAAGCTTGGGCAGGCTGATTAACAGTACCGTGTCTTCGGCCGGGCGCGAGCAGTATTCGATGAGTGCCGCAGCACCTTTGTCACCGGGTTTGCCGGAAGGCAGACGCAATTCCAGAAGACGCTTTTCAGCGAACAGCGACATGCTGGCACCAGCCTGCAGCAGCGTACCCCAGTCGAAACTGGCATCGGCGGCGAAGACCTGGCGCTCATCGAAACCTTGCTGGCGGGCGGCTGCGCGAATGGCGTCGGCAGCTTCCTGACACAGCAGTGGGTCATCGCCACTGATGACGTAGACCGGCGCGAGGGCGCCTTGCAGGTGTTTAGCGAGTTGGGCGGGGGCGAGTTTCATAAGAAGAGGCGAACGGGGCGCCTGAGCGCCCCGTAAGACTTATTGCTGCGGCAGTTCGACAGGCGACTGACGCGGCGTCTGCGCTTCAGCCTTCTGCGCTGCTTCCAATGCGTCGGCTTCAGCCTTGGCTCTGGCTTCAGCGGTCTGTTGCAGTTGTTCCAACCGGGTTGGGGTCAGCTGTTGCAGGCGCAGCATCATGCGTTGAACCAGTTCACGACGCATTTCCTTGCGGGCATCGTTGGCTTCCTGGTCGGAGCCCACCAGGTTGTTGCCGTCGTGGATGAAGACTTTCTGCACTTGCAGCTTGTCGCTGAGCAGTGGCAGGTTGCCTTGGGCGCGGATGTCATAGCTCACCACCATGCTCAGCTCGTACTCGCCAGTACGACCGGCGCCGGCGTAACTAAGGATGCGCTGGCTTTCCTGTTCGTCAGCCAGATACAGCTTGTAAGGTGCGCCGCTGTAGACCTTGACGCCGCTGCTTTCCAGCACCTGACGCATTTGCGTCACGGTTTCGCCGTAGGCATTGCGGGCGTTCAGATCGAGCTCCTTGATCGCCAGTTCGGTGGTGCCGGTGCCACGCAGCTGGAAACCGCAGGCGCTCAGCAGGACTGCAAGCCCCATCACCAGCAAATTGCGTTTGATCATCTTGTTGCTCCCCTTGAAACCATGTGGGCCGGCCAAGCGGCCCGAAAGGTTTTACTCGGCGCCAGGCATGACCTGGCGCCCGATCCAATTTAGCTGGCGACGATATTGACCAGTTTCCCGGGCACTACGATCACTTTGCGGATAGTCAGGCCATCGACGAAGCGCAGGACGTTTTCGTTGGCCCGTGCAGCAGCTTCGACTTCTTCGCGGCTGGCGCTGGCCGGCATCTCGATATGACCGCGCAGCTTGCCATTCACTTGAATGACCAGCTGCAGGCTGTCCTGCACCAGGGCGCTTTCGTCCAGCACCGGCCAACCGGCATCGATGACCGGATCGGCATGACCCAGGCGATGCCACAGCTCGTGGCTGATGTGCGGGGTGATCGGTGCCAGCAGCAGGACTACGGTTTCCAGGCCTTCGTGAATCAGTGCGCGATCCTGCTCGGTGCCTTGCGGGGCTTTTTCCAGCGCGTTCATCAGCGTCATCACTTGAGCGATGGCGGTGTTGAATTTGTGGTGCTGGCCGACGTCCTGGCTCGCCTGCTTGATAGCCAGGTGGATCGAACGACGAACGGCTTTCTGCTCGTCGTTCAGGCTGGCGACGTCCAGTTTGCCCGGCAGGCCCTGAGTGACGTGAGCTTGAGCCAGGCGCCAGACGCGCTTGAGGAAACGGTGCGAACCTTCCACGCCTGAGTCAGACCATTCCGCGCTCATGTCAGGCGGCGAGGCGAACATCATGAACAGGCGGCAGGTGTCTGCACCGAACTGGTCAATCATCGACTGTGGGTCGACACCGTTGTTCTTTGACTTGGCCATCTTCTCGGTGCCGCCGATTTCCACCGGCAATCCGTCAGCTTTCAGCTTGGCGCTGATAACCTTGGCTTTGCTGTCACGCTCAAGCTCGACGTCCGCCGGGTTGAACCAGGTGTAAGCGCCGTTGGCTTCACGGCGATAGTAAGTCTCGGCGATCACCATGCCCTGGGTCAGCAGGTTCTTGAACGGCTCGTTGGAACTCACCAGGCCTTCGTCGCGCATCAGCTTGTGGAAGAAGCGCGCGTAGAGCAGGTGAAGAATGGCGTGTTCGATGCCGCCGATGTACTGGTCCACCGGCAGCCAGTGGTCGGCCGCGGATTTTTCCACCAGACCGCCTTCAAAGTGCGGCGAGGCATAGCGGGCGTAGTACCACGAGGACTCGACAAAGGTGTCCATGGTGTCGGTTTCACGCTTGGCCGCAGCGCCGCATTTCGGGCAGGTGCACTCGTAGAACTCGGGCATGCGCGCCAGCGGCGAACCGGCGCCGTCCGGTACGACATCTTCCGGCAGCACCACGGGCAGTTGATCTTCCGGGACCGGTACATCACCGCAGGTGTTGCAGTGGATGATCGGGATCGGGCAGCCCCAGTAGCGCTGACGGCTGATGCCCCAGTCGCGCAGGCGGAACTGGGTGCGGGAGGCGCCGAGGTTTTTCTTGATCAGCGCCACTTCGATGGCGTCGAAGGCGCCTGCGAAGTCGAGGCCGTCGAATTCACCGGAGTTGATCAGCGTGCCGTGCTCGCCGTACGCGTCCTGCCAAGGGGTCGGGTTGGTGTCACCGGAACTTGTGCGCACCACGGATTTGATCGGCAGGTTGTACTTGTGGGCGAATTCGAAATCGCGCTCGTCGTGGGCCGGAACCGCCATCACCGCGCCGTCGCCGTAGTGCATCAGCACGTAGTTGGCGACCCAGACCGGGAGTTTTTCCCCGGTCAGCGGATGCTCGACGAATAGGCCGGTCGGCAGGCCTTTTTTCTCTTGAGTGGCGACGTCGGCTTCGGCAACGCTGCCGCCCTTGCATTCAGCGATGAACGCTTGAAGCTCAGGGTTGTTCTGTGCGGCCAGGGTAGCCAAATGGTGTTCGGCGGCTACCGCAACATAGGTCGCGCCCATCAAAGTGTCTGGACGGGTGGTGAATACTTTCAGTGCACCGGTTTCGCCGATGGAATCGACGTTGTACGGGAACTGCACTTCCATGCCGCGGGATTTGCCGATCCAGTTGCGCTGCATGGTCTTGACCTGTTCAGGCCAGCCAGTCAGTTCGTCGAGGCTCTCCAGCAGCTCATCCGCGTAGGCGGTGATCTTGAAGTAGTACATCGGGATTTCGCGCTTTTCGATCAGCGCGCCGGAACGCCAGCCGCGACCGTCGATCACTTGCTCGTTGGCCAGGACGGTCTGGTCGACCGGGTCCCAGTTCACGGTGCCGCTTTTTTTGTAAATCACACCTTTTTCGAACAGGCGAGTGAACAGCCATTGTTCCCAGCGGTAGTAATCCGGCTTGCAGGTGGTCACTTCACGGGACCAGTCCACCGCCAGGCCCAGGCTGCGCAGCTGGTTTTTCATGTAGGCGATGTTTTCGTAGGTCCACTTGGCGGGCGCTACGTTGTTTTTCATCGCGGCGTTTTCCGCCGGCATGCCGAAGGCGTCCCAACCCATGGGTTGCAGGACGTTCTTGCCTTGCATGCGCTGATAGCGGGAGATCACGTCGCCGATGGTGTAGTTGCGCACGTGCCCCATGTGTAGCTTGCCGCTGGGGTAAGGGAACATCGACAGGCAGTAGAACGTCTCCTTGCCTGGCTGTTCACTGACTTCAAAGGACTTTTGCTCGTCCCAGAACGATTGGGCGGCGGCTTCGATTTCACGGGGCTGGTATTGTTCGTGCATGGCTACTTTTGAACTGAATAGGGGTGGCCTAATCCTCTTCAATGCAACGCTGGACGGTGATAACGCCAAATCGGCGTTTCGGTGCCCAGGCGAGCTGGAAGTGGAGTTACAGGAAGCGCCGTAGCATACATGACCGCACTCTACCGAGGGAAACCCTGATTACACGCAAGAGCGCGGCCAATGCCCGCCCCGAGGGCCGTTGGTCGCGGCGCTCAGCCGGTTTTTTCAGCGAAGCTAAGCTCTAAATGGGGAGTGAGTCTTATCTTCAATGAGGTGATGGATGGTTGAGTCACGGCAAAAAGCTACAAAACCGGAGCTATATGAAAGACTGATAGACCGTCTCGCAATGGCCTTGGATGTGGCCAAAACCGCCGGTCGGCTTCGCGATGAGCGTCCCCTGGAGCTGGAGCTGCGCGGTTTGAGCCCCGCAGAGTTTGAACTGGTCAAGGCGTATCTGGACCGTAGTGAGCGTGAGACGCAGGGATGCTTATCAGCAGCAGTGAAGCAACTCGAGGCACCACGTTCGGCCAAGATCATCTGGCTCAAGGACAAGGCACCCGGCAAAGGCGCGGTAAAGGTCCGGTCTTTGCAATTCAATAAGGGCACTTGAAGCTGCTGGATATGCTTTTTTTGAAGCCAAGTCCTTCCACATTTGTTGTCGCATTGCGTCAATCCACCTAGGCTTCGGGCATCTATGGAGATGCCCGATGCCTTTTCGTTATTTCATTAAACAACTTCTATTGCCGCCCGGCATTTTATTGCTGCTGCTGGTACTTGCCTGGTGGTGGCGCCGTTCAAGGCCGAGGCTGGCGGGGTTGTGTTTCATCTTGGGCATGGGCGGCTTCTGGTTAATGAGCTTGCCAGTGATGGTGGAGTGGAGTGCCAAGGCCCTGGAGCGCGAGCCGCCGCTGGCGCGCGAGGAATGGGCAACCCTGGGCCAGCGCGCTGATGCGATCGTGGTGTTGGGGTCAGGCCGTGAGCGTGGCGATCCGGCTTGGGGCATTGACCAGCCGACGGGTGTAGGTCTGGGGCGCGAACGCTATGCCGCGCGCCTGGCCAAGGCGTCCGGCTTGCCGATTCTGACCAGTGGCGGCCTGCATTACGGCACGCCACCGACCGAAGCGAAGCTGATGGCTGATTCATTGCTCGATGATTTCGGCGTGACGGTGCGCTGGCAGGAAGGGCGCAGCCGCACGACCTGGGAAAATGCGCAATTCAGCGCCCAGGTGTTGTTGCCGGAGGGGATCAAGCGGGTGGTGGTCGTGACTCAGGCCTGGCATATGCCGCGAGCGGTCTGGAGTTTCCGGCAGGCCGGGTTTGAGGTGGTGCCCGCGCCAGTGGGGTTTTTAGGTGTGGACAATGCCCGGCCGCTGGGCGGCTGGATGCCGGAATTCAAATCGATCTGGCAGAGCGGGCAGTTGATGAATGAGGCGGTGGGGCAGATCGGGTATTCGTTGTTTTATCGGGGCGATGTTGACCCTGATTGATGTTGTGCCTGTGATGCCGTCTTCGCGAGCAAGCCCGCTCCCACACTGGATTTTCGGCAAACACAAATATTGTGTTCACTGGAGATCAAATGTGGGAGCGGGCTTGCTCGCGAAGCTTTAAACGGTCTTCGCCATCCGGTTCGCAACCAACGCCCAGCCAAACAGCAACACACAAATGGTGATCAGCGGCCACGAACGCCATTCCAGGTACGGCGTCAGGTTGTGCATCGGCACCACGTCGCCATACAGAATGCCTTGTTCGAACTGCGGGATCTGCGCAGTGATCTGGCCAAACGGGTTGATCAGGCCGGTTACGCCGTTGTTGGTGGCGCGGATCATCCAGCGGCCGGCTTCAAGTGCGCGCATCTGTGCCATCTGCAAATGTTGCAGCGGGCCGATCGAGGTGCCGAACCAAGTGTCGTTACTGATGGTCAGCAGCAAATCGCTGCGGGCAGCGAGGCCAGCGGCGAATTCCGGATAGACCACTTCGTAGCAGATGAACGGCGCAATCTGATAACCCTTGGCTTGCAGCAGCGCTTGATCGGCCGGCCCACGGGCAAAATCGGACATCGGCAGGTCGAAGAAAGCGATCAGGCCGCGCAAGACTTCCTGCAATGGAACGTATTCGCCGAACGGCACCAGTTTTTGCTTCAGGTAAGTGCCATCGCCTTCCCCGACAACAGTAATGCCGTTGAAAAAGCGCTTCTCGTGATGGACTTCCTGGCGAATCGGCACGCCGGTGATCAGCGCGGATTTACGCTCGGCGGCGAAGCTTCCCATCATGTTCAGGTAGCCCTCGGCGGACTCCTTGAGCACCGGGACCGCCGTTTCCGGCCAGATCAGCAGGTCGACGCGTTTGGAGCTGAAACTCATGTCGCGGTACAGCGCCAATTGCGCGTTGAGCTGCGACGGGTCCCACTTCATGCTTTGTTCAATGTTGCCTTGAAGCGCCGCAACGCTCAGCGGCGCGCCCGAAGGGCTGGTCCAGGCATGTTCCTTGAGCGCCATGCCGGCCACCCATGGGCCAGCCAGCAGCAACACGCCGACCGCGATGAAGCCTTTACGGCCAGTGCGCACCAGCCGCATAGCGTTGTAAATCAGAGCGGCCGTCAGGGCCAGGGTGAAGGAAATCAGCCACATTCCGCCGACCGGCGCGAGCCCGGCCAGTGGGCCATCGAGCTGGCTATAACCGGAATAGAGCCATGGGAAACCGGTCAGGAACCAGCCGCGAAAGGCTTCCTGACCCACCCATAACGCGGCAAAAGCCAAGGCATCGGCCAGCGGTGCCTCGTTACGGCGCAGCCAGCGTGCCCAAATCCAGGCAGGCAGAGCAAAGAACCAGGCGATGGCTGCGGTGAAAGCCAGCATCAGCAGCCCGGCCAGCAGCACCGAGGCGCCGCCGAAGTTGTGAATGCTGTAGTAGATCCAGCTGGTGCCCGCGGCAAACAGGCCGAAACCGAAACACCAGCCACGGCCCAGGGCCTGGCGGGGGCTCAGTTCACGCAAACCGGCATAAAAGAAACCGACCGCCAGCAATGCCAGCGGCCAGATATCGAACGGCGCCAGGGCCAGAGTGGTGAGTGCACCGGCCGCCACGGCCAGCAGATTACCGGGCCAGCCGGGGCGGGTTACACGGAGCATGTCAATCCTTAACGGGCAATAGGTGTCAAGCGCAGCAAGTGAATTCGACGGCTGTCGGCGTTCAGGATGCGGAAGCGATAGGCGCCGATTTCAGTGATTTCGTTGCGTTTTGGCAAGTGCCCGAATGCGCTCATCACCAGACCACCGACGGTATCGAATTCGTCGTCGGAGAATTCGCTGTCGAAGAACTCGTTGAAGTTGTCGATCGGCGTCAGGGCCTTGATCAGGAAGTCACCGCTGGGCAGCGGCTTGATATAGCTGTCTTCTTCGACGTCGTGCTCGTCTTCGATGTCGCCGACGATTTGTTCGAGCACATCCTCGATGGTCACCAGACCGGCCACACCGCCGTATTCGTCAATGACGATGGCCATGTGGTTATGATTGGCGCGAAACTCGCGCAGCAGCACATTCAGGCGCTTGGACTCGGGCACGAACGTGGCCGGGCGCAGCAGGTCCTTGATGTTGAAGCTGTCGCCATTTTCCTTGAGGATCAGCGGCAGCAAGTCCTTGGCCAGCAATACGCCCATTACGTCATCGTGGCTTTCGCCGATCACCGGGTAGCGGGAGTGGGCCGATTCGACTACGGCCGGCAGGAACTCTCTGGGTGTCTGGGTCGCCTTGATACTGATCATCTGCGAGCGCGGAACCATGATGTCCCGCACTTGCAGGTCTGCAACCTGGATGGCGCCTTCGACGATGGCCAGCGCTTCACTGTCCAGCAACTTGTTTTGATGTGCATCGCGCAGCAGCTCCAGCAGCTCCTGGCGGTTCTTCGGCTCGTGGGCAAAAGCCTGGGTGAGCTTACCCAGCCAAGACTTTTGCCCGTTGCTCGATCGATCTTCGCTCATAGCGATTACTCTGAATCCTTTGTTGTTACGGTAGGGGATGTGTCTGTTTCGTCGTCCGCATAAGGGTCAGGATGACCCAGTTCTGCAAGCAACGTTCGTTCCAGTGCTTCCATTTCTTCGGCCTCGTCGTCATCTATATGGTCGTAACCAAGCAGATGCAAGCAGCCGTGAATGACCAGATGCGCCCAGTGGGCCTTTAATTCCTTGCCTTGTTCCGCCGCTTCGCGCTCGACAACCGCTACGCAGATCACCAGATCGCCGAGCAGGGGAATGTCGAGAAACTCATCGGGGACATCGGCCGGAAACGACAAAACGTTGGTGGCGTAGTCTTTCTGCCGCCAAGTGAAATTCAGTTCGCGTGCTTCTTCTTCGTCGACCAAACGGATGGTCATCTCGGAGTCGGCGGTACGCTGGCGCAGAGCCAGTTCGCACCATTGACGGAATTCGGCTTCGCTTGGGGCAGACGCTTCAGTAGCCAGTTGCAGATCAAGCTCAAGCATCGCGCGGGTTGTCCTTTGGCGCCGCATCGGCGGCGCGATTTTCGAAGCGCTCATAAGCTTCGACGATGCGTTGCACCAGCGGATGGCGCACCACGTCCTTGGGTTGGAAGTGCGTGAAGCTGATGCCCGGCACATCTTTGAGCACTTCAATCACATGATGCAACCCGGATTTGGTGCCACGTGGCAAGTCGACCTGGGTGATGTCACCGGTGATGACCGCCGTTGAACCGAAGCCGATCCGGGTCAGGAACATCTTCATCTGCTCGACGGTGGTGTTCTGGCTTTCGTCGAGGATGATGAAGCTGTTGTTCAGCGTACGACCGCGCATGTAGGCCAGCGGCGCGACTTCGATCACCTGACGTTCGATCAGTTTGGCGACGTATTCGAAACCGAGCATTTCGTAGAGCGCGTCGTAGAGCGGGCGCAGGTACGGATCGATTTTCTGGGACAGGTCACCGGGCAGGAAGCCGAGCTTTTCGCCTGCTTCAACCGCCGGACGAACCAACAGAATGCGGCGAATCTGCTCGCGCTCCAGCGCGTCTACCGCGCAGGCTACGGCCAGGTAGGTCTTGCCGGTACCGGCTGGGCCGATGCCGAAGTTGATATCGTTACCGAGGATTTCCTTCACATAGCGCAATTGATTCCTGCCGCGAGGACGAATCGTGCCTTTCTTGGTGCGCAAGGCGACGGACGGTTCGGCGGGGGAGTGGTCGTCCAGTTCCTCGACGGCCGATTCCTGCAGGAACAGGTGAACCATGTCCGGCGACAGCTCGGTGCCTTTGGTTTCACGGTACAAGCGGCGCAGAAGGTTTTCCGCGGAGGTGGTGTGCTTGGGCTCGCCGATCAGTTCGAACTGGTTTCCGCGGTTGCGGATCTCGATCGCGAGGCGCTGTTCGATCAAGCGCAGATGCTCGTCGAATTGCCCGCACAGATTGGCGAAGCGGCGAGCTTCAAAAGGCTCGAGGATGAAACGATGTGGTTCTATAGGTGCGTTCAAGGTCGTATTTAGCCGCCCTGGGGCAATTATGATGAATCAAGGATAGCGCCAGTCGCCTGGGTGCGAAAGCTCTTAAATATTCCAGATTCGAACACCGAACCCGTAGGAGCGAGGCTTGCCCGCGAAGAACGATAACGCGCTCCGTCAGATAGATCGTGGCGCGGCCTTCGCGGGCAAGCCTCGCTCCTACAGGTTTTGTGGTGTTACTGGATCAGCGAGCCCCGCAGCGAGTGCGGTTGCGCGGCGTCGATGTGCACATCGGCGAACTGGCCGATCAGGGTCGGATTGTCGCAGCGGAAGTTGACGATACGATTATTCTCGGTCCGGCCTTGCAGTTCGCCGGGGTCTTTTTTCGAATAATCGGTGACCAGAATCCGCTGAATGGAGCCCACCATTTGTCGGCTGATCTCGAAACCTTGCTGGTTCAGGCGATGTTGCAGGGCATTCAGGCGTTCTTTTTTCAGTTCTTCCGGCGTTTCGTCGGTCAGATCGGCGGCCGGCGTGCCCGGGCGCTGGCTATAGACGAACGAGTAGGAAAAGTCGAAACCAACGTCTTCGATCAGCTTCATGGTCTGTTCGAAGTCTTTCTCGGTCTCGCCCGGGAAACCGACGATAAAGTCTGAACTGATGCAGATTCCCGGCACGGCGGCTCGCAATTTACGCAGCTTGGATTTGTACTCCAGCGCGGTGTGGTTGCGCTTCATCGCCGCAAGAATCCGGTCGGAACCCGATTGCACCGGCAAATGCAGGTGTTTCACCAGCTCCGGCACATCGGCGTGGGCCTGGATCAGGCTGTCGGAGAACTCCAGCGGGTGCGACGTGGTGTAGCGAATCCGGTCGATGCCATCGACAGCCGCCACTACCCGGATCAGTTCCGCCAGATCGGCCAGGCGACCCTCGTGAGTGGTGCCTCGGTAACCGTTGACGTTCTGTCCCAGCAAGGTCACTTCACGCACGCCGTTTTCGGCCAAGTGAATGATCTCGGCAATCACGTCGTCGAACGGTCGGCTGACTTCTTCACCGCGCGTATAAGGCACCACGCAGAAAGTGCAGTACTTGCTGCAGCCTTCCATCACCGACACGTAGGCACTCGGACCGTCGATGCGCGGCTCGGGCAAGTGGTCGAATTTTTCGATTTCCGGGAACGAGACGTCGACTTGCGGCAGCTTGGTCAGGCGCGCGGCGTCGATCATTTCCGGCAGGCGGTGCAGGGTCTGCGGGCCAAATACCACGTCCACGTACGGCGCGCGATCACGGATGGCGGCGCCTTCCTGGCTGGCCACGCAACCGCCGACGGCGATGACCATTTCCGGGTTGGCCAGTTTCAGTTCGCGCCAGCGACCCAGCTGGGAATACACCCGATCCTGGGCGCGTTCACGGATCGAGCAGGTGTTGAGCAGGATCACGTCGGCGTCTTCAGCGCGAGCGGTGACTTCCAGGGCCTGATGTTCACCCAGCAGATCGACCATGCGCGAGCTGTCGTACTCGTTCATCTGGCAACCGTGGGTTTCGATGTAAAGCTTCTTGGCCATGGACCCCAGTCTCACGTGATTCAAAGAACCGCGCATTATAGGGAACATGCTCCAAGGTTCCTACCATTGTGCGTCCGGCGGCTATGCTATAGTTCGCGCCCTCATTTTTATCCCCGATGTGTTACTCGCCCACCATGACCAAACGTGAAGCTCCAATCTATAAGGTGATTTTCCTCAACCAAGGCCAGGTGTACGAAATGTATGCCAAGCAGATCTATCAAAGTGATCTGTGGGGCTTCCTGGAAGTGGAAGAGTTCGTCTTTGGCGAGCGCACGCAAGTGGTCGTCGATCCGAGCGAAGAGAAGCTCAAGGCTCAGTTCGAAGGCGTTGTGCGTAGTTTTGTGCCGATGCATTCGATCGTGCGCATCGACGAGGTCGAGCGCCTCGGCACGCCGAAAATCAGCGAAGCCCGCGGTGCGGTCGGCAATGTCATGCCATTTCCGATGCCGATGCCTGAGAAGTAAGCTTCAAGACCGAGTTGCCCCCATTCGCGAGCAAGCCCGCTCCCACATTTAATCTCTGGTGCTCACAAATATCGTGTTCACTGAAGATCTAATGTGGGAGCGGGCTTGCTCGCGAAGGGGCCAGAAAGATCGATGCAGAATTCAGGGCAATGGCGAAAACGGCGTACGCCCGTCGGCGCTCTGCAATTCCATCAGGTATTTACGGAAAATTTGCCCCAGCACCTGGGTCGCGACTTCCAGATCTTCGCGAGGCATTTTCTCGGCGACTTCGTCGGCGGTGTCCAGCGCCTCTTCCGCACCGTTGACTGCGGCCATTTTCAGCACGATATACGCCTGAACATTATTGGCCGGTACGCCTTCACCATGGAAGAACATGGTGCCGAGTTTGAATTGCGCCTGGGCGTGGCCTTGCAGCGAGGCCTTTTCGAAGTAGCTCAGGGCTTGATTGAGGTCGCGTGGCGCGTTTTTGCCGTCGTAGTAGAACTCACCCAACTCGTATTGCGCTTGCGCATCCCCTTCATCCGACGCTTTCTGACAGGCGGCGAGCGCTTGTGTCAGGTCTTGCGGCTGAGTATTGAGGGTGCAGCGACCCATCGCCGGGATCAACAACGAGTTGCCGCCTGCTTGTGCGAACGCGAGCAGGGGCTGAAGGAGCAACAGGCAGCCCAATGCAAGGGTGCGGCCGGTGCGGTTCATGGGAATCGACTTACCTCTGAGGGGCGCGTGGACCCATCGAGGGATCCAATAAGCGCGCATTATGAAATAAGCAGGGCCAACCTTACAAAGTCTTTACTCGTTTTTCTGCTGCGCGGGGAATATATCGCCCGCTTTGCGGAGGATTATTGGCAGAGGAGTAGGAAAAAGGGCGCGAATGTAGGTGAAAGCTGACGCTGGCAATCGCCAACGTCAGCGTCACAGCTTTATTTCAGGGCGGCGAATGCACGCTCGGCGGCGTCCAGTGTCAGTTTCAACTCGGTTTCGCCGTGGGCGATCGAGGTGAAACCGGCTTCGAAGGCGCTTGGCGCCAGGTACACGCCACCTTCCAGCATCAGGTGGAAGAAACGCCCGAACAAGCCGGCATCACTGGCCATCACGTCATCGAAGGTCACGATGTCGTCGGCACCGCTGAAATACAGGCCAAACATGCCGCCGGCCTGAGTGGTCACGAACGGAATGCCAGCGGCATCGGCGCGCTGTTGCAGGCCGTCGAGCAGGCGGCTGGTGTAGTCGCTCAGTTCGGCGTGGAAACCAGGGCGACTGATCAGGCGCAGTGTGGTCAGGCCAGCCGCCATCGCCAGCGGGTTACCCGACAACGTACCCGCTTGGTACACCGGGCCCAAGGGTGCGATCTGTTCCATGATCTTGCGTTTACCGCCGAAGCAGCCAACCGGCATACCGCCGCCGATGATCTTGCCGAAGGTGCTCAGGTCCGGCGTGACGCCGTAATGGGCTTGGGCACCGCCGAGGGCGACACGGAAACCGGTCATCACTTCGTCGAAAATCAGCACCACGCCGTGTTTGTCGCACAGGGTCCGCAGGCCTTCGAGGAAGCCCGGTGCCGGTGGCACACAGTTCATGTTGCCGGCCACTGGTTCCACGATGATGCAGGCCACGTCCTGGCCGACTTCGGCGAGCAGGGCTTCTACCGCGTCGATGTCGTTGAACGGCAGGGTCAGGGTGTGTTTGGCGAACGCCGCGGGCACACCGGCCGAGCTCGGCACGCCTTGGGTCAGGGCGCCGGAACCGGCCTTGACCAGCAGGCTGTCGGAGTGACCGTGGTAGCAGCCTTCGAATTTGATGATGCTGTCACGGCCGGTGAAGCCACGGGCCAGACGGATGGCACTCATGGTCGCTTCGGTGCCGGAGCTGACCATGCGCACCATTTCCATCGACGGCACGATCGAGCAGACCAGATCGGCCATCTCGGTTTCCATCGCGGTCGGGGCGCCGTAGGACAGGCCGTGTTCCAGCTGTTTGCGCACCGCGTCCAACACGTCTGGATGGCTATGGCCGAGAATCATCGGGCCCCAGGAACCGACATAATCCACATAACGCTTGTCGTCTTCGTCGGTGACGTAGGCGCCTTCGGCGTGCTTGAAGAACAGCGGCGTGCCGCCAACACTCTTGAACGCACGAACAGGCGAGTTCACGCCTCCGGGAATGTGTTTCTGGGCATTGGCAAACAGGGTTTCAGAACGAGACATGATCGGGCTCTCAAAAAATCAGGATTTGAATAATTCATTAAAGGCGCGGGCGCGGCGTGTCACTTCAGCCGTGCTCTCGGCACCGAACAGACCCTGCACCACCGCCAGCAGATCGACCCCGTGGGCCACCAGTGGTGCTGCGTTATCCAGGGTGATGCCGCCGATTGCGCAAATCGGCAGGTGCAGTTTGCTGCGGGCCTGATCGAGCAGTTCGAGGCTGCAGGCCGGTGCGCCGGGCTTGGTGTTGGAGTTGAAGAAGCGGCCGAAGGCGACGTAACTGGCGCCTTCTTTGGCGGCTTGTTCGGCGAGTTCGAGTTGCGCGTGGCAGGTTGAGCCGATAATTGCCTGACGACCGAGCAGTGCCCGAACCGGCATCAGCGGGCCATCGGTCTGCCCCAGGTGCACGCCGACGTTCAGGCGCGCGGCCAGTTCGGCGTCGTCGTTGATGATCAGTTGGGTCTTGTAGCGTTCGCACAAATCGCGCAGGGCTTCGGCCTCACGCAGGCGGCGGGCTTCGTCGCTGCTCTTGTCACGGTATTGCAGCAGAGTGACGCCGCCTTCGAGCGCCGCCTCCACGTACGAAAGAAATTTCCCGGCCAGTAACTGGCTATCGGTAATGGCGTACAGGCCACGTAGTTTCATCGGGCAAGCCTCATGGCGTTACGAACAGAAGTCCAGTGGCAAGCGGCGCGGCACGAACTGGCCTTTGCCCAGTTGCTCCGCATCACGCAGGGTGCGCCAAGTGTAGTCAAGCGCGCTCTGTACGGCACTGGCGAGGCGTTCACCCTGGGCCAGGCGACCGGCGAGGGCGCTGGCCAGTGTGCAACCGGAACCGTGATAGCTGCCGGGCAGGCGCTGGCAGATAAAGGTTTCGCGGCGACCGTCGCGGCTGTACAGGCGATTGTGTATTTCGTGTTCGTCGCCATGGCCGCCGGTGATCAGCAGGTGTTTGACGAACGGCAGAAGTTTTTCAGCGCACTCGTCCGCGGTGCCTTCGGGCAGTTCGGCGAGGATGCGGGCTTCGGGAAGGTTGGGGGTAGCAATGATCGACAGCGGCAGCAGGCGTTCGCGCATGGCGTAGCCGACTTCGTCCTTGCCCAGTCGTCCGCCGCCGCCGGCGCGCAGCACCGGGTCGCAGACCACCGGTAAATGCGGATGCGCGGCAAGCAATTCGACCACGGTGTCGACCATTTCCAGGGAACCGAGCATGCCCAGTTTGACGGCGGCGACTTCGGAATCGTTGAGCACGGCGTTGGCCTGGGCCAGCACCCACTCGCGATCGAGAACACGGAAGTCACTGACGTTGACAGTGTCTTGCACCGTCAGGGCGGTGACGGCTGGAGCCGCATGACAACCCTGGGCGAGCAGGGCTTCGATATCTGCCTGCAAGCCGGCGCCACCACTTGGGTCGTGGCCGGAGAGACAGAGGACAACGGGGCGAGAGCTGTAGATATTCATGGTGCGCGAGCTTACCACCAAACATATTTTTTCGGGTGTTGTGGCAGCCATCGCGGCGCAGCGCGCTCTATAGGAGCGGGCTTGCCCCAATGCCAGTCAGTTAAGCGAGCAAACCGCTTTTCGTAGGAGCCAGGCTTGCCGGCGAAGGCGTCCTTGAGTGCGCTTTCGCCGGCAAGCCTGGCTCCTACAGGTCCGATTTATCCTTAACTGACTGGCATTGGGGCTTGCCCGCGATGACGGCGGTATGGCCAACATTGATGTCGCCTGAGCCCCAATGCCAGTCAGTTAAGGCACGGAACCCTGTAGGAGCGAGCTTGCTCGCGAAAGCGGTTTATCAGGCGACATCAATGTTGACTGTACTTCCGTCTTCGCGAGCAAGCTCGCTCCTACAGGAATTGCGCTTAACTGACTGGCATTGGGGCAAGCCCGGCATTAAGGGGCAAGCTCTCTCGCCACAAGTGTTCACTCAGTTCCATGCCAGGTTCATAACCTGGCCAACCAACAGCTCTAATTCAATGCATGGCTCTGGAACGCTTGTTCTAGAGCCTTCGTAGGGAAAATTTCAATGGTGCTTAGTGGCCACCAACGGCTATGCTAGAGTGGATCCAAACCAATAACAGGTAATACCGGTTTTACGTCTACTCAAAAGGAATGGGGGGCTTCCTGACAGAACCGGACAGGCCACGCTGGGGCTTAAATGCGCTATTTGCTGATGTTGCTGTTGTGCTTGCCCCTCCTGGCGAGCGCCGTCGAATTCGACGAGTTCACCCAGAGCCTCCCCTTGGGCCGAACGATGCAGGTGTATGAAGACGCGGGCGGTCAGGCGACCATCGCCGATGTCCGTGCGCAAGCGGCGGCCGGGCACTTCAAACCCCACGATAAAGCCACCCTCAATGCCGGTTATTCGCGTTCGGCGTTCTGGCTGAAAATCGACCTGCAGTACCGCCCGACCAATCCGTCGGCCCAACGGAGCTGGTTGCTGGAACTGGCTTATCCGCCCCTCGATCACCTTGATCTCTACTTGCCCGATGCTGGCGGTGATTATCAATTGGTCCGACAGACCGGCGATGCGTTGCCGTTCGCCACTCGCGAGATCCGCCAGAACAACTATCTGTTCGATCTGAATTTTGCGCCTGGGCAGGCGCAAACCGTGTACCTGCGCCTGCAAAGCGAAGGGTCGATCCAAGCGCCTGTCACTTTATGGTCGAGCACCGCTTACCTCGAAGAGCAACCGGTGCGCCTCTATGTGCTTGGGCTGATTTACGGTGTGTTGCTGGGGATGCTGGTCTACAACCTGTTCATCTTCCTCAGCGTGCGCGACACCAGCTACCTCTATTACATCGTTTACATCGCCTCGTTCGGCTTGTATCAACTGTCGGTGAATGGTGCGGCCGTGGAATATTTCTGGCCGAACAATCCGTGGTGGGCCAACGCCGCGACGCCGTTCTTCATCGGCTGTTCAGGGTTGTTCGGCAGCCAGTTCGCCCGCAGCTTCTTGCAGACGGCCACCCTCCGCCGCTGGCTAGACCGATTGTTGCTGGCGTTGATTGCGTTCAGTGCGCTGGTGGTCGGGTTGTCATTGATGACCAGTTACGCCCTGGCCCTGCGTCTGGCAACGTTGCTGGCGTTGGTCTTTACCGTGGTGATTTTCGCCGCCGGGATTTTCGCCTGGTGGCGTGGCCTGCGGGTCGCGCGGTACTTCATCATTGCCTGGTCGGCGTTCCTGCTCGGTGGCATCGTCAACACCATGATGGTGCTGGGTTACCTGCCCAACGTATTCCTGACCATGTACGCCAGTCAGATCGGTTCGGCGATCGAAGTGGCGCTGCTGTCCCTGGCCCTGGCCGATCGCATTAACGCCATGCGCGAGCAACAGGCACAGACATTGTTCGATGCCGGTCAAAAGCTCGAAGTACTGAACCAGCAACTGGCTCACAGCAACAAGCTCAAGGACGAATTTCTCGCCACCCTGACCCACGAACTGCGCACGCCCATGAACGGTGTGATCGGTTCGCTGGAGTTGATGCAAACCGTCGAGATGAACCCTGAGCTGGAGCAATATCAGCAGACGGCTGCAGGTTCGGCGCGGGACATGATGCGCATGGTCAACGGTATCCTCACGCTGACCGAATTGCAGGCCGGCAGGCTCAAGGTCTATCCGGACACGTTCAGTTTGCGCAGCGTGGTCGAGGCCTTGCGCCTGCAGTTCGAGGGCAATGCGTCGAGCAAGTCGCTGGACTTCAAGGTCGAGGTTACCTCCGGGCTGCCGGATCGCTTGCACGGCGACAGCGGCAAGCTGATGCAATGCCTGGAATGCCTGCTGGATAACGCGATCAAATTCACCCGGATCGGCGGGTTGGCGCTGCGGGTAACGGGCAAACCGGTAGCGCCCGATCGGCTGGCGCTGTCCTTTGCGGTGATCGACACCGGCATTGGTTTTACCGATTTGGACGAGGCGACGCTGTATCAGCGCTTCTTCCAGCTCGACGGCTCGATGACCCGTGAATACGGTGGTCTGGGCGTAGGCCTGGCCATTTGTCGGCAACTGGTCGAATTGCTCGGCGGGCGCCTGAGCCACCGCTCGGAACCGGGTCGTGGTAGTCGCTTTCAACTGGATGTCGAGTTCGAGTTACCCGTGGTGGCATCTGCGCCCTCGATTATCCGGCAAACTTCCCACCTGCGCTTGCCTCAGGACTGCACGGTGTTGCTGGTCGATGACAACGGCATCAATCAATTGGTGATGCGTGGCATGTTGCTCAAGCTTGGGTTCCGGGTGCGTACCGCCGACAGCGGCGTCGCTGCGCTTGATCACTTGCAGCGTGAAACCATTGACGCGGTGCTGCTCGACTGTCAGCTGCCGCCACTGGACGGTGCCTCTATCGGCGGCCGGATCCGCGCCTTGCCGGGGTGTGCCGAATTACCCGTGTTCATGATTGCCCTGAGTGCGGACCGGGGCTATTGCCCGAGCGACACTTTGGTCGATCACCTGAGCAAACCGGTGAAATTCGAGGATTTGCAGGCAGCGCTCTATCGGCGGGTGCTCTGTCCAGGTCAAGGCGAAAGCGCCGACAGTTAGGCAGATATGCCACTTTGTTCAACCTCGGGGCGGTGCTTAACTGAAAGTCCCTTGGCTGACCAAAGGAGCCTGTCATGAACCTGCATCAGTTCGCCGAAACCCACGAAGTCACCAACCAGCCTCCATCGCTGGACGGCACCAACCTCTATCGCATCGACCTGCCTTTGCAAGAGTGGTCGCGGCGTTTCGATGCCGGTTGGGCCGAGTCGCGGATTGACGCTTACGGCGCATTGGCCGGCGGGCCGCTGATGGAGGCGGGGTTTGCGGCCAATCAGAACAAACCGGTGTTCGTCAGCCATGACCGCTACGGCCATCGCATCGACCTGGTGGAATTTCACCCGGCTTATCACGAGTTGATGCGCACAGCGGTGGAGCATGGCCTGACGGGTTTGCCCTGGACCGACCCTCAACCGGGGGCCCACGTGGCGCGCGCGTCCATGACCTATTTACACAGTCAGGCTGAAGCCGGCAGCGGTTGCCCGCTGACCATGACTTTCGCCAGCGTCCCGGCGATGCGCCTTCAACCGGATCTGGCCAAACAATGGTTGCCGAAAATCCTCGCCACCGAATACGACTCGCGCAACGTCGGTATGGCCCATAAGGCCGGAGTCACTATCGGCATGGCCATGACCGAGAAACAGGGCGGCACCGACGTGCGGGCCAACACCACCAAGGCTTATCCGGTTGGCGCCAGTGGGCCCGGTCAGGCGTATGAACTGGTGGGCCACAAGTGGTTCTGCTCGGCGCCGATGTGCGACGCCTTCCTGACCCTGGCCCAGACCGACAAAGGCTTGACCTGTTTCCTGCTGCCGCGTCATCGCCCGGACGACACGCGCAATCAGTTCTATATACAGCGGCTGAAGAACAAACTCGGCAACTGGTCCAATGCCTCCAGCGAAGTGGAATTCCGTGGCGCCCTGGCCTGGATGGTCGGCGAAGAGGGTCGGGGCGTTCCGACCATCATCGAAATGGTTGCCATGACCCGCTTCGATTGCATGGTCGGCTCCAGTGCACTGATGCGCCAGGCGCTGACCCAGGCCAGCCATCACTGCGCCCATCGCAAGGTCGGTGGCAAGTTGCTCAGCGAACAACCGTTGATGCAGAACGTGTTGGCGGATCTGGCCCTGGAAAGCGAAGCGGCATTGGCCTTGAGTTTGCGCATGGGCCGGGCGCTGGATCATCTGGGTGACGAGCACGAAGCTAAATTCGCCCGACTGGTGACGGCGGTGGGCAAGTACTGGATCTGCAAACGCGCGCCCGCGATGATCAATGAGGCTGCCGAATGTATGGGCGGCGCCGGGTATGTCGAGGAAAGCATCCTGCCGCGTTTGTATCGTGAGGCACCGGTCAATTCGACGTGGGAAGGTTCCGGCAATGTGCAATGCCTCGACGTGTTGCGCGCGTTGTCGAAAGAGCCAGGTGTGCTTGATGTGCTGTTCAGCGAGTTGGGCGACGGTCATGGCGACAAGCGTCTGGCCGCGCATATCAGCCAATTGCAGGCCGCGTTCAAGGACTCCGCCGACATTCAATACCGCGCCCGGCAGCTCACCGAAGACATCGCCTTGGGGCTTCAGGCCAAGCTGTTGCTGGAGGCGGGGAATGCGGCGGTTAGTGATGCCTTCATTGCCAGTCGCCTCGGTTCGGCCGGACGGGTATATGGAACGTTGCCGAATGGGCTGGATGTGGAAGCGATTGTGGCTCGGTCGACTCCGCAAGGGTTTTGACGACGCCTTTATGGTCGACACAAATAAAATGTGGGAGCGGGCTTGCTCGCGAATGCGGCCTGTCAGTCAACATCATTGTTGAATGGTAAACCGCCTTCGCGAGCAAGCCCGCTCCCACAGGGTTCCCGTGAAGCGATGATGCAGGCAAGATGAAGGTCTGCAAGTCAGAACACAGGAAGCTGATCGTGACCGAAGCGTTTATTGTCGTTGAAACCGCCGAGCAAGCCGTGGATCGGCTTGCTGCCTTGCACGAACGTGCAACCACCGCGCTGAATCAGGCGCTCAAGCGTTATCTCAAGGATCGCATCGAGCCGGACGCTGAACAGCGAGCTCTGTTTCGTTATCCCGAGTTGCGCCTGACCTACCTTTGCCAGGGCGAAGTCCCACAGACCACTCGCGCCTATGCCAAGGTTCAACTCCCAGGAACCTACAGCGTCACCGTCACTCATCCCCGCGCATTTCGCAAATACCTGCTGGAACAACTCGTCCCGCTGATGCACGACTTCACCGTGACCGTGGAAGTCGGCGTCAGTCAGCAGAACATTCCTTATCCGTACGTGGTCGAGCAGGGCGATGAACTGGCCGGCTCCGGCGTCACGGCGGCAGTGCTGGCGCGCGTGTTCCCGAGTACGGATTTGTCGGCCGCGACCGATGGCATTGCCGATGGTTTATACGACTGGGAAAACACCGACCCGCTGCCGCTGGCACTGTTCGACGCCGCGCGAGTGGACTTTTCCCTGCGCCGACTGGTGCATTACACCGGCAGCGACTGGCGCCATGTGCAGCCGTGGATTCTGCTGACCAACTATCACCGTTACGTCGACCAGTTCATCGTTCATGGCCTGGAGCAACTGCGCAACGACCCGCGTTTCGTGCGCATGGTGTTGCCTGGCAACGTGATTATCGAAAAGGACATGGACCATGGCGAGGCGTCGGCGATTGCCGCGGGCGTGGTCTGGCATCGTTACCAGATGCCGGCCTATCACCTGATCGCCAGCGACGGCCATGGGGTGACCCTGGTGAACATCGGCGTCGGCCCGTCCAACGCCAAGAACATCACCGACCACTTGGCGGTGCTGCGTCCGCATTGCTGGCTGATGATCGGCCACTGCGGCGGTTTGCGGCAGTCGCAGACCATTGGCGACTACGTGCTGGCCCACGCTTACATGCGCCGCGACGGGATTCTCGACCGCGTCGTGCCGCCGAACATTCCGATTCCGGCCCTGGCTGAAGTGCAGATGGCGTTGCAACAAGCGGCGGCCAACATCACCGGTGAAAAGGGCGACGAGCTGAAGAAGCGCCTGCGCACCGGCACCGTGTTGACCTACGATGACCGTAACTGGGAACTGCGCTGGGCGCAGGAGCGTCCGCTGATCAACTTGTCCCGCGCCGTGGCGGTGGACATGGAAAGCGGCACCATCGCTGCGCAAGGTTATCGTTTGCGGGTACCGTACGGCACGTTGCTCTGTGTATCGGACAAACCGTTGCACAGCGAAATCAAACTGCCGGGTTCGGCCAACGCCTTCTATGAGCGCGCGGTCAGCCAGCACTTGAAAATCGGCATCGAAGCGGTGGATCTGTTGCGCACCGAGCTCAACTCGCTGCATTCGCGCAAACTGCGCAGCTTCGACGAGCCGCCGTTCCGCTGATTTGCGATGGTCATTTAACGGTCAGGCCACTAGCATGGTGAGCCCTGACCGTTAGATGTTCTTCTCGCCATGCCTCGTCCTCCACGTCCCGTTTCCCGCCGCCCTGGCGTGAAGCCTGCGCCATCCCCTTCAGCCCCGCGTCGTGTCGCCAAAGCGCCACCGGCCGAGCCGAAGCTGATTCTGTTCAACAAACCTTTCGATATGCTGACGCAATTCAGCGACGGCGAAGGGCGGGCGACGCTCAAGGATTTCATCGAGATTCCGGGGATCTACCCGGCAGGGCGGCTGGACCGCGACAGCGAAGGCTTGCTGTTGCTGACCAACGACGGTCAGCTTCAAGCGCGAATTGCCGACCCGAAACACAAACTGGCCAAGACCTATTGGGTGCAAGTGGAAGGCGAACCAAGTGCCGAGCAGTTGCAGCGTTTACGCGATGGCGTCGAACTGAACGATGGCATGACATTGCCGGCCCAAGCGCGACAACTGGATGAGCCGCAACTGTGGCCGCGCAACCCGCCGGTGCGCTTTCGTAAAAGCGTGCCGACCAGTTGGCTGGAATTGGTCATTCGCGAAGGCCGCAACCGTCAGGTACGGCGCATGACCGCGGCGGTCGGCTTGCCGACGTTGCGCCTGGTGCGGGTCAGAATCGGCGACTGGTCGATCGAAGGGCTCGATCAGGGCCAGTGGAAGGAAGTGCCGGCGCGCTTATAAAGTGCCGGATTCGATCAGGCCAATTACCACGCTTTTGATCACGAATGCGGCCACGCCCAGCCCCAGTACGAAAAACAGAATGAACGAGCCGAAGCGCCCGGCCTTGGATTTTTTCGCCAGATCCCAGACGATAAAACCCATGAAAATGATCAGAATGCTGACCAGGCCAGTCATCATCCACTCTTCGAATACTGCAGGATCCATCGAACATCTCCAGCGCGGGTGGGCTAAAAAGGGCGGCGGGAGTATACGCGATGGCAGATTGATGGAGCATTGACCTGCGTCGGTGTGTCGCAGTCATTCGTCGCCTGTGCGGGCCCCTTCGCGGGCAAGCCTCGCTCCTACGGGCTGGGTGCAGGCTGCAATCCTGTGACCGATACAAAATCTGTAGGAGCGGGCTTGCCCGCGAAGACGGCGGCATAGCCAGCATTGAGGTTGCCGACACACCGCTTTCGCGAGCAAGCCCGCTCCTACGCCCGCGAAGGCATTCTCAGCTGCGCAAATGAGTCAGCGGCAACTCGGTGCTGTTGAGCACCTGGTTCAACACAAAACTCGACCGCACACTGGTCACCCCTTCAATCCGGGTCAGATGCCCCAGCAGCAGTTTCTGATAGTGATCCATGTCCGGCACAACTACCTTGAGCTGATAATCGGCATCCATCCCCGTCACCAGGCTGCATTCCAGCACCTGCGGCAAGGTGCGAATGGCGGCTTCGAAGTTCTCGAAGCGCTCGGGTGTATGGCGGTCCATGCCGATCAGCACGTAGGCTGTCAGGCTCAGGCCGAGCATCTTGCGGTCCAGCAGGGCGACCTGGCGCGTGATGTAACCGTCGTCTTCCAATTGCTTGACCCGCCGCGAGCAGGGCGAAGGCGACAGGCCGATGCGTTCGGCCAGCTCCTGATTGGAGATTCGCGCATCGCGCTGTAATTCCGCCAAAATGCTCAAGTCATATCGGTCGAGTTTGCTCATCAGTCAGGCCTTTATCATAACTATTGCGGCAGATTATCTATCTGGAGTTAAAAATTGCGCAAGTGATGTTTATTTGAGCAATCTTCGCAATCCTCTGTCGCCGCTCCGGGCCTATTCTTATCACCAGAATCACTGCTCGGACAAACAGTCCAGTGCGGCTCGCCCAATCAGGCCAGCTGCGGTCACCACCCCCACCGGGGATGCGTCGGCCCCCGAGCTACACACTGTCCAGAAGACGGCGTGAGGTGAGCCGACGTCATAAGCGTCGAGCACGGACGAAGTTCTCAAAGGGAGGCCGACGGGTCTCCCTTTTTTCTTGCTCCGAATTTGCCGCCCACCCCTCAATAAATAAGTTGCGTGACTGATAACCTGTCACAGAACCGGGTCTGCATTTTTCCAGTCTTACGTACAGGCCCTAACCCGCCGTGAGGAAAAGCATGAAGTCGAGCATCTGGCGTTTCGCCGGTGTTGGTTTGCTATGCGTGAGTGTCACTGCGCAATCACTTGCCGATGAGCCGCAATATCGCGGTCCCGATAGCGGGGGACGTGGGGCGGATCATCAGGGCAAAGGTCAGGGGGCTGACGGTAGCAATCAACCACGCCGGCAGAACAACGAAATCATTCGTGGCGACAACAGCCGCCAGTTCGAGCTTCACGATCAGAATCAGGGCGGCCAGCGGCAAAACCGTTCGTCGCACGATCCCAATGCGCAAGGCCGACCACAACAACACCCCAGTAACAATCTGCCGATTCAGGGCCGGCCCGACACTGTGCGCCAGACCCAGGAACCTCGCCGTGGCTACTACCAGGACGAGCGGCCGCGCAATTATGACAACCAGCGCTGGCAGACCGGCGGTTCGGGCTCGCGTCACGATGATCAGCGCTGGCCTGGTCGCCCGGATGGACGCGGCAGTGGCTGGGGGGCCGGCCCTCAGTATCGTCCGGGCTACGTGATCGACCGCTTCCCGGATCGCAGCTATCGCGTGCCGTATCGTGGCCGGGATTACTTCTATTCCGGTGGTTACTGGTACCGCCCGCAAGGCCCGCGTTACGTGGTGGTTCAGCCCCCTCGCGGAATTCGTGTCCGCTACTTGCCTGATTACGCGCGTGAAGTATGGATCGGCGGGGCGCTGTTTTTCCTGGCGGCCGGCGCGTATTACGCCTACCAGGCGAGCACTCAGGATTACATCGTGGTCGAACCCCCCGTGCAGCCGCAACCGGTGAGCAGTGGCTATGACGTGGTGGCGTATCCGGCCAACGGCCAGTCGCCAGAGGAGGTCAGTCGGGACGGTTACGAGTGTTATCGCTGGGCTGTGGAGCAGAGCGGTTTCGATCCGCGCGCTGTCACCTATCAACCGGCCCCGTCGGTGGTGCAAGTGTACCGACAGGCCCAAGGTAACTGCCTGAGCAGTCGTGGTTATCAGGTGAGTTACTGAGCCCTGGCGGCCTTCACCACTTCCTGCGGGTCGGCGTGCACCAGCACTTCGGCTCGCGGGTAGGCGGCGTGAATCGCATCGGCGGCTTGATCGCTGATGCCATGGGCGACTGACAGGGTCAGCTCCCCCGGCAATTCCAGATGCAACTGCACGAACCACTGGTTGCCGGAAATCCGTGTGCGCAGGTCGTGGGCGCCCAAAACGCCGGGTACGCTGCAGGCCAGTTCAAGCATGTGCTGACTGACATCCGGCGGCAATTCTTCATCCATCAGCACCGCAAAACTTTCCCGGGCGATATGAATGGCGCTCCAGAGGATGTAGGCGGCGATCCCCAATCCGAACCAGGGGTCGGCTTGATGCCAGCCAAACCCGGCCAGCACCAGCGCCACTAAAATGCTGCCGTTGAGCAGCAGGTCCGAGCGGTAATGCAAGGAGTCGGCGCTCACGGCGTTGGAACCGGTTGCCTTGATCACCCGATGCTGCAACATCAGCAGGGCCACGGTCAGGGCGAGTGAGAACACGATCACCCCGATGCTGAGCCACGTTGCGCCTACCGGCTCTGGATGTTTCAACCGTTCGATCGCCTGCAAGGCAATCAGTACCGCACTGCCACCAATGAACAGCGCCTGAGCCATACCCGCCAATGATTCGGCCTTGCCATGCCCGTAACGATGATCGTCGTCGGCGGGGCGCAAGGCGTAATGCACGGCCAGCAGATTGAGCAGCGAGCTGACACCATCGAGTGCCGAGTCGGTCAGCCCGGCGAGCATGCTCACCGAACCGCTCAGCCACCAGGCGATGGCTTTGGCGACGATCAACATGCACGCCACCGCCACCGAGGCGCGCGTCGCCAGCCGCAGCAGGCGGGCGTGTTCGGTACTGGTGGTCATAAGTGCGGCTTTTCCTTTTTAGTGCACCGATTACGCGGCCGGTTGCAGGCCGAACATCGCCAATTGCTGAGTGCTGCCCTTGTGCTGGATCAGGCGTGGATCATCCAGCGGGAAGCTGCGCCCCAATTCAGTTTCGAGAATAGTCTGCAATTTGTGGTTATCGACCTTGCCGTCGGCACCGATGGCTTCCTTGAGTTTTTCCGGAGCCACCTGAGCAGTCCGGCCGGGCTCGTAGTAAATAGCGCCAGTCGCAAAGTCCACCGCAAAGGCAATCAGGCCCGGAATGATATAAAACAGCAGACCCACGGCATCCAGCGCGACGATGACCGGGTCGATCTTGCCATCGATCTGACCGCGACGATCGGGGTAGAAAATCGTCCCGCAGGCAGTCATTTGGGTCAGCAAGGTCGCGACCAGTACACCGCCGATCAAGCGAAAGGGAGCACGCATTTGAAATCTCCTGAGTTATCTGGAAACGAAGGGGCGTCTGTATGAATTAGGACCGCGACAAACGCCGAGCAGTTCGCCGTTATACTCGCGGCTCTGTTTGGGAGCCAGCATGATTTCTTTGCCGATTGATGAAGTTTTACCCGCCCTGCGTGAAGCCCTCGCTACACGCCACGAAGCCGTGCTCGAAGCTCCGCCCGGTGCCGGTAAAACCACCCGTGTGCCCCTGGCCTTGCTCGATGAGCCGTGGCTGGCCGGGCAGACCATTCTGATGCTTGAACCGCGCCGGTTGGCAGCGCGGGCGGCGGCGGAGCGGTTGGCCAGTGAACTGGGTGAGAAGGTTGGCGAAACCGTTGGCTACCGCATTCGTCTCGACAGCAAAGTCGGCCCCAATACCCGCATCGAAGTGGTCACCGAAGGCATCCTCACCCGGCGCTTGCAGGATGACCCGGCGCTGGAAGGCGTGGGTTTGCTGATTTTCGATGAGTTCCACGAGCGCAGTCTCGACGCCGACCTGGCGCTGGCCTTGAGCCTGAACGGCAGGGAGCTGTTTCGTGACGATCAGCCACTGAAAATTCTTTTGATGTCGGCCACCCTGGAAGGCGAACGCCTGGCCGGGTTGCTCGATGATGCGCCGATCCTGCGCAGCGAAGGTCGCATGTATCCGGTGGGGATGCGCTGGGGCCGACCGTTTCAGCCTGGTGAATTCATCGAGCCAAGGGTGGTGCAGACCATCCTCGACGCGCTGAACGATGAAACCGGCAGCGTGCTGGTGTTCCTGCCGGGGCAGGCGGAAATCCGTCGGGTGCATCAGCAACTCGCCGATGCATTGGGCGATAGCACACAGGTTTTGCTCTGCCCGTTGCACGGTGAATTGGACCTCGCCGCCCAACGCGCCGCGATCGATACGGCGCCCGCTGGCAAACGCAAAGTGGTGCTGGCCACCAACATCGCCGAGACCAGCCTGACCATCAATGGCGTGCGCGTGGTGATCGATGCGGGGTTGGCGCGCGTGCCGCGTTTCGATCCTGGCAGCGGCATGACTCGCCTGGATACTCAGCGCATTTCCAAAGCGAGTGCCACCCAGCGTGCGGGCCGGGCAGGGCGGTTGGAACCGGGCGTGTGTTATCGCCTGTGGTCGCAGGATCAGCACGAACAATTGGCGGCTTACGCCAGTGCGGAAATTCTCTCGGCGGACCTTGCCGGGCTGGCCTTGCAACTGGGGCGTTGGGGCGTGACGCCGGGCCAATTGGTTTGGCTGGATGTTCCTCCGGCAGCGGCTTATGCACAGGCTCAGGATTTGCTTGAGCGTTTAGGCGCGCTGGAGGGCGAAGCGCTGACCCGTCACGGTCAGGCCATGGCCGAATTGCCGGCGCACCCGCGGATCGCCCATTTGCTGTTGCGGGGACAGGCGCTGGGGTTGGCGGACATGGCTTGCGATGTCGCGGCGTTGCTCGGTGAACGGGATATTTTGCGTGGCGCTGGCGCCGATCTGCACAGTCGATTGGTGCTGCTGTCCGGTGAAGAGCGAGCCGCTCGTGGTACTCAGGGTGGGGTTCAACGGGCCCGGCAACTGGCGCGGCAATATCGCGGCTACTTGCGTGGCAAAGCGACGGAGCCGGTCAGCGATCCCGGGCATCCGCGCTGGCTCGGTGCGTTGCTGGCGTTGGCTTATCCCGACCGAGTCGCCCAGCAGCGGCGGGCCGGTGGCGCTGAATATCGATTGGCCAACGGCCGTGCGGCGCTGTTTGCCGAAGCGGACAGCCTGATGAAGCAACCGTGGCTGGTGATCGCCGATCTGGGCAGTCGCCAGGGTCAGCGTGAAGAACGGATTTATCTGGCGACGGATTTCGATCCGGCACTGTTCGATTCGGTGCTGGCCGAACAGGTGCGTTGCGTCGATCAACTGGATTGGGATGAGCGCGAAGGCGTGTTGCGGGCCGAGCGTCAGCGCAAGGTCGGTGAGTTGATCCTCAGTCGCGAACCGCTGACCGGTCTCGATGAAAGCGCCCGCAGTCAGGCGCTGGTGAACCTGGTGCGGCGCAAAGGTCTGGAGTTGTTGCCGTGGACTCCGGAGTTGCGTCAGTGGCAGGCGCGGGTTGCGTTGTTGCGGCAGCTGGATCTCGGCAGTAAGGAGCAGAGTGAATGGCCGGATGTCAGCGACGCTGCACTGCTCAAAAGCCTCGAACACTGGCTGATGCCGTATCTGGGCAAAGTCTCGCGGCTCAGTCACTTTGCCAATCTGGACTTGTCGAGCATCGTTCACAACCTGCTGCCGTGGCCGCTGCCGCAACGGCTTGAAGAGCTGGCGCCACATCATTTGAGCGTGCCATCGGGCTCATCGATTCGTCTGGATTACAGTGAACAGCCGCCGATTCTGGCGGTGCGTTTGCAAGAGTTGTTCGGCCTGGCCGAGACGCCGCGCATTGCCGGTGGGCGGCAAGTGGTGAAACTGCATCTGCTGTCCCCGGCGCGCCGGCCGGTGCAGGTGACGCAGGACTTGGCGAACTTCTGGCGCAGTACCTACGCCGAGGTGAAGAAGGATTTGAAGGGCCGTTATCCGAAACACTATTGGCCGGATGATCCGCTGGTGGCCGAGGCGACGGCGCGGATCAAGCCTCGTAAATAGTCAGTTGCATCGGCGGTGCGGCATTCGCGAGCAAGCCCGCTCCCACATTAGATCTTCAGTGAGCACAGCATTTGTGTACCACCGAGAGTCAGTGTGGGAGCGGGCTTGCTCGCGAAGCTTTTGATTTAAGGCGCGGCTGGCAACAGAAACCGTGCAATCACCGGCAAATGATCGGAAATCCGCAACGTATCGTCCTGCCTCACCCGCGCTTCGACCCGTTTGAGGTGCGGGCTGTAGAACAGGTAATCGACGGTCCGGTCCGGGCCGTTCAAGCCTGGGTCATTCGGGTAATGGGTCAGCCATTGCGCGCGGTCGATCCCGCTGGCTTCGTTGTTGGTGGGGATCATCGGGTATTTGTCCCACAGCACATACAGCGCGCTGTCGGCGGAGTAGGGCGTGCGTTGCTCGGCGGGCAGGCGTCGATACTGGCCCAGCGGCAACAGGTTGAAGTCACCACCGATCAGCCACGGTGTGCCACGGCTTTCATACTTGTCGAGGACCTTGGTCACGGCCGTCACCTGGGTTTGCAAGGTTTCGTCAGGCTGGGTGGCGCGGTCCAGATGGGTGTTGAGCACGGCGATTTGGCCGCCATCGCTCAATGGCAGGTGAGTGACCAGCAAGGCGTTTTTCGGTTTGAACTGACGGCTGATGAAATTGGCCGGTGCGACCGGTAATTGCAGGCGTTCGGCGTGTTCGATCTGGTAGCGGCTCAGGGTTGCCAATTGCCGGCCAACGCTGCCGAAGATGTGCGGTTCGGGCACGAAGTCGGCTTTCCAGTCGAAGGCCTGGGCTGTGCAGGGATACAGGTCGGTGACCCGAGCCTGAAGCAGTTTGAACTGGTTCTGGTAATCACTGGCCTTGGCGCCGTCATCGAGCTCCTGCAACAGCACGATGTCCGGTTGCTCGTCGCGAATCACCCGCGCCACTTCGTCGAGGCTGAAGGCCATGTCTTCAGGCGTAGGGCGCTCGTCGTTTCCCGCGGCCAGATCGTTCCAGAATACGTAGCGCTTGCCTGCCAGGTACTGGACGTTCCAGGTCATCACCTTAAGCGCCTGGCCAGGTACGAGCGTCGGTGCCTGAGTGTTGCAACTGACCGGCAGTGTTTCCCTGGCCTCGGGACGCCAGGTCAGGCTGTAGATCAGCAATGCAATCAGGCCAATGGCAATCAGCACGCACAGCAGGGTGTAGCGCAGTAGACGGGTCATGGCTCGGCTTATAGCGTTACAAAAGATGGTCCCGAGCATAACCGAGCGCAAACGGCATGCCCATCAATTAGCCGCGACACATCCCCCGCATCGTTCTTCAAAGCGTCCCGTCAGCCTTCTCGGGCGCATCGGCGATCAGCATGAATAAACGGAACACCACCACGCTAGTGAACAGTTGCAGAAAGCTGTGGGCGCTGTCGATCAGCAGCGAGATCACGGGGTTCTGCGGGTCAGGATAAACCGCCAGCGTCGCGCCTTTGAGCACCCACAGCGGGCCCATCACGCACAGAATGCACACCAGAATGCGCAGAAAGTTTCCGCGGGTCAGGCGCAGGCTTTCCTTCATCGCCGCCAGCGGTGCCATACCGCGCAGCACCAACAGGTACTCACCGAACGCCAGCGTCACCATCAGCCAGATGCCCGGCAGGAAATACAGCGACAGGCCGATCAGGATCAGCAATGTATTGAGGGCGGTCAGCACGGCAAAACGCGGCCACAGGGTCGCGGAGGTCGCCAGCAAGTCGCGGGTGCGCGGCGATTCGCCACGGCTGCGGGCATCGAGAAACAGGATCAGTGCGGCGGTGTACAGCGGATACACCAGCAGGCCGACCATCACACTGATGCCGGGAAAACTGTCCGGCTTGGTGGAATGGTCGACCACTTGTTGCAGCAGCGCCTCGACAATCACCAGCGGCAGGCACAACTGCACGATCTGGCGCAGATTGCGCTTGAAGAAATACAGAGAGTCACGCAGTACATCGAACGGATTCATCAGTCGGTATCGCAAGTTGAAAGCAGTGCCTCACTTTAACCGATGAACCCCTTTGGGGCGCAAACGTAAACGTTCGGTAAAGGCCATTGAAACATCTTGTATCTGCCCCATTACTGGTGAGCACCTTATCCACCGTGGATGAGGGCGACGATATTCCCGGCAATCTACGAGGTCGCCATGAACAGCGAAGAACAAACCCTGATCGATGGACTGTTTTCCCGGCTGCAACAGGCCGAAACGGATTCAGCCCCGCGCGACGTCCAGGCCGAAGCGCGGATCAAGGAGCACCTGACTCGCCAGCCAGCGGCGGGCTATTTCATGACCCAGGCGATTCTGGTGCAAGAGGCCGCCATCAAGAGCCTCGATGAACAGAACAAGCAACTCACCCAGCGAGTCCAGCAATTGCAGGCTGAACTGCAATCGGCCAGGGCTCAGACGACGGCTCCGGCGCCGAGCGGCGGTGGCTTTTTGTCGAGCATTTTCGGTGGTGGCTCCCGTGATCCGCAGTCTGCGCCGACTCAAAGCGCAGCCCCGTCGAATGGCGGCTGGCGTGAACCGGGGCGACCGTCGTTCAACGCGCAGCCGCCACAGCAAAACTTCGGTGCCGCACCGCAGCAGAACTATGCACCGCAACAATCCCCGGCGGCCGGCAGCAGTTTCCTCGGCGGTGCATTGAAAACGGCAGCGGGTGTGGCCGGTGGCGTGATGCTGGCGCAAGGCATCAGCAGTCTGTTCCAGCACAATCAGCAGCCGGAAGTGGTTGAAGTGATCAAGGAAGAACCGGCTCAGGTCAACGATCAGAGCGACAGCAACAATGGTTGGGGCGATGAGCAGCGCGTGGTTGACAATTCCAGCGATCAAGGCGGATTCGCCGATGCCGATTACAGCGATGACAGCTCATCGCTCTTTGGCGATGACGACTCCTTCGTCTAATGCGCCATTCGTCCGGGGCGCGGTGGCGCTCCGGGCCGATTATTCGCGGAACAATCCTTCGGGCTGGCATACTGGGCGACTTTTCGGGCCTGGTGCCTGATCCTGCCCGCGCTTCGGCACGCCAAAGAGGATGTACGGTGAAAAAAATCGCAGTGTTCGCCGATGTCCAGAACCTCTATTACACCGTGCGTCAGGCTTATGGTTGCCACTTCAACTACGCCGCACTGTGGGCTGATGTCAGCAAACAGGGGCAGATCGTCGAGGCCTATGCCTATGCGATCGATCGTGGCGACAGCAAGCAGCAGCAGTTTCAGCAGATCCTGCGCAATCTCGGCTTCATCGTGAAGCTCAAGCCCTACATCCAGCGCAGCGACGGTTCGGCCAAAGGCGACTGGGACGTGGGCATCACCCTCGACATCATGGACGCCGCCGACCATGTCGACGAAGTGGTGCTGGCCTCCGGTGACGGTGATTTCGACATGTTGCTGGAACGCATCATCAGCAAGCACGGGGTGCAAGCGGTGGCCTATGGCGTGCCGGGCCTGACGGCCAATTCGCTGATCCGCGCTGCCAGCCGTTACGTGCCGATCGAAGGCGCATTGCTGCTCAAGAACTGATTTTTACGGAGTTGAAACAGGTTTGGAACGCATAGCAGTCATCGACTTTGAAACCACCGGGCTCTCCCCGAGCAGCAGCTGCCGGGCCACGGAAATTGCCGTGGTGATTCTTGAACAGGGGCGCATCGTCGAGCGTTACCAAAGCCTGATGAACGCCGGCGTGCGGGTGCCGGCCTTTATCGAGCAACTCACCGGCATCAGCAACGCCATGCTGCGCACCGCGCCTTCGGCCGAGCAGGTGATGAACGAGGTCAACGAATTCGTTGGCATCACGCCGCTGCTGGCGCACAACGCGGCGTTCGACCAGAAGTTCTGGGACTACGAACTCGGGCGAATCAAACGCACACGCTTGCAGAACTTTGCCTGCTCGCTGTTACTCGCCCGCCGCCTGATGCCCGCCGCGCCGAACCATAAACTCGGCACCCTCACAACCTTCGCCAACCTGCCCGATACCGGCAAGGCTCACCGGGCCATGGCCGATGCGGAAATGGCCGCCAATCTGACGGCGCACTTGGCTGAAGAGTTGCGGCGCAAGCATGGGTTGCGCGAGTTGTCCCATGATCTGCTGGTCAGTTTGCAGAAAGTGCCGGCGGCGAAGATCAATGAGCATTTGAAGCGGTATCGTGGGTTCTGAGTACGCCGCAGATTGAGTGTGGGAGCGGGCTTGCTCGCGAAAGCGGTGTGTCAGTCGACATTAATGTTGAATGATAAATCGCTTTCGCGAGCAAGCCCGCTCCCACATTAGGTCTGCGGTGACGTTAGATCTATTTCCCTTCCAACTGCCCCAATGGCACGCGCCTTTCGATGGCGCTGGACAGCACGATCGAGGTCTTGCTGAACCCGAATGTGGCAATCCGGTTGATCAATTCCTCCAGCTCCGGCATCGAGCCCACCGCCGCTTGCATGATCACGCACGGGTCGCCGGTGACGCGATGGCATTCGGTGAGCTGTGGGATTTTGATCAGTTCGTCGTAGGCTTTCTGGTTGCCATGTTGATTCAAGCGCAGTTCGATGACGCACTGGATTGGCAGGCCGAGCTTGGCCATGTCGACTTTCGCCTGGTAGCCGGTGATTACCCCGCAGGCTTCAAGTTTGGCCACGCGTTCGGCCACCGCGGGAGCGGACAGGTTCACCTTGCGCGCCAGTTCGGCGTAGGACGCACGACCGTTTTCCAACAGGGCGCTGAGGAGCATGCGGTCGTATTTGTCCATCATGGCATTCCTGAAAAAAGACTGACTTTCGAAAGCACGGTTTATAGCGCTGAACTCCGTGTTTTGAAAAGTGTACCGGCGCTATAAACAGGTTTTGTAACTTAATTTCCACCGTTGGCCTTTCTAGAATAGCGGCTCTCTTTGTCTTGTTCTCGAGCTGCCCATGCCTGGCATACGCCGTTTTTCCTTACCGCTGATCGCTGCTTTTTTCGCGCTGTACGTGATTTGGGGATCGACCTACCTGGTGATTCGCATCGGCGTGCAGTACTGGCCGCCGTTGTTACTCGCCGGTATCCGCTTCGTGATCGCCGGTACGTTGATGTACGCGTTCCTGCGCTGGCGCGGGGCGCCTGCACCGACGTGGGCGCAGTGGAAAGCGGCGGGGATCATCGGGATTTTGCTGCTGACGTGCGGTAATGGCGCGGTGAGCGTCGCCGAGCATACGGGCGTGGCCTCTGGCGTTGCGGCGTTAGCGGTGGCGACGGTGCCACTGTTCACTTTGTTGTGTGGATATTTCTGGGGCGCGCGTAATACCCGTCTCGAATGGGCCGGGATTGTGCTCGGGCTGATCGGTATCGCCATGCTCAACCTCGGTTCCAATCTGCAATCGAGTCCGTTGGGTGCGGCGTTACTGGTGTTCGCGGCAGCGTCCTGGGCATTCGGTTCGGTGTGGAGCAAACACTTGCCGTTGCCGCAGGGCGCGATGGCCAGTGCCGTGGAAATGCTGGTGGGCGGCGTGGTGTTGCTGATCGGCAGCGCGGTGAGTGGCGAACATCTGGAGGCCATGCCGCCGATCGAAGGTTGGGCCGCATTGGTCTATCTGACGTTCTTCGGTTCGATCATCGCCTTCAATGCCTACATGTACCTGCTCAAACACGTGCGTCCGGCAGCGGCCACCAGTTATGCCTACGTCAACCCGGCGGTGGCGGTATTGCTGGGGATCGTATTTGTTGGCGAGACCATTGGTATCGAGGAAGTGCTGGCCATGACAGTGATCATCAGTGCCGTGGTGTTGATCGGGTTGCCGCAGTGGCGCCGTGGTGCAGATAGGCCTGCCGTAGTGGTGCCGACAGAATCCCGCGCGAATTAGGGTAAACTGCGCGCCATTGCACACTCTTTGCACAATCGCGCTGAATTTTCCTACGGTACTCCCATGACTTTCGCCACCCTTGGCCTGATCGAACCCTTGCTGCGCGCCCTCGAGACGCTCGGCTACCAGACCCCTACGCCAGTGCAGACACAAGCGATTCCGGCGGTGCTGGCCGGTCGTGACCTGATGGCCGCAGCCCAGACCGGTACCGGCAAGACCGCCGGTTTCGCTTTGCCGCTGCTGCAATTGCTGGCCATGGAAGGGCCGAAAGTCAGCGCCAACTCCGTGCGCGCACTGATCCTGGTGCCGACCCGCGAACTGGCCGAGCAGGTTCACGAAAGCGTGCGTCAGTACGCCGAGAACCTGCCGTTGAGCACGTACGCGGTGTACGGCGGTGTCAGCATCAACCCGCAAATGATGAAGCTGCGCAAAGGCGTCGATCTGTTGGTGGCGACTCCGGGCCGCTTGCTCGACCTGTTCCGGCAGAACGCGCTCAAGTTCAACCAGTTGCAAACCCTGGTACTGGACGAAGCCGATCGCATGCTCGATCTGGGCTTTTCCGAAGAGCTGGGGAACATCTACAAAGCGCTGCCGAAGAAACGTCAGACGCTGCTGTTCTCTGCGACCTTCTCCGACGCCATTCGTACGCTGGCCGGGCAAATGCTCAACGACCCGCTGAGTATCGAAGTCAGCCCGCGCAACGTGGCCGCCAACACCGTCAAGCAATGGGTGGTGACGGTGGACAAGAAACGCAAGCCGGAGCTGTTCGTTCACTTGATGCGCAAGGGCAAGTGGAAGCAGGTGCTGGTGTTCGCCAAGACCCGCAACGGTGTAGACGCGCTGGTGGAAAAACTTCAGGGCCTGGGCATCAACGCCGACGGCATCCATGGCGACAAACCTCAGGCGACCCGTCAGCGGGCACTGGATCGTTTCAAGGCCAGCGAAGTGCAGATCCTTGTAGCCACCGACGTGGCAGCGCGTGGTCTGGATATCGAAGATTTGCCATTGGTGGTCAATTTCGACCTGCCGATCGTCGCGGAGGACTACATCCACCGCATCGGTCGTACCGGGCGTGCAGGCGCAACCGGGCAGGCTATTTCGCTGGTGTGCGCCGATGAGGTGAATCAGCTGTCAGCCATCGAGATGTTGACCCGTCAGACGTTGACTCGCCAGATGGAGCAGGATTTCGAGCCTGAGCATCGCGTGCCGGATACCGATGCCAGCGGTCAGGTTGTCAAGAAGCCGAAAAAACCGAAGAAGCCCAAAACCTCCAGTGGCGGTAAACGCAACCTGGGTAAATGGGTTGAGAGCGGTGATGCTTCGGCGCCGGAGCCTTCGATCAAGCCTGTGCGAAAAGTGCCGGTGTTTAATACCGGGCCGCGTAAGAAGAAGCCTTGATCGTGTAAAGATCGTTCCCATGCTCCGCGTGGGAATGCCTCTTCGGACGCTCCGCGTTCGGCTTGAAGGGGCGCGGAGCGTCCCGGGCTGCATTCCCACGCAGAGCGTGGGAACGATCAGTGAGGGGGGCACCTCGGTCCTCACCCCTTGTGTTTCAACCACTCCACTATCCCCAACCCTGCCGCTCGCCCACTGGCGAAACATGCGGTCAGCAGATAGCCGCCGGTCGGCGCTTCCCAATCGAGCATTTCCCCTGCGCAGAACACGCCAGGCAGTTGCTTGAGCATCAAACGTTCATCCATCGCCTCGAACATCACGCCGCCCGCGCTGCTGATGGCTTCGTCCAATGGCCGGGTTTTCACCAGCGTCAGCGGCAATGCCTTGATCGCCTTGGCCAGCAATGCTGGATCAGCAAAACAGTCGGAGGGTGTCAGTTCGCGCAACAACGCCGCTTTCACGCCATCAAGCCCAAGCTGACTGTGCAGGTGTTTGGCCATGGAACGGGAGCCGCGAGGCTTACTCAGCGCAGATTGAATTTTATCCACAGGCTTGCCCGGCAACAGATCCAAGTGAATGGTTGCCGAGCCATGTTGATTGATGGCTTCACGGATCGGTGCCGACAGGGCGTAGATCAAACTGCCTTCAATCCCCGTGGCAGTGATCACGCATTCCCCGAGCCGTGGCATATCGTCATTGAGGCCAATAGCGATGTTTTTCAGCGGGCTGCCGGCGAATTTGCTGACCATCAATTCGCTCCAGGCCTGCACCTCGAAGCCACAATTGCTCGGTTGCAACGGCGCCAGTCCTACACCGCGCTGTTCCAGCGGCAGCATCCAGGCACCGTCCGAACCGAGGCGCGACCAACTGCCGCCGCCGAGGGCCAACAGGGTCGCGTCGGGTTGAATGGTTTTTTTGCCTTCGGGGCTGTCGATGCGCAAACCACCGTTCTCATCCCAACCGAGCCAGCGATGGCGGGTGTGGATAACTACGCCGGCATCGCGCAGGCGTTTGAGCCAGGCCCGCAACAGGGGCGCGGCTTTCATGTCGGTAGGAAACACTCGGCCAGAGCTGCCGACAAAGGTTTCGATGCCCAGGTCATGAATCCATTGGCATAAGGCGTCGGCACCGAAGGACCGTAACAGCGGCGCAATCTGCGGCGCCCGTTCGGCATAGCGTGAGAGAAACGCCGGGTAGGCCTCGGAATGGGTGATGTTCATGCCGCCGACCCCGGCGAGGAGGAATTTTCGCCCCACTGAAGGCATGCCGTCGTACAGGTCGACCTTGATCCCGGCCTGGCTCAACACTTCAGCCGCCATCAAACCGGCAGGGCCGCCGCCGATGATGGCGACGTGAGGGGGGAGGGAAGTGGAGGGCTGGGTCATGGCGAGAGCTGCGGTATGGCGGGATAGGGCGGGCATTCTAGCAGCCCAAACCCCTGTAGGAGCGGGCTTGCCCGCGAAAGCGGTGTGTCAGGCAACAAAGGTGTTGAATGTGCCGGCCTGTTCGCGGGCAAGCCCGCTCCTACAGGGGGCATTGGTGTTTTCAAAGGGTGGTTAAAAAACAACCACGGCTCTGTAGCCTATACACCGCATGGCCTGCAGACCCTTTCACTCAGGTTATCCACAGGCGGTTCCACAGGCATTGTGGGTAAAGACCCACACATCAATGACAACCTGATGACTGCCAGACCCGTTGGGCGCTGTGATGGAGGATTCCATGACGGCGCGCCAGGGCTTTGCGGTCCTTGCTGTAGCCGCCGCCGATCACGCCGACCAGCGGAATATCCCGGCCCAGACAATGGCGCATCACGCTTTCATCGCGAGCGGCGACGCCTTCATCTGTCAGCTTCAGATAACCCAGGGCGTCGTCCTTATGCACGTCCACACCAGCGTCGTACAGCACCAGATCCGGTTGATAGAGCGGCAGCAAATAGTTGAGCGCGTCGTCCACCACCTTCAGGTAATCAGCATCGCCCATGCCCATCGGCAACGGAATGTCCCAATCACTTTCGGCTTTGCGTGCAGGAAAATTCTTTTCGCAGTGCAGGGAAACGGTCACTGCCTCTGGGGTGTTGTGCAGGATTCGTGCAGTCCCATCGCCTTGATGCACATCGCAGTCGAAGATCAGCACCCGATTCACCCGGCCACTTTCCAGCAGGTAATGGCTGATCACCGCCAGGTCATTGAAGATGCAGAACCCGGCGGGATGATCGTAATGCGCGTGGTGAGTGCCGCCGGCCAGGTGACAGGCCAAACCATGCTCCAGTGCTTGTTCCGCCGCCAGCAGCGAGCCGCCGACCGCTCGCACCGTGCGCCGGGCCAGCGCTTCGCTCCAGGGCAGGCCGAGGCGTCGCTGGTCTTCGCGGGACAATTCGCCACCCATGTAGCGTTCGATATACGCAGGGTCATGGGCGAGGGCGAGAATCTCTGGCGGGCAGAGGTCCGGGCGCAGCAAGTCGGTGTCGCGGGTCAGGCCACTGTCCACCAAGTGATCGCGCAGCAGGCGGAATTTGTCCATGGGAAAGCGGTGATCCGCCGGGAACTCGGGACTGTAGTCTTCGTGGTAGATCAATGGCAGGGGCATGGCTGATTTATACAGGAAGGCATGTAGGAATAAGTGAAGGATCCTACCAGCGATGTAGACTTGCGGGATGGGAAAGGGGGACGAGATGGAGCCGATACTGGAACTCGAAAGCGCACGACTGTTGTTACGGCAGTGGCGTGATGAGGATTTGCCAGCGTTTGCGGCGATGTGCGCCGATCCACAGGTGATGCGTTATTTTCCGGCACCCTTGAGTCGACTGGAAAGTGCAGCGCTGATCGGGCGGGTTCGCGGGCATTTTGCCGAGCATGGTTTCGGCCTCTGGGCGCTGGAGCGCAAGGACACCGGGGCGTTCATCGGCTTTACCGGATTGGGTGTGGTCGGCTTCGACGCGCCGTTCACCCCGGCCATCGAAATCGGCTGGCGCCTGGCGCGCGAACACTGGGGGTTGGGTTATGCCAGTGAAGCGGCGTGGACCGCTCTGCGCTGCGGGTTCGATCGGCTGGCGCTGCAAGAGGTCGTGGCGTTCACCACTGAAACCAACCTGCCTTCGCAAAAAGTCATGCAAGCGATCGGCATGCACCATGCCCCCTTTGATGACTTCGAACACCCGCGGCTCGCGGCCGATCATCCGCTGCGCCCGCACGTGTTGTACCGCATCAACCGTGAGCAATGGCTGCAAACCTTGCATGGATAAGCAGGCGCGGACGTTTACAATGGCCCTCATGTTGAACCGGGCCATAAACTGAATCGACCGCCGCAGCCAAGACTGCGCGGCATTGCGTTGTGTGAGGAGAGTCTGAATGAGCCAAGTGTTGGAAGATCTGGTAGACCTGCTGACCCTGGAACCGATTGAAGAAAACCTGTTCCGTGGCCGCAGCCAGGACCTGGGTTTTCGTCAGTTGTTTGGCGGCCAGGTACTCGGCCAGTCCTTGTCGGCGGCCAGCCAGACCGTCGAGCCGGCGCGCCATGTGCATTCGATGCACGGTTATTTCCTGCGCCCGGGCGACGCCAGATTGCCGGTGGTGTATCAGGTCGATCGGGTGCGTGATGGCGGCAGTTTCAGCACGCGTCGGGTGACGGCGATCCAGAAGGGCAATCCGATTTTCACCTGCAGCGCCTCGTTCCAGTACGACGAAGAAGGCTTTCAGCACCAGACTGAAATGCCGCAAGTGGTCGGCCCGGAAAACCTGCCGTCGGAGCTGGAACTCACCCAGCAACGCGCGCACCTGATCCCTGAGCACATGCGTGAAAAACTGCTGTGCCCGAAACCGATCGAATTCCGACCGGTGACTGAAAAGGACCCCTACAACCCGCAGCCTGCCGATCCAATCAAATATGTCTGGTTCCGCGCCGACGGTGCGTTGGCTGACACGCCGGCGCTGCACAAATACCTGTTGGCTTACGCGTCGGACTTCGGCCTGCTGACCACCTCGATGCTGCCCCACGGCAAATCGGTCTGGCAGAAAGACATGCAAGTCGCCAGCCTTGATCACGCCTTGTGGTTCCATGCCGACCTGCGCGCCGATGACTGGTTGCTGTATGCCATGGACAGTCCGTGGGCCGGCAATTCGCGCGGATTCTCCCGCGGTAGCGTGTTCAACCGTGCCGGGCAACTGGTGGCCTCGGTCACTCAGGAAGGCCTGATTCGTCATCGCAAGGATTGGATATGAGCCTGGCCGAGGTGCGGCACTGGGTGTTCGACATGGACGGCACCCTGACGGTGGCGGTGCATGATTTCGCGGCGATCCGCGTGGCGTTGGCGATTCCCGCCGAAGACGACATCCTGACCCACCTCGCGGCACTGCCAGCCGATGAAGCCGCGGCCAAACACGCGTGGCTGCTGGAGCACGAGCGGGATCTGGCGTTGGGTTCGAAACCGGCGCCGGGCGCGGTGGAGCTGGTGCGTGAGTTGGCCGGGCGCGGTTATCGTCTGGGTATTCTCACGCGCAATGCTCGCGAGTTGGCGCATGTCACGCTGGAGGCCATTGGCCTGGCCGACTGCTTTGCGGTAGAGGATGTACTGGGCCGCGATGAAGCACCGCCCAAACCGCATCCTGGCGGTTTGCTGAAACTGGCCGAAGCCTGGAAGGTTCAGGCGAGCGAAATGGTGATGGTCGGTGATTACCGCTTCGATCTGGATTGCGGCCGGGCGGCGGGGACGCGGACGGTGCTGGTGAATCTGCCGGATAATCCGTGGCCGGAATTGGCCGATTGGCATGCGCGCGATTGCGTCGAATTGCGGCAACTGCTTTTGGCTTGAGGGCCTCTTCGCGGGCAAGCCTCGCTCCTACAGGGATATATGTGATCCCTGTAGGAGCGAGGCTTGCCCGCGAAGGCGTCAGATCAGGCACCACAAATCCTCACTGACCAAACAACACCTTCTGCCCCTCCGGCGACGTAAACATCCCGTCCCCGTCATGCCCGACCCCAGGCACTTCGATCAGCTGCTGACTCAATCCTTGAGGATGGCGCCGTTTCAGATAATTGAAATAGTTGCGCCCACGAATCAATCCAGAAGCACCCTGGGCTTTAGCCTCACAACTTTTATCCAGCTCCGGATGATTCGGGTCGGTGTCCTGCTGCCCGAGTAAATAAACGATGTCACGTTTGACGTAGTTTTCTTCCAGCTGCGCGGGTGTTTGCCCATCGGCATACGCGGGCAAATCCGCCAACCCGTATGTCCAGCGATTGTAATTCGGGCACCCTGCATGACTGAACGCCACCGGCCGTTGCTCATTGAACCAGGCGTACGACGAAGAATTGGCGATCACATAGCGTACTTTCACGCCCTCCGCGTCGAGGGCTGGCTGAGGGTGACTCAGCAAGGCATAACGCTGAACCACTTGAGCGCCATCAGAGTGACCGGCGATGACAATGTGCTTCACGTCGGGAAATTGTCGCCGATCACCCAGGCGAGCGACGATTTCGTCGAGCGCCGCATAGGAACTCAGCGTGAACGGCGCAGTGGATAAGCCGCCTGCCATCCAGTCATTGCCTTGCCAACGTAAAACGCTGTCAGGCACCGGTTGGCTCGCGACGTCGGTTTCATTGAGAAACTGTGGGGCGAGCACCAACGTGTTCGCGCTTTGCCCGGCTTGCTCAGTCGCGTGCTCGGCGCTCTGACGGTAGGTTTCAGCATTGCGCAATCGACCATGGACGATGATCAGCACACGTTCGATTTTCGTCGGTGTCGGGCCAATGCTCACCGCGATTTCGCCGGCGCTCAACAGCAAGCGCCCGGAACTGATTTCTTTGACTCCCTGCTCCGCAGCCTGAGTGCTTGCGCAGGTAAACAACAGAGCTAACAACCACTTATGCATTACAGATTCTTCGCGGAAAAGGTATCGCACTGGCCGACCTGGCCCTGAGCGAATCCGGCTTTGAACCAGCGCACCCTTTGCGCTGACGTGCCATGAGTAAACGAGTCCGGCACCACGCGGCCCTGACCTTGTTGTTGCAAGCGGTCGTCGCCGATGGCGTTGGCGGCGTTCAAGGCTTCTTCGATGTCACCGGGTTCCAGCCAGTTCAGACGTTTCTGCGCATTGTTGGCCCAGACACCGGCCAGGCAATCGGCCTGCAGTTCCTGGCGCACCAGCAAACCATTGTCACCTTCCATCTGCCGGCCCTGTTGGCGAGCGCTCTGAATCTTCGCTGAAACGCCGAGTAAGGTCTGCACGTGGTGTCCGACTTCGTGAGCGATTACGTAGGCCTGAGCGAAGTCGCCCGCGGCGGAAAAGCGTTGCGACATCTCCTGAAAGAAACTCATGTCCAGGTAAACCTTCTGGTCTGCCGGGCAATAGAACGGACCGGTCGCCGAAGTCGCCAGGCCGCAGGCCGAGTTAACGCGATTGCTGAACAGTATCAGGGTCGGGTCTTTATATTGCCGATCGGCCTGCTGGAAAATCTGGCGCCAAGTGTCTTCGGTATCGCCGAGGATCGAGCGCACGAATTCGGCTCCTTCATCATTGGCCGGTGGCGCCTTGCGGGTTTGGGTGGTGGCCGGAGCCGATTGCTCGCTCATCTGCCCGGTCAACTGGCCGAGGATCTGCATCGGGTCCTGGCCGGTGATCCAGCCGATCCCGACGATCAACAGAATCGCCGTCAGGCTCAGGCCCTTGCCTCCACCGAAGCGCATCCCACCGCCCCCACCACCGACATCATCGCCACGGGCATCGACCACGTTGTCGCTGCGTCGGCCTTTTTTCCAGAGCATGGGGGATCCTCTTTTCTTGCTGGTGAAGAAGCATGATGAACAAGCTTGGTGATGAGTGTTGCCGGTGAGTAGGTATGGCGCCAGTCCGGTCGTCCATCTTTTAGCACTCACGAAACATTTCAGACTTGTATTGAACATGGATAGCCCTTCGAATTCCGTCAGGGCGAAGGGTTTTTATCGAGTGGGCGATGACTTGTCTCGCGGCTTACCGGTCGAACACCGGGTTCCAGATTTCGTATTGGGCAGCTTGTCTTCTAGAATCGGGTAAATTTTCGTGTGGAACCTCCCATGGCCGGCAGTCAGATCGAACGTGTTTTCAGCGTATTGGAAAGCCTTACCAGTGACCCTCGCGGCCTGCCGATGCAAGCGCTGGCAGAGCGACTGGATATCCCCAAAAGCGCGACCCATCGCTTGCTCGCCGAGCTGATCCGGCTGGGCTACGTGCGGCAGAATCCGGAGAACTTGCGTTATCACCTGTCGACCAAACTGGTGGCCATGGGTTTCCGCTACCTGTCGAGTAGCGGCGCGGATATCGTGCAACCGGTGCTGGATCGCCTGGCCGAGGAAACCGGTGAACTGGTGCGCCTTGGGGTGATCGAAGGGGAGCGGCAAATCTGGATCGCCAAATCCCAGGGCGCCCGTTCCGGCTTGCGTTATGACCCGGACATGGGCCGCGATGCGCCATTGTTTTACACCGCATCGGGGCATGCGTGGCTGGCGTGCATGAGCGATGCCGAGGCCTTGTCGCTGGTGGAACGCCAGGGTATTGACCGGCCCAAGGACCTCGGGCCGAACGCACCACGCTCCAACATCGAATTGCTCGAACGCCTGCGCCTGGCCAGGGAACAGGGCTATGCCTGGGTCGAGGAAAGTTCGGCGGTAGGCACGTCGGCGATTGCCGCGGTGGTGCGGCATCCGGGTGATGGCCGGGTGATCGGCGTACTCAGCATCGCCGGGCCGAGTGCGCGGATGCCGGGGGCGCGTTTGCATGAATTGGCGCCGCTGTTGTTGAAATTTACCGAGGAGTTGTCGGCGGCGAGTCTGGCGTCTGAGTTGTTCGTTTAATTCAACCCAGAAAAACAGCGTGGGAGCGCTATACGAATCTGTGCGCTGATCGAACACTATTTGTCGTTACTCCTGTGAGAATCTGGAACCGGGTTCTAAATTGTTTGGGTTCAATCCCAACAATTCACAAATCGCGGAAGTCCGTAGGAGCGAGCTTGCTCGCGAAAGCGGTAGGTCAGGCGACATCAATGTTGACTGTACTGCCGTCTTCGCGGGCAAGCCTCGCTCCTACAGGGGTTGCGCTTCTGACTGGTATTAAGGCTTGCCCGCGAGCTTTTGATCTCAAGACCCCAAGGGAATACCCCATGACCCTCAGCACTCCGCTTTCCGGTGTCAATCAGCCCTTCAAAGGGATTCTGCTGATCGTCGTCGCCACCTTCCTGTTTTCCAGCCACGACGCTTTGTCGAAATACCTCTCGGGGTTCTACCCGGTGATCATGGTGGTCTGGGCTCGCTATGTCATTCACACGTTGCTGATGGCCGGGATTTTTCTGCCGCAGTCCGGGTTGCGTGTCCTACGGACCAAACGGCCATTGCTGCAACTGTTGCGGGCGTTGTGCCTGCTGGGAACCAGTTTGCTGTTCACTACCGGTTTGCTGTTCATCCCTTTGGCCGAAGCCACGGCAGTCAACTTTCTCGCACCGGTATTGGTGACGGCGCTGTCGGTGCCGCTGCTGGGTGAACAGGTGACGCGCGGGCAATGGCTGGCGGTGATTTGTGGATTTATCGGGGTGTTGATCATCGTTCATCCTGGCGGCGAATTGTTCACGCCAGCGGTGTTGCTGCCGTTCTGCTCGGCATTGTTTTTCTGCTTCTATCAGTTGCTCACCCGTAAGCTCAGCGAAATCGACAGCCCGACCACCAGCAACTTTTTCGCCGGGCTGTGCAATACGTTGGTGATGAGCGCGCTGGTGCCGTTCTTCTGGCAAGTCCCAAGCTTGGGTCATGGTTTTATGATGGTGGCGCTGGGGGCGTGTGGGATGACGGCGCATCTGTTTCTGACCCAGGCCTTCCGTCACGCCGCGCCCGCACTATTGGCGCCGTTCGGCTATTGCCAGATTGTCTTTGCAGGTTTGCTGGGTTGGTTGTTGTTTTCTCACACGCCGACCCTGACCACGGTGGTCGGGATCGCGGTGATTTGTTGCAGCGGATTGGCGGCAGCCTGGCAACAACGAAGGGTAGGAGAGGGCAGGCCTGGAATCAGGCCTGCCGAAGGAACGGATTTCAGTCAGTGACGGTAGGAATCTTGCGCGGTGCCATGAAGTACATCCAGGTCAGCGCGATGAAGTACATCGCCGGAATCATGGTGAACAGCACGGTGTAGTTGTTGTTGGTGACCGTCAGAATGTGGCCGACCAACTGGGTCATGAACATCCCGCCGATCGCCGCGCACATCCCGCCGAAACCGAACACCGTACTCATCATGTGCTTGGGCGTGTAATCCATCACCAGGCTCCAGATGTTCGCGGTCCAGGCCTGGTGAGCACCGATGGCCAGGGAGATGGCAAACACCGCGACCCACAGGCTGCTCGAGCCCGCGGCCATGACCACGCCGATGATGCAGCAGGCGAACAGGAACATCGACATCAATCGCGCCTTGATCGGGTTGACCCCGCGACCGATCAGGAACGAGGACAGGATGCCGCCGCCGACACTGCCGAAGTCGGCCGTGAGGTAGATGATGATCAGCGGGATACCCATCTGGGTCACGTTGATCCCCAGGTTGTATTGCTGATTGAGGAACGGCGGCAGCCAGTACAGGTAGAACCAGAACACCGGCGCGGTGATCGAGTAGGCGAGGGCGAAGGCCCAGGTGCCACGCATGCGCAGGATGCGTGAGAACGGCACGCGGGATTGTTCTGGCTCGACTTCCTTCTGGATGTAGTCCAGTTCCGATTGTTTGACGCTTGGGTGATCTTCCGGGTTGAAGTATTTCAGACCCCAGAACAGCAACCAGATGCCGCCCAGCGACGCCATGCACAGGAACGCGGCTTGCCAGCCCCAGGCGTGCAGAATCAGCGGCAGCAGCATCGGCGTGAACATCGCGCCGACGTTGGTCCCGGCGTTGAAGATACCGGTGGCCACGGCACGCTCGCCGGCGGGGAACCACAATCGGGTGGTTTTCACGCAGGCCGGGTAATTCGCTGCTTCGGTCAAGCCGAGAATGAACCGGCAGACCATGAAGCCCACCGCCGAAGTGGCCAGGCCGTGGGCGCCGGTCGCCAGGCTCCAGAGCAGCACCGCGCAGAAGAACACGCGTTTAACGCCGACCCGGTCGATCAACCGGCCCTGCAGCACAAAGCCGATGGCGTAGCCGACCTGAAACCAGAAGTTAATGTTGGCGTAGTCCATCGCCGTCCAGCTCATTTCCTTGGCCAGGATCGGCTGCATGACGCCCAGGGCAGCGCGGTCGATGTAGTTCAGAGTGGTGGCGAAAAACACCAGCGCCAACATCCCCCAACGGGTTTTGCCGACGGCCATGGCGCCGCGGATTTTATCGCCGATGCCGCCAGTGGCGACGCCCATGGCCGGAGCCACGCGAGAGCTTTGAGAAGGAATCATGTGTGTGTGCCATCCGTTCAATGACCGACAGGCGAGGCTTGTCGGGACTTCAAGGGCGCGTGATCAATCGGAGCGACAGGCGCGGTGTGATTGATCGGCTGAGGTGTTTTCGTCGGACTGACGACAACGGGTTATTCAGCGAGCGGCACGGGTCGGCCGAGCGAGCGCAAGGTTCGGATGGATGCCAGGTACGGCGTGAGGGCGGTGGAGCAAGCAAACAAGGCGTTGAATGAGCGCATGAGCGTATACCCGTTTTTGAAATTTTTATGTGGTGTTCAGGGTCTTTGGTAACCGAGTCCATGGGGTGTGGCCGGACTCAATGTGGTGTCGATGTTGCGCAGTGGACGAAAAATCGTCAATTCGCCAACCGCCATTGTGTTCGATAATCGCCCGCAAAACTAACCGGGTAGTACACTTTGAATTGCTGTGTGGATTCGTCAAGCCAATAATTTGCCCAACAAGAATGTCCCCACCACCGGGAGTCGAAATATGCAGCGTTCCATTGCCACCGTTTCCTTGAGCGGCACCCTGCCGGAAAAACTCGAAGCCATCGCCGCCGCCGGTTTTGACGGGGTGGAGATTTTCGAGAACGACCTGCTCTACTACGACGGCAGCCCACGGGAAATCAGACAGATGTGCGCCGATCTCGGGATCGCCATCACGCTGTTTCAACCTTTCCGGGATTTCGAAGGATGCCGCCGCGATCGCCTGCCGCGCAATCTGGAGCGGGCCGAGCGCAAGTTCGATTTGATGCAGGAATTGGGTACCGACCTGGTGCTGGTATGCAGTAACGCCTCGGCCGATTCGATCGGTGATGAGCAGATCCTGATTGATGATTTGCACCAGCTCGCAGAGCGGGCCGGTAGTCGTGGCCTGCGGATTGGCTATGAAGCGCTGGCCTGGGGCCGGCATGTGAACACGTATCAACAGGTGTGGAATATCGTTCGCCAGGCTGACCATCCGAGCCTCGGCGTGTTGCTGGACAGTTTTCATACGCTGTCGCTCAAGGGCGACCCAAGCGCCATCGCCGAGATTCCCGGCGACAAGATTTTCTTCGTGCAAATGGCCGACGCGCCGATCCTGGCCATGGATGTGCTGGAGTGGAGCCGGCATTTCCGCTGTTTCCCGGGCCAGGGCGAATTCGATCTGCCAGGGTTCCTCGCGCCCATCATCAAGAGTGGCTACACCGGGCCGCTGTCGCTGGAAATCTTCAACGACGGCTTCCGTGCCGCACCGCCACGGGCCAACGCTGCCGACGGTTTTCGTTCGTTGCTGTATCTGGAAGAGAAAACCCGTCAACGTCTGGAACAGGAAGCCAGGCCCGCAGCCAATCACGACATTCTGTTCGACACCCCAAGCGCCAGCGAATACAACGGCATCGAGTTTCTTGAATTCGCCGTGGATGAAAGCCTTGGCGCCAAGCTGGCCCATTGGCTTGAGCGGCTGGGTTTCGTCAAGGCCGGCCAACACCGTTCCAAAAGCGTCAGCCTGTTGCGTCAGGGCGATATCAACCTGATCCTCAACTCTGAGCCTTATTCCTTCGCCCACAGTTTTTTCGAGGCCCACGGTCCGTCGCTGTGCGCCACCGCCGTGCGGGTCAAGGACAGCGCCAGTGCGCTGGCGCGTGCCGTGGCTTACAAAGGCCAACCGTATCGTGGACTCGTTGGCCCCAACGAGCTTGAACTGGCAGCGGTGCGTGCGCCGGACGGCAGCCTGATTTACCTGGTGGACCAGCACGCCGACGTCTACGGCACCGACTTCAATCTGCAATCGACGGCCGTGGCCAGCGGTGGCCTCAAGCGCATCGACCACATGGCAATGGCATTGCCCGCCGATAGCCTCGACAGTTGGGTGCTGTTCTATAAAAGCCTGCTGGATTTCGAAGCCGACGATGAAGTGGTATTGCCCGACCCATATGGTTTAGTGAAGAGTCGTGCATTGCGCAGCCGTTGCAGTTCGATCCGCCTGCCGCTGAACATTTCCGAGAACCGCAACACCGCCATCTCACACGCGTTGTCGAGTTATCGCGGTTCCGGTGTGCATCACATCGCTTTTGATTGCGACGACATCTTTGCCGAAGTCAGCCGCGCCAAGGCGGTGGGCGTACCGCTGCTGGATATCCCGCTCAACTACTACGATGACCTCGCCGCGCGGTTCGACTTCGACGATGAGTTCCTCAGCGAGCTGGCCTATTTCAATGTGCTCTACGACCGTGATGCTCAGGGCGGCGAGCTGTTTCATGTGTACACCGAGCCGTTCGAAGGGCGGTTCTTCTTTGAAATCATCCAGCGCAAAAACGGCTACGTGGGTTACGGCGCGGCCAACGTGGCAGTGCGACTGGCGGCCATGGCCAAGTCGCGAAATGGTGGCGTTCGTCAGGCAAAGTTGTAGGAAAAACGTAAACACGGGTACAAAACCGCTGCCGCGCAGCTTCCTTCACTGCGCGTGGCGGCCCATAATCTTCCGCTTGTGCAGTGATGGCCGTGAGCCCAATGACAATAATTTCAGAACTCTCCGCAGCGTCCGAAAAGCCAATTGCCGAGCCTCGCAAGAGTCGCAAGAACAACCCGGAAAAAACCCGCGAGAACATCCTTCAAGAGGCCATTGTCGAGTTCGTTCAGCAGGGACTTTCCGGTGCGCGCGTCGATGCAATCGCCGAGCGAATCCACACCTCAAAACGCATGATCTATTACTACTTCGGTAGTAAGGAACAGCTCTACGTCGAGGTGCTGGAGAAACTCTACGGAGATATCCGCAACACCGAAAACCGTTTGCACCTGGCTGAACTGGCGCCAGTAGAGGCGATTCGGCGCTTGGTGGAATTCACCTTCGATCACCATGATCGCAACGTCGATTTCGTGCGTATCGTCAGCATCGAGAACATTCACAACGCCGAGTATGTGAAGCGCTCCGATGCGATCAAGGCGATGAACAACACCATCCTCGATTCACTGGGCGAGATCTTGCGGCGCGGAGCCGAAACCGGTGTATTCCGCAGCGGTCTCGATCCGCTGGATGTGCATCTATTGATCAGCTCGTTTTGCTTTTATCGCGTGTCGAACCGTCATACCTTCGGTGAGATTTTTCAGATCGACTTGCCGGACGAAAGCATCAAGCAGCGTCATCGGGAGATGATTTGCGAGTCGGTTTTGCGATACCTGCAGGCCTGACGCCTTCGCGGGCAAGCCTCGCTCCTACAGATCACGCGACCTGTGTGGGAGCTAGGCTTGTCCGCGAAGGCTTTTCAACCATTCATGCTCTGAAAATGCGCCAGCATCCGCTGAGCATCCGGCACCACCCCGCTGAACAGTTCAAACGCCTTCACCGCCTGAAACACCGCCATGTTGCCACCATCTAGGGTTCGGCAACCCAGCGCACGAGCGTTGCGCAGCAGTTCGGTTTCCAGTGGGAAGTAAACGATCTCCGCCACCCACAACTGTGCCCGAAGCAGTTCCACCGGCACGGGCGTGCCCGGCAGTTTTTTCATGCCCATCGGCGTGGTATTCACCAGTCCGTCAGCCTGACCCAGCGTGCCTGGCAAGTCATGACCCGCCACGGCGCGGCCAGCACCGAAATGCTGATTGAGGTTGTTCGCCAGCGACTGAGCGCGACTTTGATCCACATCGAAAATGCTCAGCAGCTGTACGCCTTCGCTCAATAGCGCGTGGGCCACTGCCGCGCCTGCGCCACCGGCGCCCATTTGCACCACACGCTCACGGGCAACGTCCTTCAAACCACGGCGAAACCCTTCGGCAAAACCCAGGCAATCGGTGTTGTGGCCGATGCGTTTACCGTCCTTCAGCACCACCGTATTCACCGCGCCAATACCGCGAGCCTCTGGCGACAATTCGTCAAGCAACGGGATGATCGTCTGCTTGCACGGGAAGGTGATGTTCAGTCCGGTGAAATTCATCCGTTCGGCGGCCATCAGCAGGTCGGGCAGGGCGCTGCTGTCGAGTTTCAATTGATCCAGATCGATCAACCGATACAGGTAACGCAAACCCTGCGCATCGCCTTCATGCTCGTGCAGCGCGGGGGTGCGGGAAGCCTGAATGCCGGCACCGATCAGCCCGGCCAGTACCACGGTGTTCTGGGTCATGACGCTAAACCTTTCAAACGTTGGCTGAAATGCTCCAGCGCCAAACGATAGCCGTGGCTGCCGAAGCCGCACATGACCGCCGTGGCGATGGACGAAACAAAGGAGTGATGCCGGAAGGGTTCGCGGGCATGGACGTTGGACAGGTGTACTTCGATCACCGGTAGTTCGCTGCCAATCAGGGCATCGCGAATGGCCACCGAGGTGTGAGTCCAGGCAGCCGGGTTGATGACGATCCCGGCGCAGCGGCCTCGTGCAGCATGAATCCAGTCGAGCAGTTCGCCTTCATGATTGGTCTGACGAAACTCCACTGTCAGGCCGAATTCTTCGGCAGCACGACCGCACAACGCTGAAATGTCCGCCAGGGTTTCGTGGCCATAAGTTGCCGGTTCACGGGTACCCAGCAGGTTCAGGTTCGGGCCGTTGAGCACCAGAACGATAGGGGACATCGGGTTTCTCCACATATTATTTTTGGCATTGGCCGAGGGTTTCAGCCTGTGGAGAGAAATTGTACTAACTGGTTAATAAGGTCAATTGAAGAGGGCGTCAGGCCTGGATTATTTGTGCGGTGATCGGACAGAGACAAAAAGATCGCAGCCTTCGGCCACGCCTACAGGTGCGATCTTTTCAGCGCGGCAGATGCTCAACCAGAAAATCGATAAACGCTCTTAGCCGCAACGGCACATGGCGGCTTTGCGGATACAGCAGAGTGAAAGGGCGGGACCGCCCGCCATAAGGTTTGAGCACTTCCACTAGCGAACCGTCCGCCAGTTCCTTTTCGACGATGAAGCGATAGGTTTGAAAGATCCCTGCGCCGCTTTTTGCGAGCGTCACGCCACCCAATACGTCATCGGAACAGCAGTAGTTGCCCTCGGCCAAAATCTCCAGCGGCACGCCGTTGTCGTTGAACAGCCAGGCAATCCGCCGGCCGCTGCTGGGCAGTTCGTACTGAATGCATTCGTGCTGAGCCAAGTCATCCAGCGTCTGCGGGGTGCCGGCGCGCTGCAGGTAATCAGGGCTGGCAATCATCACCAGCGCGGCGTCCTCCAACGGCCGGGCAATCAGCCCGGAGTCGGGAATGGCTCGCACGCGGATTGCCATGTCATAGCCTTCGCCGACGAAATCAATGTTGCGATTGCTGATGTGCGCCTCGACTTTCACGGCGGGAAAGCGCGCCCGAAACGCAGGCAGCAAGGGCAGGATGCGATGGTGGGCATAGGTCGTGGGAATGCTGATGCGCAAGGTGCCAGAGGGTTCCTGCTGCTGCCCCATCACCTCGCGTTGGGCTTCGACCAGTTGTGCGAGAGCCTCGCGACATTCTTCGAAATAACGCCGGCCACTGTCGGTCAGCTTGACGCTGCGGGTGGTACGCGCAAACAGCCGCACACCCAAACGTTCTTCCATGCGCGACACCGAACGGCTGACGGCGGCCGGGGTCACGCCCGCCACCAAGGCCGCGGCGGTAAAGCTGCCAGCTTCGGCGGCCAGGCAAAATAGTTCGATACTGCCTAATTGAAGATCGTCGAAATGCCGCTGCATGATTGATTACGCCGGGGATCAAATGAAGTGTCTGAATCTGTATTTATCAAATAAGAGTGCATAAATACAGCGCCGGGTTCAGCACCGTTCAGGTTGGTAATGAAAGGATTGCTTACTCTTTTTTGCCTTGATTGGCAGAGCCCGATCGACCTGGAACGCTAGGCTCAAACGTGGCCAGCTGATCAAACGATCGGCGCCAGTTATCGGATTCTTCAAGGAATGGCGAATCTTCGAACTCTATAACCTAACGGATGGGTTAGCATGAACGTATGCCGCTACAAAGGGTTTTCACTGGTGGTCATGTTGCGTAATGAGCATTGCCCGCCACACGTTCACGTCGACGCAGGCACATGGAGCGCGCGCTTCAGGTTCAGCTTCTGGCACAACGGTGTCGAGCTATGGGATGTCGTTCCTCATTCGCATCGACCTCCTTTGGCTGTGCTGGAGGGATTGCGTCAGGCGCTCAGGCAACCTGCTCATCTGCGGCGAGCCCGTGGCATCTGGTGGAACAAACTGCAGACGGCCTGCCTCGACAATCACTTATGGGATTGGCAGGGCAATGAAGTGGTCGTGATGAAGTGGATTGGCAGCACGACTTACATGATTGGTTCGGCTCGCTATGAGCCGGAGAGCAACAAGACCCTATTGACCCTGATGGGAGCACCGGAGGGTGTGGAGATCGAATTATGAAAACGATAAACGCAAAAATGCAGGTCGATCACCCGGTGACCGAAGGCGCTCTGGACGAAGCGATCGAGCGTGGTGGGGCACGCCGTCGTGCCGGATTGAATGCGACGACGGTGATCTTTCTTGATCCATGTCTCGCCGTCGGTTTCGAGGATGGTAGCGGTGTGTTGTTGCCAGTAAAAAACTATCCGGAGTTCGATGGTTTTGAGACTGAGGATTTCGCCGGGCTGAAAGTCGGTTTTGCCGGAGCCGCGCTGTGTCATGAAGACAAGGATTTGCAGGTGTCCATCGCCGGTCTGATTTCGGCGAGCAAACCGCTGATGGATATGGCAGCCTCGGTGATCGCCTCGCGCAATGGCCGTCAGAGCAGCGCGGCGAAGGCCGAGGCTGCGCGGGCCAACGGCAAGAAGGGCGGTCGCCCGCGCAAGGTCGATGCGGCTCGTTGATCGCCCACAAAAAAGCCGTCCAGTGGACGGCTGATTTGTAGGTGGAGGCTGCGATCAACGACGGGTCAACAACACCCCGGACTCCATGTGATGGGTCCACGGAAACTGGTCGAACATCGCGCATTGGGTAATGCGGTGGGTGTCGTGCAGTTGGGCGATGTTGGCCGCGAGGGTTTCCGGGTTGCAGGAAATGTAAAGGATGTTGTCGAAGCGTCGGGTCAGTTCGCAGGTGTCCGGGTCCATGCCGGCGCGGGGCGGGTCGACGAACACGCTACCGAACTCGTAGCTCTTGAGGTCGATGCCGTGCAGGCGGCGGAACGGGCGAACTTCGTTCAGGGCTTCGGTCAGTTCTTCGGCAGACAAGCGCACCAGCGTGACGTTATCCACCGCGTTTTCGCTCAGGTTGCTGAGTGCTGCATTGACCGAGGTCTTGCTGATTTCGGTGGCCAGCACCTTGCGCACGCGGGTCGCGAGCGGCAGGGTGAAGTTGCCGTTGCCGCAATACAGCTCCAGCAAATCGTCGGAGCGATCGCCGAGGGCGTCATACGCCCAGTTGAGCATCTTCTGGTTCACCGTGCCGTTGGGTTGGGTGAACGCGCCTTCCGGCTGGCGATAGCTGAAGGTGCGGCCACCGACTTCGAGTTTCTCGACCACGTAATCGTGACCGATCACTTCGCGCTTGCCTTTCGAGCGACCGATGACGCTGACGTTCAGCTCGGCTGCCAGTTTCGACGCCGCTACGTGCCAGTGCTCGTCCAGCGGGCGGTGATAGCACAGGGTGATCATCGCATCGCCGGCCAGCGTGGTCAGAAACTCCACCTGAAACAGCTTGTGGCTCAGGGCCGCACTCGCTTGCCACGCCGCCTTCAGCTGCGGCATCAACTGGTTGATGCGCCTGCTTGCGATCGGGAACTCTTCGATCAGGATCGGCGTGCGTTTGTCTTCCTGGGAAAACATCGCGTAATGGCGCTCGCCGGCTTCTCGCCACAGGCGGAACTCGGCACGCAGGCGAAAGTTTTTCAGCGGCGAATCGAACACTGCGGGTTCGGGTGCTTCGAATGGGGCCAGCAGGTCGCGCAGGCGCGTGACCTTTTCTTCGAGCTGAACGGCGTAGGCCTGGGAGTCAAAAGTCATGCGTTGAACCAACCCAATTTGATCACGAACAGAATCGACAGAATCACCAGCGCCGAATTCAACTCACGGCCGCGACCGGACAACAACTTGATGGCCGTCCAGGCGATGAAACCGAAGGCGATGCCGTTGGCGATGGAATAAGTGAATGGCATGGCCAGGGCGGTGACCACGACCGGTGCGGCGACGGTGATGTCGTCCCAGTCTATTTCGGCCAGGCCGGATGTCATCAGTACGGCGACGAACAGCAAGGCAGGCGCGGTGGCGAAGGCTGGAACACTGGCCGCCAATGGCGAGAAGAACAGCGCCAGCAGGAACAGAATCGCGACCACGATGGCAGTCAGGCCGGTGCGGCCACCGGCACTCACGCCGGCGGCGGATTCGATGTAGCTGGTAGTGGTCGAGGTGCCCAGCAAGGAACCGGCCATGGCCGCGGTGCTGTCGGCGATCAGGGCGCGGCCCATTTTCGGCATGTGGCCGTCCTTGCCCATCAGGCCGGCGCGCTTGGCAACGCCGATCAGTGTGCCGGAATTGTCGAACAGGTCGACGAACAGGAAGGCGAAGATCACGCTGACCAGACCGATGTCCAGTGCGCCTTTGATGTCCAGTTGCAGGAAGGTCGGGGCCAGGGACGGAGGCATCGACATCACGCCACCGAACGGGGTGAAGCCCATCACGATCGAAACGATGGTCACCGCCAGAATACCGATCAGCACCGCGCCGCGTACTTTCAAGGCTTCAAGCGCAACGATCAGGGCAAAGCCGAGGGTCGCGAGAATCGGCGCCGGTTGCTTCAAGTCGCCGAGGCCGACCATGGTGGCCGGGTTGCTGACGACGATGCCGGCGTTGTGCAGGGCGATCAGTGCCAGGAACAGGCCGATACCGGCGGCGATCGCCGAGCGTAGCGCCAGCGGGATGCTGTTGATGATCCATTCGCGGATGCGGAAGATCGACAGCAGGAAAAACATCACCGCCGAGATGAACACCGCGCCCAGCGCCACTTGCCAGGTATGGCCCATGTGCAAGACCACGGTGTAAGTGAAGAAGGCGTTCAGACCCATGCCCGGCGCGAGGGCAATCGGGTAGTTGGCGATCAGGCCCATGGTGGCCGAGCCGATGGCGGCTGCCAGACAGGTCGCAACGAACACCGCACCCTTGTCCATGCCGGTCTCGCCGAGAATGCTCGGGTTGACGAACAGAATGTAGGCCATGGCCAAAAAGGTCGTGACGCCCGCCAGAATCTCGGTCCGCACGTTGGTGTTGTGTGCCTTGAGTTGAAACAGCCTTTCCAGCATGTCTGCTCCCCGTGGCGCGCCCGGCGCCGTAAATGTATCGACCTCAACAGCAAAGCACAGACCGCTGCAAGCGCCTGGTAATTTTCTATGGGTCGGAAAAAGCCGCGCATCATACCAGCAGCGTGGGGCTATGGCTGCTTATGGCTGCGATCGTCGTCGATGTTTTGCACAAAAGGGAACTGCGCCATACTGCGAGCTGTTTTTTTGGGGGAGGGAGGGGGTAGCTATGTATTGCATTAATAAGCGTGTGATGGCGGCATTCGGGTTGCTGTTCACCTGTTTCATCGGCGCGCAAACAGCCATTGCGGCCACGGCGCCACCGTTGAGCCAGGTAGAGGTACTCAAGGTCGAATCGCCATCCTGTGGATTTGAAAATATTGCGGCCGCTCAGGACCAGACGCGCTGCAATCACAGTGGCCCGAACATCAAGGTCTACGTGCTGGAGGTCGGCTACGGTCGCGAGCCTCAAGTCGCACTGGACGGATTCAAAGTGGGCGGCACCCGAACCCCTGTCTGTGCTTTTGATACCGGCAACCTGACCGAGTGCTCCGCCGGGAAAAAAACCGTCGGCTATCTGTACATCTTCAACCTGGCGGGCAAGCAGGACGGCATATTCACGTTCAGCAACACTTCGATCAACGCACCCGGCAATACGCTGTCGACGCAGCTTTACATCAAGTAACGGCTGGCCTCGAACAAGGGTCAGGAAAGCTGACTACGCTTTAAGGATCATCCTGTGGACCGCGCCCATGACCTTTAGAGCTCTGATTACCCTCGCCGAGGGCATCGACGATCTGCAAACCGTGAATCTGATCGATGTGCTGCGCCGCGCCAAGGTTGAAGTGGTAGTGGCCAGCATCGAGGCACGGCGCATGCTCACCTGCGCTCGCGGCACCCGCTTGACCGCCGATGCGATGTTGGTGGATTTGCTCGCCCAACCCTTCGACCTGATCGTGCTGCCTGGCGGTGCCATAGGTGCGCAGCATTTGGCGGCCCACCAACCTCTGCAGCAATTGATCAAGGACCAGGCCGCCGCCGGGCGCCTGTTCGCCGGTATTGCCGAATCGCCGGCGCTGGCGTTGCAAACCTTTGGCGTTTTACGTCAGCGGCGCATGACCTGCCTGCCCACGGTCAGCAATCAACTGTCGGGCTGTAACTTCATCGATCAACCGGTGGTGGTCGATGGCAACTGCATTACTGCCCAGGGTTCAGGCGCCGCGTTGGAGTTTGCGCTGACACTGGTGGAGCAACTCTGCGGCAAAGCCACGCGGTCGACGGTGGCGGGGGAGTTGGTGGTTTAAAGAGTGCCCTGAACAACAACGTCAGGCCCTGACCTCTTCCACCGGCACATGCATGCGGTCGCGGTTGGCCAGAGTCGGAAACAATTTGATCCAGACCCCGGTCACCATCAGCGTGCCGATGCCGCCCATGACCACTGCCGGCACCGTGCCGAACCAGTGGGCCGTCAGGCCGGATTCGAACTCGCCAAGCTGATTCGAAGCGCCGATGAACAAGCCATTCACAGCGCTGACCCGGCCGCGCATTTCGTCGGGGGTTTCCAGTTGCACGAAGGAGGCGCGGATCACCATGCTGATCATGTCTGCCGCGCCCAATACCACCAGTACGGCGAGGGAAAACCAGAACGAAGTCGACAGACCGAAAGCGATGGTCGCCACGCCGAATACACCCACGGCCGTGAACATGACTCGTCCGACGTTGCGTTCCACGGCAAATCGCGCCAGGAACAGGGACATCAGTAGTGCACCCACTGCCGGGGCCGAACGCAGCAGGCCCAGACCCCACGGGCCGGTCAGCAGAATATCTTTGGCGAACACCGGCAGCAGCGCAGTCGCGCCACCCAGCAGGACGGCAAACAGATCCAGAGAAATCGCCCCGAGAATGTCCGGGCGACTGCGAATGAAGCGGATGCCTGCCAGCAGCGAATCCAGGGTGGCCTTGCCCTTGTTCAGTGGTGTCTGCCGCGCCGGCAGGTTGAGCATCAGCGCACAAGCGATGAGGTAAAGGATCACCGTCGGGCCGTACACCCAGACGCTACCGAAGGCGTAGAGCAAACCCCCCAGTGCCGGGGCGACGATGGTTGCTGATTGTTGCGCAGATTGCGCCGCGGCAACGGCACGGGGGAACAACGCGCTGGGCACGATGCTCGGCAGCAAGGCCTGAGTCGTCGGCATTTCGAAGGAGCGGGCGGCACCGAGCAGGAACGCGAGGATGAAGATCATTTCCCGGGTGACATGGTCGGTTGCACTGCCGATAACCAGCGACAGGGCGATCAGCGCTTGCAGGGACTGACAGATCGCCGCGACCTTGCGCCGGTCATAGCGGTCCGCAACATGCCCTGTGTGCAGCATGAACAACACCCGCGGAGCAAACTCCACCAAACCTACCAACCCCAGATCGAGCACATTGCCAGTCAGTTGATACAGATTCCAGCCGATGGCCACCGTGAGCATCTGAAAACCGCTGGCGGTAAACACCCGAGCCAGCCAGAACGCGATAAACGGACGGTGATGACGTAACAGCAAGGGCGCTTGGTTGGGCATCTGAAGGCAGGTCTGGGGAGATGGAAGGGCGAGATTATCACCGACCTGTAACCAGAGGTTGCAGGCCGGAAAGATTTAGTTAGCTAGACACCGATCCATGGAACGTACGAACCCCCTGTGGCGAGGGGCTTGCCCCAATACCAGTCAGTAAGGGTAAATCGGACCTGTAGGAGCCAGGCTTGCCGGCGAAGGCGTCCTTAAGAGTGCCTTCGCCGGCAAGCCTGGCTCCTACGAAAAGCGGTTCCTTCGCTTAACTGACTATTAGGGCAAGCCCCCTCGCCACAGTTAGTCACCCACCCAAAAAATGCATTTCATGTCGTTGCCAAACCCATGAGGCAACCTGTCACGCGGCAAAAGACCACACCGTCCATCGGTAAAAATGCGACTACTCTTTCAACGTTGCTTGATCCAGATCAAGACCCTTCGTGGAAATGATCCGGTTGCCAGATGGCCAGATTCCCTACGTTGTGATGACGGTAAAAAAACAACGAATCCGAATTCGCCATATCCGTGGGGGCAGTGGGTGCAGGCCGCAAGCCTTCAGCCAGTATTACCTGACAGAGGAAGACTTATGTTCGGTTTGGAGGCACTCGATCTCGCCCGGATTCAGTTCGCATTCACCATTTCGTTTCACATCCTGTTCCCGGCCATCACCATTGGCCTGGCGAGTTACCTGGCGGTGCTCGAAGGCCTGTGGCTGAAGACGCACAACGACACTTACCGCGATCTATACCATTTCTGGTCGAAGATATTTGCCGTCAACTTCGGCATGGGCGTGGTTTCCGGTTTGGTCATGGCCTATCAGTTCGGCACCAACTGGAGCCGTTTCTCGGACTTCGCAGGTTCGGTGACCGGGCCGTTGTTGACCTATGAAGTGCTCACCGCGTTCTTCCTCGAAGCCGGTTTCCTGGGCGTCATGCTGTTTGGCTGGAACAAGGTCGGGCGCAAGCTGCACTTCTTCGCTACCGTCATGGTGGCCATCGGCACCCTTATTTCCACCTTCTGGATTCTGGCCTCCAACAGCTGGATGCAGACCCCGCAAGGCTACGAAATCGTCAACGGCCAGGTCATTCCAGTAGACTGGCTGGCGATTATTTTCAATCCGTCGTTCCCCTACCGGCTGTTGCACATGTCCACGGCGGCCTTCGTTGCGACCGCTTTCTTCGTCGGTTCGTCGGCGGCCTGGCACTTACTGCGCGGCAAGGACAACCCGGCGATCCGCACGATGCTCTCGATGGCGATGTGGATGGCACTGATCGTGGCGCCGATTCAGGCGGTTATCGGTGACTTCCACGGCGTCAATACGCTCAAGCATCAACCGGCGAAAATCGCTGCAATCGAAGGCCACTGGGAAAACGTCGGCGATGAACCGACCCCGCTGATCCTGTTCGGCTGGCCGGACATGAAAGCCGAGAAAACCAGATTTGCCGTGGAGATTCCGTACCTCGGCAGCCTGATCCTGACCCATACCCTGGACAAGCAAGTACCAGCGCTCAAGGAATTTGCGCCTGAAGACCGGCCGAATTCGACCATCGTCTTCTGGTCGTTCCGGATCATGGTCGGCCTGGGCGTGCTGATGATCTTCACTGGTTTGTGGAGCCTGTGGCTGCGCAAACGCGACAAGCTGTATACCTCGCGTCCGTTCCTGTACCTGGCGCTATGGATGGGCCCGTCCGGCCTGGTCGCGATTCTCGCCGGCTGGTTCACCACCGAGATCGGCCGCCAGCCGTGGGTGGTCTACGGCTTGATGCGCACGGCGGATGCGTCCTCCGGGCACAGTTTCGTGCAGATGAGCATCACCCTGATCATGTTCGTTGTGGTGTATTTCGCGCTGTTCGGTGCCGGTCTGGGCTACATGATGCGCCTGGTGCGCAAAGGGCCGAAGATCGACGAAGGCAAGGAAACCAACGAAGGTGGTCCTGGCCAGCAACGCACACCGGCCCGTCCGCTGTCTGCAGCCGACGACGACAACGGTGAAGGCGAATACAGCCGCAGCCTGAACAAGGAGATTTGAATCATGGGTATTGATCTTCCGCTGATCTGGGCCGTGATCATCATCTTCGGCATCATGATGTACGTGGTCATGGACGGCTTTGACCTGGGGATCGGGATTCTCTTCCCGTTCATCAAGGGCAAGAGCGACCGCGACGTCATGATGAACACCGTCGCCCCGGTCTGGGACGGCAACGAAACCTGGCTGGTATTGGGCGGCGCGGCATTGTTCGGCGCCTTCCCGCTGGCCTATTCGGTAGTGCTCTCGGCGCTGTATCTGCCGCTTATTTTCATGCTGATCGGATTGATTTTTCGCGGTGTGGCTTTCGAATTTCGCTTCAAGGCCAAAGACGAAAAACGCCATCTCTGGGACAAGGCATTCATCGGTGGCTCGATTGCCGCAACCTTCTTCCAGGGTGTGGCGTTGGGTGCGTTCATTGATGGGCTACCGGTGGTCAATCGTCAGTTTGCCGGCGGTTCACTCGACTGGCTGACACCGTTCACGATGTTCTGCGGTGCGGCGCTGGTGGTGGCTTATGCATTGCTCGGTTGCACCTGGCTGATCATGAAAACCGAAGGCAAGTTGCAGAAGCAAATGCATGACCTGGCGCGGCCATTGGCGTTCGTATTGCTGGCGGTGATTGGCATCGTCAGTATCTGGACGCCGTTGGCCCACGCTGATATTGCTGCACGCTGGTTTTCCCTGCCGAATCTATTCTGGTTCTTGCCGGTGCCGATTCTGGTGCTGGTGACCTTGTACGGTCTGATTCGCGCGGTGGCCCGCAATGCGCATTACACGCCGTTCCTGCTGACCCTGGTGTTGATCTTCCTCGGCTACAGCGGTCTGGGTATCAGCCTGTGGCCGAATATCGTGCCGCCGTCGATCTCGATCTGGGACGCCGCCGCACCGCCGCAAAGCCAGGGCTTCATGCTGGTGGGTACGCTGTTCATCATCCCGTTCATCCTGGGTTACACCTTCTGGAGCTACTACGTGTTCCGCGGCAAGGTTACCCACGAAGATGGTTACCACTAGCCCATACGACTACGGCGCAGGATTGATACCTGCGCCGTTGCAGAGGAGAAAGCGATGATGGCGGGCAAACCTGATTTGCAGGAAATCGAAGCTGCCGAGAAAAAGCCGCTCTGGCAGCGACTCGGCTGGCTGGCGATGATCTGGACTGGCAGCGTCGTGGCCCTGTTCATCGTGGCCACGTTGATGCGCATGTTCATGAATGCCGCAGGCCTGAGCACTCACTGAAATTCCCATCCCGTTGCCTTGCGGCACGGATTTACAACCCTCCTTTTGGAGGGTTTTTTTTGGGGTTTATTTGCGGGCTTTGAGAATGACGAACTTGGGGGTGGCGGCTACTTGCTCGACACCGCGGAACAACCGCGCCAGCTTGCTGTGATAACCCAGATGTCGGTTACCGACGATGTACAGCGCGCCGCCCACCACCAACGCTTCGCGCGCCTGCTGGAACATCCGCCAGGCCAGGAAATCGCCGACCACTTGCTGTTGGTGAAATGGCGGATTGCACAGCACCACGTCCAGGGATTGAGGTTCCTGCTCTGCCAGACCATCACCGGCCCGCACGATCACGTCACGATCACCCAGCGCCGCGCGCCAGTTTTCAGCGGCCGATTGCACGGCCATGAACGACTCATCCACCAAGGTGTAGTGGGCCTCTGGGTTTTGCAGGGCACTGGCGATCGCCAGCACGCCATTGCCACACCCCAGGTCGGCGACTCGCGCTGTGCCGAGGTTCTTCGGCAAGTGCGGCAAAAACGCCCGTGTGCCGATATCCAGCCCTTCGCGGCAGAACACATTGGCGTGATTGAGCAGTTCGATCGCAGGAGCGTCGAGTCGATAGCGGGTCGGGTAGGGGGAGACGGCAGGGGCTTTGGCTTCGGCTGTGGCAATCAGCAGCCGAGCCTTCTTCATGGCCAGCGAGGCTTGCACCGGGCCGATGTAACGCTCCAGCAGATCGCCCGCAGCGCGTGGCAAATGCTTCACCATTGCGGCCGCAATCACTTGAGCACCGGGAGCCAGTTGTCCTTGTAGCCGGATCAATTGCTCTTCCAGCAAGGCCAGGGTTTTCGGTACCCGGATCAATACCCGGTCAAACGGCCCGGCGTACGCTTCGCTGGCAGGCACCTTTGACACCGCATCAAATGCCTGGCCGTTGCGCATCAGGTTTTTTTCCAACCCCTGAAAGGCCAGAAACGAATCGCCGCTGCTGGTCACTCGAACCTTGCCCACCAGGCTGGCGGCCAAAGCACCGAAGCTGTCGTTGAGCACCAGCACTCGGGTATCGGCTGCCGGTTGTTGTTCTGCCAGATGATTGAGCAGGTATTCGTCGGCGGCATCAAACGCTTGCAATGGTTCGTTCTGCTGTTCTGGCTGGCGGATCAGATCGAGTTGAGCGAAGGGGGTTTCGAGCAGAGGCATGAGGCGGGGCTCTGGTAGTCAACGGAGGAAAATCAACGAGTGGCCCGCCGTTCAAGGGCTTGTAGCGGGCGAACCATCCGAATGGATTGCGTCATGGAGTTTCAAACGGCATTACTCAGGATGGATCGCAGATGGTACGGTTTTTTCGTCTGGATTACTCGCAGGGATTACCGGATTCAAACAGATTCAGATGATGCCGGCTCTTGCTGCTTTGATCACCGCGGCAATCTTGTTGTTGACGCCGAGTTTACGAATGGCGCCGCGTATATGGAACTGGATCGTGCTTTCACTCAGGTTGAGGATGATCGCGATCTCGCATGCCGTCTTGCCGTCGGCTGAATATTTCAGCACCTCGATTTCACGGGATGATAAATGTGCTGTGCCCGGTTTAGAGAAAGCAGGCAGCTCTTTCGCGACAAGCCCATGCAGGTGACGGCTAATGAACATCGCATAGCCCAGATTCTTATACAGATCATGCGTAGTAATCGGGCAGTGGCTCCTGGCCAGGCTCAGCATGCTGCAAAGACCACTCTGATCATGAACCGATTGCGACCAGCCATAGCGTAAACCTTGCTGTTTTTGTGCTTGCCACAGCGTCGGCGCCTTTGAGAAGACCTCCTCGTGCCAAATAATCGGTAATTCGCAATGATTGCAATGGGCTAGTATCGGATCGACTTCACTGAAGTGCTCTTGTTCATATTTGGTATTCCACTCGATAGGGTAGTTATTCAGATTGATCGTGTGGCGGTGCATCTCCTTTGTGTTGGATGTTATTGAAAATGCGCAGAAATTGAATCCAAGATTTTTAACGAGATTGAGAGCAATCTCATAGGCGGTCTCTATTTTCTGAGCGTAAGAAAGCTGAGTTAATTGTGATTCTTTCCACACTTTCATTGGGTAACTCCGTGGGCGGACTTACTTTCGTTGGTGCTGGTTGGATCCAGGATCCGGCACGCCAAAGAGTGTAGGAGAATTCCTACATATGTGCTGGATTTTTTTGCTCTTGAAAAATCCGCTAACTGCATCACCGGTTCTTAAGCGTTTTACCAAAAAACAGGATAAATGACGGCGTTGTAATATTTATATTGGAACTGGGAACAAAGCCATTACAAATCACCGGTGTTTACGCCGCCTGCTTTGCGGGACACTGACTCCAACTGTTGAATGGAGCGCCCCATGACTGTCAGTGCAGAAAAATTCACGCGCCAAACGCTGCTGGATGTCCAGCCATTGACGCCAAACCTGTTTACCCTGCGGACCACCAGGGATCCGGGATTTCGTTTTCGCGCAGGGCAATTCGCCCGGCTGGGCGTGACCAAGGCAGACGGCAGTACGGTGTGGCGGGCTTATTCGATGGTTTCATCACCCCACGACGAGTTCCTGGAGTTCTTCTCCATTGTTGTACCGGGAGGGGAGTTCACCAGTGAACTGAGTCGGCTGGAAGTCGGCGATACACTGCTGGTCGACCGGCAGGCCTTCGGTTATCTGACACTGGATCGCTTCGTCGATGGTCGTGACCTTTGGTTGTTATCCACAGGCACGGGGTTGGCGCCGTTTCTGTCGATCCTGCAGGACTTCGAGGTTTGGGAGACATTCGAACGAATCATTCTGGTCTACAGCGTGCGCGAAGCACGGGAATTGGCGTACCAGGAGCTGATTGCGGGGTTGGCGCAGCGCGATTATCTGGCTGAGTACGCGCACAAGCTACAGTTCATCGCCACTGTCACCCGCGAGCAGCATCCGGGTGCTTTGAGCGGGCGGATCACCAGGCTTATAGAGAGTGGCGAACTGGAGCAGACGGCCGGTGTAGAGCTGACGGCCGAGCATTCGCGGGTGATGCTCTGCGGCAATCCACAGATGATCGACGATACACGCAAGTTACTCAAACAACGGGACATGCACCTGAGCCTCAGTCGACGACCCGGCCAGGTGGCAGTGGAAAACTACTGGTAAACGAACGGCGCCCGAAGGCTGACTCCTACGAAAAGCGGTCAGCCTGAAGGTGCCGTTTCTGGGGTAGTCAGCCATCAGGGCCGGTTGTTCTGGGCCTTGAGCAGATCGCGGATCTCGCTCAGAAGCTCTTCTTCCTTGGTCGGAACCGGCGGCAGGGTTGGCGCAACGGCCTCTTCGCGTTTCAGACGGTTGATAGCCTTGACGCCCATGAAAATCGCGAAGGCGACGATGATGAAGTCGATCAGGCTCTGGATGAATTTACCGTATGCCAGCACCACCGCCGGCACATCACCATTGGCAGCCTTGAGCGTAACGGCCAGGTCACTGAAGTCCACCCCACCGATCAGCAAGCCGATGGGTGGCATCACTACGTCGCCGACAAACGACGAAACGATTTTGCCGAAGGCCGCGCCGATGATGATACCGACGGCCATGTCGACCACATTACCTTTGACCGCGAAGGCCTTGAACTCACTTATCACGCCCATAGGTTATTTCCTTGTTACAGATGAGGTTGGTGGACGCAGTGTAAAGCAGCAAAACGGCTCCTGCTCGAAACACCGCCTTACGATGCTCGCTCCTATCGACACATCTTCCGGCAATTAGTTTACAAAGTGCCACCGGTCGCCCGCGTCTACCCGCTCTAGACCGGGATTTCCAGAGCCTTTTAGCTATCGGCTCGGTATCCCCGAGCGCGTGGTGCATGCCCGTGGCACTGGCGCCCATGGCACGTTCACCGTGACCGAGTTTCCGGATATGGTCCACGCCTTCAAGCCGGACCCGCACACCAACCTTGACGACGATTCCCGTCGTTTCGACTTCTTCTCCCATGTTCCGGAAGCCACTCGCACCTTGACCGAGCTGTATTCCAATTCAGGCACGCCGGCCAGTTACCGGGAAATGGACGGCAACGGTGTACATGCCTATAAGTTGGTTAACGCCAAAGGTGATGTTCACTATGTAAAGTTTCACTGGAAAAGTTTGCAGGGGATAAAAAATATCGACCCTGAAGAAGTGACGGGTGTTCAAGCTCAAGACTACAGTCATATGACTAACGATTTGCTTACTTATATCAACAAAGGAGAGTTTCCGAAGTGAAACTTGTACATCCAGGTTGTCAATCCACAAGACGTGTCCAAGTTTAATTTCGATCCATTGGACGCCACCAAGATATGGCCCGGTATTGCTCAACGAAAAGTTGGACAAATGGTGCTGAACCGTAATCCGGCGAATGTTTTCCAGGACACTGAACTAATGGCCATGGCCCCGGCCAATTTAGTTCCGGGTATCGAACCTTCGGAAGATCGCTTATTGCAATGGCGCGGGACAGACATCCGGCGATGTACGCCGGCTTATTCAAACGCATCGAGCTGCTCGACGCACTCAAGGCCAAAGGCGCGGACATGAACGCCGAAGATCCGCTGGGCAACAGTGCCACGCGTCTGGCCAGTGGTGAAATCCGCACGGCCGCGCCGCGCTGATCCGCGCCAGCTGAGCTATCATCGCGGTTTTTTCCGGGAGTTCAGATGGCCAAGGCCAAGCGCATGTACGGCTGCACCGAGTGCGGTTCAACCTTCCCCAAGTGGGCCGGCCAGTGCGGCGAATGCGGGGCCTGGAATACGCTGACCGAAACCATGGTGGAGAGCGGCGGCGCCGCAGCCCCCAGTGGTCGCACCGGTTGGACCGGCCAGCAGGCGCAGATCAAGACCCTGGCCGAAGTCAGCGTCGAAGAGATTCCACGTTTCTCCACGGCGTCCAGCGAGCTGGATCGCGTTCTCGGCGGCGGCCTGGTGGATGGCTCGGTGGTGTTGATCGGTGGTGATCCCGGCATTGGCAAGTCGACCATTTTGTTGCAAACCTTGTGCAACCTCGCCAAAAGCATGCCGGCGCTGTATGTCACCGGCGAAGAGTCCCAGCAACAAGTGGCCATGCGTGCCCGGCGACTGGGCTTGCCTCAGGATCAACTGCGGGTGATGACCGAAACCTGCATCGAAACCATCATCGCCACCGCCCGGCAGGAAAAGCCCAAGGTGATGGTGATCGACTCGATTCAGACGATCTTCACCGAGCAACTGCAATCGGCTCCGGGCGGCGTCTCCCAGGTGCGCGAAAGTGCGGCGTTGCTGGTGCGTTATGCGAAACAAAGCGGCACGGCGATTTTCCTCGTGGGCCATGTCACCAAAGAGGGCGCGCTGGCCGGTCCTCGAGTGCTGGAACACATGGTCGACACCGTTCTGTATTTCGAAGGCGAATCCGATGGACGTTTGCGTCTGTTGCGGGCAGTGAAAAACCGTTTCGGCGCGGTGAATGAATTGGGCGTGTTCGGTATGACCGACAAAGGCCTGAAGGAAGTCTCCAACCCTTCGGCGATTTTTCTGACTCGCGCTCAGGAAGAAGTCCCGGGCAGCGTGGTCATGGCAACGTGGGAAGGCACTCGGCCGATGCTGGTGGAAGTCCAGGCGTTGGTGGATGACAGTCATCTGGCCAATCCGCGGCGGGTAACGCTCGGGCTGGATCAAAATCGCTTGGCCATGTTGTTGGCGGTGTTGCATCGCCACGGCGGCATTCCGACCCACGACCAGGATGTGTTCCTCAACGTGGTTGGCGGAGTGAAGGTACTGGAAACAGCATCTGACTTGGCGCTGATGGCGGCGGTCATGTCCAGTTTACGCAACCGGCCTCTGCCCCATGATCTGCTGGTGTTCGGTGAAGTCGGCTTGTCGGGTGAAGTGCGCCCGGTGCCGAGTGGCCAGGAACGCTTGAAAGAGGCGGCCAAACATGGCTTCAAACGCGCGATCGTACCCAAGGGCAACGCGCCGAAAGAGGCGCCGCCGGGGTTGCAGATCATTGCCGTGACGCGTCTTGAACAGGCGCTCGACGCTTTGTTTGAATAACTGGTAAACCGGTTTTGATGGTGTACATATCCATTTCTGCGGTAACGGCCACCTAGGGTTCCGCCCTTACGGCGGGTCACTTGGAAAAGCCCCAAGTAACCAAGGGCTCTTGCCCCTGTCGTTCGGTGCCTCGCTAAGGCTCGGCATGCCCTCGCTCCGGTCCTGCTCCGTGGGCCCGCCGCGATCGGCCATCCCTGGCCGTGCGCGGCTAACCCGGCATCCATGCCGGGTTGCCCACTGCGCAGAACCTCCACTCGGCCTCTCGATGGGGCGGAGCATCAAGATCAAGAGCTGCAGGCGAGCTAACGCTCGGCCTGTCGAGTGGTGAGAAGCGAAAGCCGTACGCCGATCCCTGTAGGAGCGAGGCTTGCCCGCGAAGCTGTTGATCTTGCCGTTGCCGTTGCCGTTGCCGTTGCCGTTGCTTTGGCTTTTGATCTTGATCTGCTTGCCCCTTTTCCCAGAGGCCGAACGCAGGCGTTGCGCAGGGGGCACCGCGGCAAGGATGCCGCGGTAGCCGCGCACGGCCATGGATGGCCGATCGCGGCGGGCCCCCGGAGCAATGCCGGAGAGAGGGTATGCCGAGCCTAGGCGAGGCACCGAATGGCGGGGCAAGAGCCCTTGGTTACTTGGGGCTTTTCCAAGTGACTCGCTGTAAAAGCGAAACCGCCAGCGGCCGTGACCGCAGAAACGGATATGTACTCCAAAAACACCAAGCCCCGGCAGTAAATCTCTATAGCCCAAGAGATGTGTAGATACCCATGCAGCGATAACAGCCTCATGTCATGCAGCGCCGATGAAAACGCCTTCGCCGGCAAGCCGGGCTCCTACGAGGTCGGTGTCGCGCGATTTTTTTGTCCTGCGCAATTGGCTCACTTCCTGCAAGCCCTCCCTATATCGCCATAAAACCTTCACCCCGATGGGCGTGAGTGGCCCAGTGGCTGCGGGTAAATGATGTGCATCTGACGGTCGCCGACCCTTGAGGGGGCTGCCCCGCCGTGCAAAAAAGAGGACAGTGATGAAGGCAGTAATTCTGGCGGGTGGCCTGGGCACGCGCATCAGCGAAGAGTCGCACCTCAAGCCCAAGCCGATGATCGAGATCGGTGGCAAGCCAATTCTTTGGCACATCATGAAACAGTACTCCGCCCACGGAATTCATGACTTCGTGATCTGCCTTGGCTACAAGGGCTATGCGATCAAGGACTTCTTCGCCAACTACTTCCTGCACACCTCTGACGTCACCTTCGACATGCGCAATAACCGCATGGATGTTCATCAGAACTACAGCGAGCCGTGGAGCGTCACCCTCATCGACACCGGCGAGGAAACCATGACCGGTGGCCGTCTGTTGCGGGCGGCGCCCTATCTGAAAGACGAAAAAGCCTTTTGCTTCACCTATGGCGATGGCGTCTGCGACGTCGACATCAGTGCGCTGCTTGATTTCCATGAGGCCCACGGCAAGTTGGCCACCGTCACCGCCGTGCAACCGCCAGGTCGTTATGGCGCCCTGCAACGCATTGGCGACCAGGTAATGGGGTTCACGGAAAAGCCACGTGGCGATGGCGGCTGGATCAATGGTGGGTTTTTTGTTCTATCACCGCAGGTACTGCCCTACATCGCGGGTGATACGACCAGTTGGGAGGCGGAGCCGCTGATGCGTCTGGCCGCAATTGAGCAATTGCGTGCCTTCGAGCACTCGGGCTTCTGGCAGCCGATGGATACCCTGCGCGACAAAAACCATCTCGAAGCACTGTGGCAGAGCGGGGAGGCCCCATGGAAGCAATGGGACTGAGCCCGGAGTTCTGGCGCGGCAAGCGCGTTCTGTTGACCGGCCACACCGGGTTCAAGGGCAGCTGGTTGACGCTGTGGCTACAAAGCCTCGGTGCCGAGGTCAGCGGTTTTGCCCTCGACCCGTCCACCGAGCCAAGCCTGTTCGAGCTGGCGCGGGTGCACGAAGGCATCAATGATCAGCGCGGTGACCTGCGTGATCTGGGCGCCTTGCTGGAACTGATCGCCGAAACCCAACCGGAAATCGTCCTGCACCTGGCGGCCCAACCGCTGGTGCGCGAAGGCTATCGCGACCCGCTGGGGACTTACTCCAGCAACGTCATGGGCACCCTCAATCTGCTTGAAGCGATCCGCCAGGTCGGTGGCGTGCGTGCCTGCGTGCTGGTGACCACCGACAAGGTCTACGCCAACAAGGAATGGCTGTGGCCCTACCGCGAAGATGAAGCGCTCGGTGGTCACGATCCGTACAGCAGCAGCAAGGCTTGCTGCGAGTTGCTGGCCCAGTCTTATGCCGCGTCGTTTTTCCCCGCCGAAAAGTATGCCGAGCACGGCCTGGCGTTGGCCACTGCCCGAGCCGGCAATGTACTGGGCGGTGGCGACTTCGCGCCTGAACGGCTGATTCCCGATGTACTCAAGGCCTGGTCGGCGGATGAGCCGGTGACCTTGCGCTACCCGCAAGCCGTGCGCCCCTGGCAACACGCCCTGGAACCTCTGGCCGGTTACCTGCAACTCGCTGCAGGCCTCCATGAAAAAGGTCCGGAGTTTGCCGGTGCGTGGAATTTTGGCCCGAGCGAAGCGGACATGTGCAGTGTCGGCGAAGTGGTCGAATTGCTCGCCAACCGCTGGCCGCAAGCGCGTGGATTGCGCATCGAACCGAGTGATTTGCACGAAGCCGGCCTGTTGCGCCTGGACAGCAGCCGCGCCCGTCAACTGTTGGCCTGGCAACCGCGCTGGTCGTTGCAGCAGTGTCTGACCCAGACCCTCGATTGGCACCTGGCGTGGCAGAACGGTGACGACATGCGCACGATGACCTTGAATCAATTGAATCTCTACAGGGAACGGTCATGACTGATTTCACGCTCCAGGCCCTGGAGCTGGAGGGGTTGTATCTGATCCGGCAAAAAGTGTTCTGCGATGATCGAGGTCGGTTTGCCCGGCTGTTTTGCCAGACCCGTCTGACGTCGCAGGGCCGCCCGTTTGCCATCCGTCAGATCAACCATTCGCGTACGGTCGAAAAGGGCAGTGTGCGTGGCCTGCATTATCAGAAAGCCGGCTATGCAGAGTCCAAGCTGATTACCTGCGTACGTGGTGCGGTATGGGATGTGGTGGTCGATCTACGGCCGCAGTCCCCTACGTATTTGCAGTGGCACGCCGAAGAGCTGCGGGCCGACGATGGGCGCAGTTTGCTTATCCCGGCGGGTTTTGCTCATGGGTTTCAATCCCTGTCCGACGACTCGGAAGTGCTCTATCTGACGGATGCGGACTACGCTCCGAATCATGAAGCGGGTCTGTCGGTCATGGACCCTGCGTTGTCGATACCCTGGCCGTTACCCGTCAAGAACTTGTCGGCCAAAGATGCATGCCATCCTCTGCTGGACAAAGACTTCAGCGGAGTCGAACTGTGACAGGGCACGCCATGACAGTGCTGGTCACTGGTGCCACCGGTTTTGTCGGCCAGCATCTGATCAGCGCCTTGCTCGCCAAAGGCTTCAAGGTTCGTGCGGTTTCTCGAAATATCGAAGCCGCGCACGCCATGCCGTGGTTCGATGAAGTGGAGTTTGTCGCCGCTGATATCCACGCACCGGATCTGGACGTGGAAAACCTGGCCGATGGCATGGATGCCATTGCGCATCTGGCATGGACCGGCCTGCCGAACTACCAGGCGCTGTTCCATTTCGAGCGGAACCTGCCACTGGATTATGCGTTTCTCAAGCGGGTGATCGAGGCCGGTGTCAGCCAGGTGCTAGTCACTGGAACCTGTTTTGAGTATGGGCTGCAAAGTGGCCCGTTAAGTGAGACGGTGGTCGCACAGCCCTGCACCCCTTATGGCTTGGCCAAGCACACGTTGCGCCTGTTCCTCGAAGCCTTGCAGCGTGAGCGTGCGTTCACATTGCAGTGGGCACGGCTGTTCTATCTGTATGGCGAGGGACAGAACCCCAACAGCCTGTTAGCCAGTCTCGACCGGGCCATCGACGCCGGCGATACGCAGTTCAATATGTCGACGGGCGACCAGTTGCGCGACTACCTGGAAGTCAGGCAGGCCGCCTCCCAGCTCGCATCACTCATTGCCTGGCGCGATGTCAATGGCGTGATCAACTGTTGCAGCGGCCAACCGGTGTCCGTGCGGGCGCTGGTTGAGCAGCGTGTGCGCCAGCGTCAATCCTCCATCGTCCTGAATCTTGGGCACTACGGTTACTCCGCCCATGAGCCCATGGCGTTTTGGGGCGTTGCCCAGCGGATTTCGCAACTGATGGGAGAAGAGCATGCAGCGTGAACTCTATCGAGCGATCGGGCTGCCGGTTCTGCAGAACCGCACTTTCGCCAATGCCGAACAAGCGCAAGCTTCGGGCAGCGCGGATATTGTGCTGGTGCAGGACAGCCAGAACGGGCTGATCTTCAACCAGGCATTTGACGCCAGTAAACTCAGCTACGACGTCGACTATCAAAGCGAACAGGCCCATTCGGTGCAATTTCAGCAGCACTTGAATGATGTCGAAGCGATCCTGGCGCATCATTTCAAGGGTAAAAGCCTGATAGAAGTCGGCTGTGGCAAAGGCTACTTCCTGGAGATGCTTCGGGGACTCGGCTATGCCATCACCGGGATCGACCCTTCCTATGAAGGGGACAATACCGAAGTGATCAAGGCCCCCTTCACCCGGGAACTGGGGCTGGCCGCCGAAGCGATCGTCCTGCGGCACGTGCTGGAACATATCAGCGATCCGGTGAGTTTCCTGGCTGAAATTGCCAGTGCGAACCATGGCGGTCAGATTTACATCGAAGTGCCGTGCTTCGACTGGATTGTCGAGCACAACGCCTGGTTCGATGTTTTCTACGAACATGTGAATTACTTCCGCCTTGCGGATCTGCGCGCAATGTTCGGAACGGTGCACGAGGCGGGGCACCTTTTCGGTGGTCAGTACCTGTACATCGTTGCGGATCTGTCGACGTTGCGCCGTACGCCGGCCGAGGCACCGTCGTTGCTGACGCTGTCGGAACATTTCACCGCCAGCCTGGACCGCGCGGCGCAGATTATTCAGACGGCACCCGAGCAAGGTTCAGCGATCTGGGGCGCCTCGTCCAAAGGCGTGATTTATTCGCTGTTCCTGCAACGAGCCGGGGTGGTGGTGGATCGTGTGGTGGATATCAACCCGGCCAAACAGGGCCGTTATCTACCCCTGAGCGGTGTGCGGGTGTCCTCGCCGCAAGAGGCCATGGACGCCTTGCCCGAAGGCGCCAATCTGTTTGTGATGAATTCCAACTACCTCGAAGAAATCAAGCGGATGACCGGTGGGCGCTACGTCTATCACGCCGTCGACAGTGCTTCGTTCCAGTGACTTTTGAGATTCTAAAATGACCGACAACAGCATCAATAAAGCCTTCGAAGCCGAATGCCAGGAACAGATCGCCCAGCAGGGTGACAACCAGAAGCTCACCGGTCTGGCCCGGGATTTCTTCAACGAATCGGCCAAACACAAATACAGCTACCACTTTTCGTGGATGGGCCGTCCGATCATCCAGTTGCCCCAAGACATGATGGCGATGCAGGAAATCATCTGGCAGGTCAAACCGGATCTGGTGATCGAATGCGGCATCGCCCACGGCGGCTCGATCATTTACTACGCCTCGCTGCTGGAGCTGCAAGGCCATGGTGAAGTGCTGGGCATCGACCTCGACATTCGTGCGCACAACCGCGCAGCCATCGAAAGCCACCCGATGATCAAGCGCATTTCGATGATCGAAGGTTCGAGCATCGATCCGGCGATTGCCGCGCAAGTGCGTGCCATTGCCGAAGGCAAGAAAGTCATTCTGGTGCTGGATTCCAACCACACCCACGATCACGTGCTCGAAGAGCTGCGCCTCTACGCACCACTGGTTTCGGTGGACAGCTACTGCGTGGTCATGGACACCGTGGTCGAAGACATGCCGGCCGATTTCTTCCCGGATCGCCCATGGGGCCCGGGCGACAACCCGAAGACCGCGGTGTGGAAATACCTGGAAGAAAACCAGAACTTCGAAATCGATCGGCAACTGCAAAACAAGCTGCTGATCACCGTGGCGCCGGATGGTTACCTGCGTCGCGTTCGTTAATCAAAAGTGGTTTCAGGTTCTTGGCGATTGGCCGATTGTGGGGATAGGAAGATGCAGGTTCAAAACAGTGCTCAAAACAACGTTGCACCGCTGAACGAGCGGTTCACGGTGGTGGTGATTTCCCACAACCGGAACGCGTTTCTGCGGCGCACCTTGCAGTACTACAGCAGCTATCCCTGCACGGTTCTGGTTCTGGACTCGTCCGCGCAGGGCGATGAACACGTGGCCCGGGATTTCCCGTCGGTCGACTATCGCCACTTGCCGCAGTACACCTACAAGGGGCTCCAGGAAAAACTCACTTACGGCGTCAATCAGGTCACCACGCCGTACATGGTGTTTGCCGCCGATGACGATTTTCTGTTGCATCACGCACTGACTGAGTCGGTGGAGTTTCTTGAGGCCAACCCTGACTACGGCCTGTGTCATGGCTACGGGATGATGTATCTCGCCCGTGCCACTGAAGTGAACTACTACCGCCGCGACAAAAGAGTGCAAGAGGATTACAACTCGCAACAGCCCGAAGATCGGGTCATGGAATTCATGGGCCAGTTCCTGCCGCCGTTCTATGCGGTGACCCGCACCGACCTGCTGCAGCAGTGGTACAGCTTGTTGCCAGCCGGCACCAGTTTCGAGTGGCAGGAAATCGGCCACGCGTTCTACCTGCTGGCGTGTGCCAAGGCGCGGATCCTGCCGATTCCCTACGCTGTGCGTGAGGCGAACTATGGCGGTTCTGACCACAACACCAACGTGTTGACCGTGCTGACGTACAAAGATGCGAAAACTGTCGCCGAACGCGAGCAGTTTGCGCAATTCCTGGCCTCGATTCCGGCGCAGTTCAGCGACAGCGATCCAGCACGGGTCAAACAGATGGTTCTGGACAGTTTTACCGCCATGGCCGACTGCCTGCTCGAAGGTCGCTCGCTGAAAGGCACCATAATTTTCCGTTCGGCCTGGATCGAGGCGGGGCTAGAGCCGGTTCGCTCGTTCGGCCCCGAGCAGTTCGTCGAAATGCCGTTCTACAACAAACCGATGTTCGACCTGCTGACCGAATTCGAATTTCTGTTGCACGCCATGCCGGCCGGTCGTCTGCAATTGCAGGAACTCGAAGGCATCCTGCTCAAGCAACACGAGCTGATGCGAGTTCAGCCTAATGACAACGAGCGCACCCTCCGTGCCCGTTTGTGGGAGGCATTGAGTCTTAACCGGTTCAACCGGTCGGTGGTCAAGCGTCTGGTTGAATCGCTCGAAGGCACCGAGGAACAGGACGAGAAGCTCAAGCTTCAAGCATGGGCCGAGCGTCTGGATTCGGTACCGGGACAAGATGACCGCACATTGCTTCAGAGCATGCCGTCCGGGCGTTTGCTCGATTGGGTCGAGGCGCGCAATCCCGATACCGCTCAACTTTCAGCGATCTCCCAACATCTGGCCAGTCACAATGGCGGCCCGCAGTTCGGCATTCTGCTGCTGGACCTGGATGCGGACATGTTCAAGTTGCAGGCGACCTTCGACAGCCTGGTCAACGGCCACTGCAGGGCCTTCAAAGTGGTGGTCTTCACCACGGGCGACTTACCGGCGACCACGTCCGTGCGCGACACTGTGCACTTCGTCAAAGTCACCACCGCCAACTACGTGGATCGCATCAATCAAATCGTCGCCCAGTCCATGGCCGACTGGCAGTTGCTGGCCGAGGCCGGTGACCAGTTCACCCCAAGCGGTTTGCTGCGCGCCAGCCTTGAGCTGATCGGCGCCGAGGGTGTGCGTGCGGTGGCGATGGACGAAATCCAGCGTCAGGCCAGCGGTGCTCTGGTGGATGTATTCCGTCCCGGGGTTAACCTCGATCTGCTGCAAACGGTGCCGTCGCTAATGGCGCGTCACTGGCTTATCCAGCGCGATGTATTGGCTCAAGCCAAAGGTTACTCGACCGAGTACAGCCAGGCTCTGGAGTTCGACCTGTTGCTGCGTCTGATCGAAGATGGCGGCCTCGCTGGCCTGGCGCACCTGGCCGAACCCTTGTTGATCTGCAACGCGCCAGCTGCTGAAGAAAATGCTCAGGAACGTCAAGTCTTGACCCGTCACTTGGCTAATCGTGGGTATCGTGGTCAGGTCAGTTCGACGCTGCCGCAGACCTGGCAGATTGACTATCAGCATGCTCAGCGACCGATGGTGTCGATCATCCTCCAGAGTCAGGACAACCTGGAACACTTGCAAGGTGCATTGGTCAGCGTACTGCAACGCACCCGCTACCAGCGCCACGAAGTGCTGATTGTCGACAGCCACAGCCAATCGCCAGAACTGGCCGAATGGCTGAGCAGTCTGGAAGGCAAAGGCGAACGCATTCGTGTGCTGCGCACCGGCCAGCGCCTGAGCGATTCAGCGTTGTACAACGTTGCAAGCGCGCAGGCCAAGGGCGAATACCTGGTGCTGCTGTCGACCGAAGCCCAGGTGTTCAATGCCAATTGGCTCGACGCCATGCTCAACCAGGCTCAGCGTCCGGAAGTCGGCATCGTGGGTGCCAAATTGGTCGACACTCAAGGCGTCACCACCCAGGCCGGATTGGTCCTCGGTTTGAATGGCGATATCGGCTCGGTCTTTGTCGGCGAACGCAAGGACGCCAAGGGCTACCTGAATGGCCACCAAGTGGAGCAGAACTACTCGGCGGTGTCCGGTGCCTGCCTGATGATTCGCAAGGATTTGTATGAAGCGGTCGGCGGCCTGGACGAAGAGCATTTTGACGAGGCCTTCGCTGATGTCGATCTGTGCCTGAAAGTCGCTGACGCCGGTTACCTCGTTGTCTGGACGCCACAAGCGCAATTGCTGCACCCGGGCGTACTGCCTGAAGCAACTCAGGCTCGTGCCGCCCTGCGTGACAAATGGCAGGCCCGCTTCGAACAGGACCCGGCCTATAACCAGAACCTGGCCTTGACCGGCAAGGGCTTTATACTCAGCGAGCCGACCCGTGTGAACTGGGCGCAGTTGCTCGCATAAGCCACGAAGCCGCGTGCGCCTGGCAGGCCATGGGCCAGGTGCATGACGGCGTGACCGAAGCCGGGCGCAAGTCCCTGGGGTACCGTCGGTCGCTGTATATCACTCAGGACATGGCCGCCGATGAACCCTTCAGCGTCGCCAATCTACGGGCCACCCGCCCTGGCCCCCAAACACACTGAAACCCTTCTGGGCCGCCACGCCCGACAGGCCATCAAGCGCGGAACGCCGCTGGATTGGTCGTTGGTCGAATAACCGCTTGCGGGGCTGATTCGGCAAAATAGCGTGACCTGCGAGTCATAACGCGCATCTTCACTGTATTGTATAAAAAGGGGAGATGGCGCCTGGACTGTGTTTAGCCCAGTGGTGGCCTTTTATTCTTCCCGCTGTCGGCCCCTTGAGGGCGACGTTATTCGTTGTTTGTCGGCGCCCCTCGAATCCTTGCGAGTGGTGGTATTGGGCTGTTTATTATTGGGAAGCCGTAATGATTGGCATAAAGAGCATTGCGAGCTACGTTCCTGTAGCCGGCGTGGACAATTACGCACAAGGTGCAAAATTCGAAAAGGATGAAGAATTCATCCTGGGCAAGATCGGTTCGGCCTTCCTGCCGCGTAAAGATGCCGGTCAGGAAACGTCGGATCTGTGTGTCGAAGCAGTCAATGCACTGTTCGACAACAATCCCGAATTGACGCGTGAAGCCATCGATGTGCTGATCGTCGTCACCCAGAACGGTGACGAAGAAGGCCTGCCGCACACCGCCGCGATCGTTCAGGACAAACTGGGCCTGCCGACCACCGTGGCCGCGTTCGATATTTCCCTGGGCTGCTCCGGCTACGTCTACGGCATCTACGCCATCAAGGGTTTCATGGAAGCCGCGGGCCTGAAGAATGGCTTGCTGGTGACCGCCGATCCGTACTCCAAGATCGTCGACCCGGAAGACCGCAATACCACCATGCTTTTTGGCGATGCCGCCACCGCCACCTGGATGGGCGAAGACGCACCATGGCAGTTGGGCAAAGCCAAGTTCGGCACCGACGGCTCCGGCGCGCCGCACCTGAAGGTTTCCGACGGGGTGTTCTTCATGAATGGCCGTCAGGTGTTCAACTTCGCGCTGCTGAAAGTCCCGGCGCATTTGCATGAGCTGCTCGCAGACTCGAGCCTGACGGCAGACGACATCGATGCCTTCTGCATTCACCAGGGCAGCGCAGCGATTGTTGACGCCGTGGCGCGGCGCTTCGAGGGCGAGCCCGAGAAATTCATCAAAGACATGGTCGAGACCGGCAATACCGTGTCGTCGAGCATTCCGTTGCTGCTGGAAAAACATGTGCTCGATTCCAAGTGGAAGCGTGTGGCACTCAGCGGTTTCGGTGTTGGTTTGTCTTGGGGTTCGGCGATCATCTATCGCCCTTGAACCTCTAAAGCCGGGTAAAAAAAGCGTTCAAGGTATAAACCTTGAGCGCTTTTTTGTGCCCGAATGAAAAGCGAGGCTCTTTGAGCGCAACGACGACCAGTCGTCATGACCGCACTCGCGAGGCCAGGTTTCAGGCTGACAGAACTGGTGCGCGACAGTCTGTCCATTTAAACAATTTCTTTTTTGCCGGGCAGGCGAATTCTCCCCGCTCCATCACCGACATTTCCCTGACGTCATTTTTTTCGCTGCTCTCACGTTGCCAAACCCTTGAATTGCAGGGGGTGGCAACGTGATGGCAATTTTTTTTGAAAATCTCCTAAAGCAAGTTGCAAACACGACGATAACTATTACGAAGGTTCTCTAGGCCATACCCGGCGGTTGCCAGGGCCGGAAGCCGCAGTACCCAACCAACGAGGAATTCGTCATGGCTTTAACAGTAAACACTAACGTTACATCGTTGAACGTACAGAAGAACCTGAACAAGGCTTCCGATGCTCTGTCCACTTCGATGAGTCGCCTGTCTTCCGGCCTGAAAATCAACAGTGCAAAAGACGACGCCGCCGGCCTGCAGATCGCTACCCGTATGACTTCGCAGATCCGTGGTCAGACCATGGCGATCAAAAACGCCAACGACGGTATCTCCATTGCCCAGACCGCTGAAGGCGCGATGCAGGAGCAGACCAACATTCTGCAGCGTATGCGTGAACTGGCTGTCCAGGCCCGTAACAGCAGCAACAGCATTGACGACCGTGTCGCTCTTAATACTGAGTTTGCTCAGATGTCTGATGAGCTGACACGTATCGCCAACAGCACCCAACTTAACGGCAAGGATCTGCTGAAAACAGCAGCCAACGTCATGACGTTCCAAGTGGGTTCGAACACCGGTACTGAAAACCAGATCACTATTACACTTGGAGATCTCACGGCTACCACCCTGTCTGTTGATAGCGGCGCCATCGCTATCACCGGCGATGACACTCAAATTCAGGCCAGTTTCGCGGCCGCCGTCGATGCAATTGACGCTGCGCTGAAAACGATCAACACCTCTCGTGCTGACCTCGGTGCTGCACAAAACCGTCTGACCAGCACCATCTCCAACCTGCAGAACATCAACGAAAACGCCAGTGCTGCACTGGGTCGCGTACAAGATACCGACTTCGCTGCTGAAACTGCACAGCTGACCAAGCAACAAACTCTGCAACAAGCGTCCACCGCAGTTCTGGCCCAGGCCAACCAACTGCCATCCGCTGTACTGAAACTGCTTCAGTAATAGCTGATGAGTTTTGGCGGGGGAGTGCGCTTGTCGCGCTCTCTCGCTTTTTACTTTAAGAGGTGATGGACATGGATATGAGCATCAAGCTGAACTTGTCTTATCCTGCGGCCAAGCAGGCAACGACTGTTGCCGATCAGTCCGCGGAAAAGCCTCTAGCGGAAACTGCGCCAGTGGTTGCCGTCAAGGAAGAAGGTAAAAGCGACAAGACCGAGCAGGAAAAACTGAAGATGGCCGTTCAGGAAATCGAAAAGTTTGTTCAGTCGGTCAAGCGTAACCTGGAGTTCTCGATCGATGAGCCTTCAGGCAAAGTCGTCGTCAAGGTTATTGCCAGTGACTCCGGTGAGGTGGTCCGTCAGATCCCCAACGAAGAAGTCCTTAAGCTGGCGAACAGTTTGAATGATGCAAGCAGCCTGTTGTTCAGCGCTAAAGTCTGACGGCTGGCACGAATTTTGTTGTTTATGTTCTTTTGGGCGTTGTACTGGTCAAAAGGCCGACGACACACTGAAGGGAGTTTCACATGGCAAGTCCAATTCTACCGGGCACGGGTTTAGGTTCGGGCCTTGATACCGGTGCTATCGTCAAAGCCTTGGTGAACGCCGATAAAGCGGCCAAGCAAGGTCAGATCGACCGTGGGACTGCGACCAACACCGCTAGCATCTCCGGTATCGGGACCTTGAAGTCCTTGATGGCTGCGTTTATCAAATCCATGACTGAATTGGGTAGCAAAACCAATCCGCAGTTTTCCGGGTTTGCTGCGGCTTCCTCTGATGTGAAATTTGTCACGGCCATCGCTGGTAATTCGGCCGTGGGTGGCAACTACGCTATCAATGTCACGAATCTCGCCACATCTTCCAAAGTGACCAGTAAGGCGTTTGTCGATGGAACGACAAGTGCTATCACTGATGGCACGCTGGTTATCAAGCAGGGCACCGGGACATACAATCTTGATATAGAGCCTGGCGCTACACTGCAATCGGTTCGAGATTCGATCAACGCCGATGCCTCACTCAAAAGCGCAGGTATCAGCGCCAACATCGTGACTGACTCCTTCGGTTCACGTCTGGTGTTGGGTTCGAGCACTACAGGTGCCGACTCGGATATCTCCGTCTCTGGTATCCCTGAGTTGACCATCGACGGCATGCAAGTCGTGGGAACTACTGCCTCTCCGATGACTGCCGATTCTGCCGGTTCTATCGGTGCTTTGGCTGTAAATGCAAATTTCACTGTTGACGGTATGGTGCTGACAAGCAAGAGCAATACCGTGGATAAGGCGGTTTCCGGGCTGACCTTCAACTTGTTGGCAGTGGGGACTTCGACCATTACGGTTTCCACCAACACCGACGGCCTTAAAGCCTCTATCCAAAAGTTCGTCGATGCCTACAACGCAATCGCCAACAGCGTCACCTCGTTGACCAAGCCTTCGCTCGACGATGATGGTAATCCGACCATTCCGGCAGCATTGACCGGTGATGCGCTACCTCGTTCGATCCTGTCGGCCATTCGCAGTCCGTTGTCTGAAACCGGGGCGGGAGACAAGCTGACGGTGCTTGCGCAGTTGGGTATTACCACCAATCAGAAGACCGGTGCGCTCGATTTTGACAGCACCAAATTCACTGCTGCCTTGAATGACAAAAAACTGGGCGGTGAAGTTCAGGAGTTATTTACCGGCGACAATGGTCTGTTGGAGCGCATGAAGAAGGCTATTGCGCCTTTTTCAGACGCGGGCGGTGTACTGGAGCAGCGTGCGACCAGTCTGACCAAGACCAAGACCAAGCTGGCAAACGACCAGGCGGTCCTTGATCGTCGTATCGACATACTCACTGCGGTCCTGACCAAAAAATACAACGACATGGATACTCTTGTCGGCAAGCTGAAAGCCACTGCCAGTAACATCACCTCGATGTTCGAAGCCATGACCGCGCAGCAGAAGAACTCGTAACACTCAGAGTGCCAAAAGCCCGGCAGCGTTTTCACGCTCCGGGCTTTTTGTTTTTGAATCTAAAGTTTTTTGACGCGTCGTCGATACACTGGTTATACGAACCACAGATTTCTGATGAGGTACAACATGAATCCAATGTTAGCCCTTCGCCAATACCAGAAGATTGGCGCTCAGGCGCAAACGTCTGAAGCCAGCCCCCATCGTCTGGTGCAGATGCTGATGGAAGGCGGCCTGGATCGAATCGCCCAGGCCAAAGGCGCAATGGAGCGCAAGGATATTCCGAATAAAGGGGTTCTGATCGGCAAGGCCATTGGCATCATTGGTGGTCTGCGTGAAGGTCTGGACCTGGAAAACCAGGCCGAATCTGTAGGCGAGCTGGATAATCTCTATACCTACATGATGAAGCGTCTGGCTGAAGCCAACGTCAGGACCGATCCAAAGATTCTCGACGAAGTCGCCGATTTGCTTCGCACGGTCAAAGACGGTTGGGATGCTATTGCCGCGCCGGGTCCGCAGTTTTAAGGAGTTCACCATGAGTCTTGTCTTGCAGCGAATCGAACAAACCCGGGACGCCCTGGTCGGTGCATTGGCCGAGCGCAACTGGGAAGCCATTGGTGAATTGGACCTGGCTTGCCGTTCCTGCATGGAAGACGTCTTGAGTGAAGCATCGGTGGACGAGGCCGCGTTGCGCGACAACCTTGAGGAGTTGCTGGGGGTGTATAAACAGCTTCTGGAGGCGGCGACGGGTGAGCGGCAGGCGATAGTCGACGAGATGACGCAGATCCACCAAGCACAGAGCGCAGCAAAGGTTTACCATCTGTTTGGATAATAACCCTCAGTTAATCCAAACATAGTGCGCCATAAATTTGACTGTGCACGGTTTTTTGACTTAACTAGTGGCTGGTTCCAGATTTCAGGCGTCTACAGGCACGACGTGTTTGTAAACGTCTAACTTGCCCTTCATTTTGGGCATTGAGTTGACTAGGGAAGTTGCTATTGCATGTGGCGTGAAACCAAAATTCTGCTGATTGATGACGATAGCGTTCGCCGCCGCGATTTGGCGGTGATTTTAAATTTTCTCGGCGAAGAAAATTTACCCTGTGGCAGCCATGACTGGCAGCAGGCTGTCGGCTCTTTGTCATCAAGTCGCGAAGTAATCTGTGTCCTCATCGGGACGGTAAATGCTCCTGGTGCACTTTTGGGCCTGTTAAAGACACTCTCTACCTGGGATGAGTTCCTTCCAGTTTTGTTAATGGGCGATAATTCTTCCATTGACTTGCCGGAAGACCAGCGTCGTCGAGTGCTTTCGACTCTCGAAATGCCACCCAGCTACAGCAAATTGCTCGACTCGTTGCACCGTGCCCAGGTCTATCGCGAGATGTATGACCAGGCTCGCGAGCGCGGTCGTCATCGTGAACCCAATCTTTTCCGTAGCCTTGTCGGCACCAGCCGGGCGATTCAACACGTCCGTCAGATGATGCAGCAAGTCGCCGACACCGATGCCAGCGTGCTGATCCTCGGCGAGTCGGGGACCGGCAAGGAAGTGGTCGCGCGTAATCTGCACTACCACTCCAAGCGCCGTGAAGCGCCGTTCGTTCCGGTCAACTGCGGGGCAATCCCCGCCGAGTTGCTGGAAAGCGAATTGTTCGGCCACGAGAAGGGCGCCTTCACCGGCGCGATCACTAGCCGTGCCGGGCGATTCGAGCTGGCCAACGGCGGTACCTTGTTCCTCGACGAAATCGGCGACATGCCGTTGCCGATGCAGGTCAAGCTGCTGCGTGTGTTGCAGGAGCGCACCTTCGAGCGCGTGGGCAGCAACAAGACCCAAAGCGTCGATGTGCGGATCATCGCAGCGACCCACAAGAATCTCGAAAGCATGATCGAGATCGGCACCTTCCGCGAAGACCTCTACTATCGCTTGAACGTGTTCCCGATCGAAATGGCGCCATTGCGCGAACGCGTCGAAGACATCCCGCTGCTGATGAACGAGTTGATCTCGCGCATGGAGCACGAGAAGCGCGGTTCGATCCGTTTCAACTCGGCGGCGATCATGTCGCTGTGTCGTCACGGCTGGCCGGGCAACGTTCGCGAACTCGCCAACCTGGTGGAGCGCATGGCGATCATGCATCCGTACGGGGTGATCGGCGTGGTCGAGTTGCCGAAGAAATTCCGCTATGTCGATGACGAAGACGAGCAACTGGTCGACAGCCTGCGCAGCGATCTTGAAGAGCGGGTGGCCATCAACGGTCATACCCCGGACTTCACCGCCAATGCCCTGCTGCCGCCGGAAGGCCTGGACCTGAAGGACTACCTCGGCGGTCTGGAACAAGGGCTGATTCAGCAGGCCCTGGATGATGCCAATGGCATCGTGGCGCGGGCGGCCGAACGGCTGCGTATTCGTCGTACCACGTTGGTGGAGAAGATGCGCAAGTACGGCATGAGTCGTCGCGAGGGTGATGAACAGGCGGATGATTGACGCCTGTTTTCCAAGTCCTTCATTTACAGGCGGTTTTTTTTAGGCACGGGTATTGCTACATCCCTCGCAACATTCCGTTTAACTGACGGTCAGCCACGCGAGAGAGCACGATGCCCCTAGCCGCCCAGATGTCTCCTGTCCCTGATGCTTCGGGGCAACCGTCGTCCGTAGAGCAGGCAAGCCGGCTTGGCCTTGAGCAGGCATTTGCGCTGTTCAACCAGATGTCGAGCCAATTGACCGATTCCTACAGCATGCTTGAAGCCCGGGTTACCGAGCTCAAGGGCGAGCTGGCGGTGGTCAGTGCTCAGCGCATGCAGGAGTTGGCGGAAAAAGAACGCCTGGCCAACCGTCTGCAAAATCTGCTCGATCTGTTGCCCGGCGGCGTCATCGTCATCGACGCCCAGGGCATCGTACGCGAAGCGAATCCCGCCGCGAGTGAACTGCTTGGTCTGCCCCTCGAAGGCGAGTTGTGGCGTCATGTGATTGCTCGATGCTTTGCCCCGCGCGAAGACGACGGTCATGAAATCTCTCTCAAGGACGGTCGGCGTCTATCGATCGCCACGCGCTCATTGGATGCCGAACCCGGTCAGCTAGTGTTGCTCAACGACCTGACTGAAACCCGTCATCTGCAAGATCAACTGGCTCGTCATGAGCGCCTGTCGTCTCTCGGCCGTATGGTCGCTTCATTGGCTCATCAGATTCGTACACCGTTGTCCGCTGCATTGCTCTACGCCAGTCATTTGACTGAGCAGGAGCTGCCGGTCGCCACGCAACAGCGGTTTGCCGGCCGCCTGAAAGAGCGTTTGCATGAGCTGGAACACCAGGTTCGCGACATGCTGGTGTTCGCTCGTGGCGAGCTGCCGTTGACTGACCGCGTGAGCCCCAGGATGCTGATGCAGTCGCTGCAAGCGGCCGCACTGACTCAGGTTCAGGATCTGCCGATTCGCTGGCAGTGCGACAGTCATGCCGGCGAGTTGTTGTGCAATCGCGACACGCTGGTCGGGGCGATCCTGAATCTGATCGAGAACGCCATTCAGGCGAGTGCTGGCGATGTCCGCTTGAAAGTTCACCTGTATACCCGTGGCAACAACCTGCGCCTGTGCGTCAGTGACAGCGGCAGCGGTATCGACGTGGCGGTACTGGCGCGTTTGGGCGAGCCATTTTTCACCACCAAAACCACCGGCACCGGTCTGGGCCTGACTGTGGTCAAGGCGGTGGCCCGTGCTCATCAGGGAGAATTGCAGTTGCGCTCGCGGCCGGGTCGCGGCACTTGCGCGCAGGTGATCTTGCCGCTCTTTTCCGGTGAGCAACCCAGCGCGACGGGAGTGAAGTGAAGGACATGGCCATCAAGATTTTATTGGTCGAGGATGATCGCGCGCTACGGGAGGCACTGGCCGATACGCTGTTGCTAGCCGGGCACGATTACACCGCGGTCGGTTCGGCGGAAGAGGCGCTAGAGGCTGTCGGCACCGAGGCGTTTAACCTGGTGCTCAGCGACGTCAATATGCCGGGCATGGACGGTCATCGGCTGCTGGGATTGCTGCGAGCTCGTCAGCCGCAGCTGCCAGTGCTGCTGATGACTGCTCACGGTGCTGTCGAGCGAGCGGTCGATGCCATGCGTCAAGGTGCAGCGGACTATCTGGTCAAACCGTTCGAGCCCAAAGCCCTGCTCGATCTGGTGGCGCGTCACGCACTGGGTAATCTTGGTGCGACCGAGAATGAGGGGCCTGTGGCGTTCGAACCGGCCAGTGCGCAATTACTGGAATTGGCCGCGCGGGTGGCGCGCAGTGACTCCACGGTATTGATTTCCGGTGAGTCCGGGACTGGCAAGGAAGTGCTGGCGCGTTACATCCATCAGCACTCCCGCCGCGCCAGTCAGCCGTTCGTTGCGATCAACTGCGCAGCGATCCCGGACAACATGCTCGAAGCCACTTTGTTCGGTCACGAAAAAGGTTCGTTCACCGGTGCCATCGCGGCGCAGGCCGGCAAGTTCGAGCAGGCCGATGGCGGGACGATCCTGCTCGATGAAATCTCCGAAATGCCCCTAGGCCTTCAGGCCAAGTTACTGCGGGTTTTGCAGGAGCGCGAAGTCGAGCGAGTCGGCGCACGCAAGCCGATCACGCTGGACATCCGAGTGGTCGCCACCACCAACCGTGACCTGGCCAGTGAAGTGGCGGCGGGGCGTTTTCGCGAAGATCTTTATTATCGCCTGTCGGTGTTTCCACTGGCCTGGCGTCCACTGCGCGAACGCACCGCCGACATCCTGCCGCTGGCCGAGCGCCTGCTGGCCAAACACGTCAATAAAATGAAGCATGCCGCGGCGAAGCTTTCGCCCGAGGCGCAGGCGTGCCTGATCGGTTATCCGTGGCCGGGCAACGTGCGTGAGCTGGATAACGCGATCCAGCGTGCCTTGATTCTGCAGCAGGGCGGTTTGATCCAGCCGCAGGATTTCTGCCTGGCCGGGCCTGTGGCGTGTGCGCCGTTGCCGACTTTGGCAGTGATGCCCGCGCGCGCAGTGGAAGTCGAAGCCGAATCGGCAGGCGCCCTCGGCGATGACCTGCGGCGCCGTGAATTCCAGATGATCATCGACACCTTGCGCTCCGAGCGCGGCCGTCGCAAAGAAGCGGCCGAGCGACTGGGCATCAGCCCGCGCACCTTGCGCTACAAGCTGGCGCAGATGCGCGACGCCGGCATGGATGTGGAAGCGTACTTGTTCGCCACCTGAAAGTTGACGCAAGCCACATCGTCCAAATGTGGGAGCGGGCTTGCTCGCGAAAGCTGTAGACCAGCCAGCATCTCTGTTGAATGGAAAACCGTATTCGCGAGCAAGCCCGCTCCCACATTTATTTTGCGGTGGTTCACGGTTGAGCAAAGTCCGGAAGGCTTTTGTTTAGAGCGGTCACGGAGCTGGCACCCTTGTTGCTAACACCTCACTGCCCGCCGAGTGAGTGTCAAAAAATTGCGGGTCGCCAAAGACGTAGCTCGTCAAAGAGAGAAACCATGAGCCAAGGTATTGAATTCAATCGGTTGATGCTGGATATGCGCTCCATGCAAATGGATGCCATGTCTGCGCCGAAATCGACGGCCGCAGTCCCTGAGTTGGGTGGCAGCAGTTTTTCCGACATGCTCGGTCAAGCCGTCAATAAAGTGAACGACACCCAGCAGGCGTCCAATCAGTTGGCCAGTGCCTTCGAGATCGGTAAAAGCGGCGTCGACCTGACGGATGTAATGATTTCCTCACAGAAGGCCAGCGTGTCTTTTCAGGCGTTGACCCAAGTGCGTAACAAGCTGGTTCAGGCATACCAAGACATCATGCAGATGCCGGTTTAAGGACGAGATTGAGTCATGGCAGAAGCAATCGCCGATAATGTTCCGGCCAAGGCCACTCCAATAGACGGCAAACCGCCGCTGTTCGGGTTGTCCTTCCTGGAAAACCTCTCCGAGATGACCATGTTGCGTCAGGTGGGCCTGTTGGTCGGCCTGGCTGCGAGCGTGGCGATTGGTTTTGCCGTGGTGTTGTGGTCCCAGCAGCCGGACTACCGGCCTCTGTATGGCAGCCTTGCCGGTATGGATGCCAAGCAGGTCATGGAAACCCTGGCCGCAGCCGACATTCCCTATACCGTTGAACCGAACTCCGGTGCCTTGCTGGTCAAGGCCGATGATCTGTCCCGTGCGCGGCTCAAGCTCGCGGGCGCTGGTGTCACTCCCAGCGACGGCAACATCGGTTTCGAGATTCTCGACAAGGAACAGGGGCTGGGCACTAGCCAGTTCATGGAAGCGACCCGTTATCGTCGCGGCCTCGAAGGCGAACTGGCCCGGACCATTTCCAGCCTGAACAACGTCAAGGGTGCCCGTGTGCATCTGGCGATTCCGAAAAGCTCGGTGTTCGTGCGTGACGAACGCAAGCCAAGCGCTTCGGTTCTGGTTGAGCTCTATTCCGGTCGCTCGCTGGAGCCGGGCCAAGTCGTCGCCATCATCAATCTGGTCGCGACCAGCGTTCCTGAACTCAGCAAGTCGCAGATCACCGTGGTCGACCAGAAGGGCAACCTGCTGTCGGATCAGGCGGAAAACTCCGAACTGACCATGGCCGGCAAGCAATTCGATTACAGCCGTCGCATGGAAAGCATGCTCACCCAGCGCGTGCACAACATCCTGCAACCGGTGCTGGGCAATGACCGCTATAAAGCCGAAGTTTCGGCCGATGTGGATTTCAGTGCCGTCGAGTCGACTTCCGAGCAGTTCAACCCGGACCAGCCGGCGTTGCGCAGCGAGCAGTCGGTCAACGAGCAACGTACCGCCAGCAATGGCCCGCAAGGTGTGCCGGGTGCCCTGAGCAACCAGCCGCCGTCGCCAGCCTCGGCGCCGCAAACCACCGGGGGCGCCACCGCGTCGGCCGGCATGGTGCAGCCAGGCCAGCCGTTGCTCGATGCCAACGGTCAGCAAATCATGGACCCAGCCACCGGCCAGCCGATGCTGGCGCCGTACCCGGCAGACAAGCGTCAACAATCCACCAAGAACTTCGAACTCGACCGTTCCATCAGCCACACCAAACAACAGCAGGGCCGGTTGAATCGCCTGTCGGTGTCGGTGGTGGTGGATGATCAGGTCAAGGTCAACGCGGCCAACGGTGAAACTACCCGTGCGCCGTGGAGTGCCGATGAATTGGCGCGTTTCACCCGTCTGGTACAGGACGCGGTCGGTTTCGATGCCAGCCGTGGCGACAGCGTCAGCGTGATCAACATGCCGTTCTCCGCTGAACGCGGTGAAGCGATTGCCGAGATTCCGTTCTACTCCCAGCCGTGGTTCTGGGACATCGTCAAGCAAGTGCTGGGTGTGTTGTTCATCCTGGTGCTGGTGTTCGGCGTGCTGCGTCCGGTGCTCAACAACATCACCGGTGGCGGCAAAGACAAGCAGCTTGCAGGCCTGGGCAGCGACATGGAACTCGGTGGCATGGGCGGCCTGGACGGCGAACTGGCCAACGACCGCGTCAGCCTCGGTGGCCCGACCAGCATCCTGCTGCCGAGTCCGAGCGAAGGCTATGACGCCCAGTTGAACGCAATCAAGAGTCTGGTGGCAGAAGATCCGGGTCGCGTGGCCCAGGTCGTGAAAGAGTGGATTAACGCAGATGAGTGATAACCGAGCCGTTGCCGCCAAACTGACCAAGGTCGACAAAGCCGCGATTCTGCTGCTGTCCCTGGGTTCTACCGACGCCGCGCAAGTGCTGCGCCACATGGGGCCCAAAGAGGTCCAGCGTGTGGGTGTGGCGATGGCCCAGATGGGCAACGTGCACCGCGAGCAGGTCGAACAGGTCATGAGCGAGTTCGTCGACATCGTCGGCGACCAGACCAGCCTGGGCGTCGGTTCCGATGACTACGTGCGCAAAATGCTGACCCAGGCCCTGGGCGAAGACAAGGCCAACGGCCTGATCGACCGGATTCTGCTGGGCGGCAATACCAGTGGCCTCGACAGCCTGAAGTGGATGGAGCCGCGTGCCGTCGCTGACGTGATCCGTTACGAGCACCCGCAGATCCAGGCGATCGTGGTGGCGTATCTCGACCCGGATCAGGCCGGTGAAGTGCTGGGTAATTTCGACCACAAGGTCCGGTTGGACATCATCCTGCGCGTATCCTCGTTGAACACCGTGCAGCCGGCGGCCCTGAAAGAACTCAACCAGATTCTCGAGAAGCAATTCTCCGGCAACTCGAATGCCTCGCGCACCACCCTGGGTGGCATCAAGCGCGCGGCCGACATCATGAACTTCCTCGACAGCTCGATCGAAGGTCAGCTGATGGACTCGATCCGCGAAGTCGACGAAGACCTGTCCGGTCAGATCGAAGACCTCATGTTCGTGTTCAACAACCTGTCCGATGTCGACGACCGCGGCATTCAGGCGCTGTTGCGCGAAGTGTCCTCGGACGTGCTGGTGCTGGCCCTCAAGGGTTCGGACGAAGGCGTCAAGGAGAAGATCTTCAAGAACATGTCCAAACGGGCGGCCGAACTGTTGCGCGACGACCTCGAGGCCAAAGGCCCGGTGCGCGTCAGCGACGTGGAAACGGCGCAGAAAGAAATCCTCACCATTGCCCGCCGTATGGCCGAAGCCGGAGAAATCGTTCTCGGCGGGAAGGGCGGCGAAGAGATGATCTAAGGTCACTATGTCGTCCAAACATGATGAGTCCAATACTGACCTGATCCGGGCCAAGGACGTCGGTGGTTTCGACATCTGGTCGCTGCCCAGTTTCGACCCGTTTGTGCCGGAACCCGAGCCGGAACCCGAGCCCGAACCGCCGGAAATGGAAGAAGTGCCGCTGGAAGAAGTCCAGCCACTGACCCTCGAAGAGCTCGAAAGCATTCGCCAGGAGGCCTACAACGAAGGCTTCGCCGTTGGCGAAAAAGAAGGTTTCCACAGCACTACGCTCAAGGTCCGTCAGGAAGCCGAAGTGGCCCTGGCGGCCAAGATCGCTGGTCTGGAACAGCTGATGGCCAACCTGTTCGAGCCCATCGCCGAGCAGGACACGCAGATCGAAAAGTCGCTGGTCGACCTTGTGCAGCACATCACCAGACAAGTGATTCAGCGCGAGCTGGCGATCGATTCTACGCAGATCGAACACGTCATGCGTGAAGCGCTCAAACTCTTGCCGCTGGGCGTGGGCAACGTGCGGCTGTACGTCAATCCGCAGGATTTCGAACAGGTCAAAGCCCTGCGCGAGCGTCATGAAGAAACCTGGCGCATCGTCGAGGACGAGTCCTTGTTGCCGGGCGGTTGCCGGGTCGAGACCGAACACAGCCGTATCGATGCGACTATCGAAACCCGTGTTACCCAGGTCATGGCCAAGCTGTTCGACCAACTGCACGATCAGGCACTGCACCCGGCCGCGCCGGACCTGAGCCTGGAATTGCCGAGCGACGAAAAGCCTGCGGTCACTCCGGAACCGGACGCCCCTGATGCGCCTTGATCGCACCAGCTTCGCCAAGCGCCTCGGTAGTTACGCCGAGGCCACTACGCTTGCCGGCGCACCGATCCTCGAAGGTCGCCTGCTGCGCATGGTCGGCCTGACCCTCGAAGCCGAAGGCTTGCGCGCCGCCATGGGCAGCCGCTGCATGGTCATCAACAACGACAGCTATCACCCGGTGCAGGTCGAAGCCGAAGTCATGGGCTTCTCTGGCAGCAAAGTCTTTCTGATGCCGGTCGGCAGCGTCGCTGGCATCGCGCCCGGTGCCCGTGTAGTTCCCTTGGCCGATAACGGTCGCTTGCCGATGGGCATGAGCATGCTTGGGCGGGTGCTCGATGGCGCCGGTCGTGCGCTGGATGGCAAGGGCGGGATGAAGGCTGAAGATTGGGTGCCGATGGACGGCCCGACCATTAACCCGCTCAAACGTGACCCGATCAGCCAGCCGCTGGACGTGGGTATCCGCTGTATCAACGGTTTGTTGACGGTCGGTCGCGGTCAGCGGCTCGGGCTGTTTGCCGGTACCGGCGTTGGTAAGTCCGTGTTACTGGGCATGATGACTCGCTTCACCGAGGCCGACATCATCGTCGTCGGGCTGATCGGTGAACGGGGTCGAGAAGTTAAAGAATTCATCGAGCACATCCTCGGTGAAGAAGGGCTCAAGCGTTCGGTGGTGGTGGCATCGCCAGCGGATGATGCGCCGCTGATGCGTCTGCGCGCGGCCATGTACTGCACGCGGATCGCCGAGTATTTCCGCGACAAGGGCAAGAATGTCCTGTTGCTCATGGATTCCCTGACCCGTTTCGCCCAGGCCCAGCGGGAAATCGCCTTGGCCATCGGCGAGCCGCCGGCGACCAAGGGTTATCCGCCGTCGGTGTTCGCCAAGTTGCCGAAACTGGTGGAGCGTGCCGGTAACGCCGAAAAGGGCGGCGGTTCGATCACCGCGTTCTACACGGTATTGTCCGAAGGCGACGATCAGCAAGACCCGATCGCCGACTCGGCGCGGGGCGTGCTCGATGGGCACATCGTGCTATCCCGGCGTCTGGCCGAGGAAGGGCATTACCCGGCCATCGATATCGAAGCGTCCATCAGTCGGGTGATGCCGTCGGTGGTTGGCATCAAGCACATGAACCACGCGCAGATGTTCAAGCAATACTGGTCGCGCTATCAGCAGAGCCGCGACCTGATCAGCGTCGGCGCCTATGTGCCCGGCGGTGACCGGGAAACCGACACTGCGATCCATCTGCAACCGGCCATGACGATGTACCTGCGTCAGGGCTTGAACGACAACATCAACATGGGCGCCAGCGAAGGTCATCTCGCTTCGATCTTCGCGCCAGCGCCGGGCGGTTAACCGGTCATGGCCTCGAGCCGCGCAGCACGTCTGGCGCCTGTGGTGGAAATGGCTGAAAAGGCCGAGAAAACCGCCGTCCAGCGCCTGGGGCATTTTCAGGGTCAGGTTCGTCTGGCGCAAAGCAAACTCGCCGACCTCGAAGCCTTTCGTCTCGATTATCAAGAGCAATGGATCGTGCGCGGCAGCAGTGGCGTTTCGGGTCAGTGGCTGCTGGGTTATCAGGGCTTTCTCGCGCAACTGGGCACGGCCATCGACCAGCAGCGTCAGAGTCTGAACTGGCACCAAAACAATCTGAACAAGTCCCGGGAAGCCTGGCAGCAGGCGTTTGCCCGGGTCGAAGGTTTGCGCAAACTGGTTCAGCGCTACAAGGATGAGGCGCAGCAATTGGAGGACAAGCGCGAGCAGAAGCTGCTGGATGAGTTGTCTCAGCGATTGCCGAGGCATGATCCGTATTGAATCAGGTAATCCGCGTTATCGTTCTTCGCGGGCAAGCCTCGCTCCTACAGATTGCGGGCCCTTGTAGGAGCGAGGCTTGCCCGCGAAGGCGATTTCACAAACCGTACAATTTTTTCAGCCTTGCTCCAGCCCCCATCAGGTGCTAAACCTTCTACACGTACGTTCGCCAATGACAAGGAAGCCGTGAAATGTCAGTCGTTACAGAAGTATCTCAGGATGGGAAAAAACTGACGATTTCGATCGAAGGACGATTCGATTTCGGTCGGCATCAGGAGTTTCGCGAGTCCTATGAGCGACTCAACAGCAAGCCAGAGTCCATTGTGGTGGATCTGAAGAAAGCCACTTATCTCGATAGCTCGGCGCTGGGCATGCTGCTCTTGCTGCGTGATCACGCCGGTGGCGACAGTTCCGATATTCGCGTCGTCAACAGCAGCACCGACGTGAAGAAAATCCTCGCCATTTCCAATTTCGACAAGTTGTTCGACATCAGTTGAGCATCATGCAGCCGCTTGAGCCGCTGACAATCCTGATCGCCGAAGACAGCGCGGCCGATCGCCTGCTGCTATCGACTATCGTCCGTCGCCAGGGCCATGAAGTGCTGACGGCCGGCAACGGCGCCGAAGCGGTCGAAGTGTTCCGTTCGCAGCGACCGCACCTGGTGCTGATGGACGCCATGATGCCGGTGATGGACGGTTTCGAGGCTGCGCGGCAGATCAAGGCGCTGGCCGGCGAAACGCTGGTGCCGATCATCTTTTTGACGTCGCTGACCGAAAGCGAAGCCTTGGCCCGTTGTCTGGAGGCCGGGGGTGACGATTTTCTGGCAAAGCCTTACAACCAGGTGATCCTCGCCGCCAAGATCAAGGCCATGGACCGCTTGCGGCGTTTGCAGGCCACGGTGCTGGAGCAGCGCGATCTGATCGCCAGGCACCACGACTACCTGCTCAACGAACAACGGGTGGCCAAAGCCGTGTTCGACAAGGTCGCCCACTCCGGTTGCCTGAATGCACCGAACATCCGTTATCTGCAATCGCCCTATGCGCTGTTCAATGGCGATCTGTTGCTGGCCGCGTTCACCCCGGCCGGCGACATGCATGTGCTGCTTGGCGATTTCACTGGCCATGGTTTGCCGGCCGCTGTGGGTGCCATGCCGTTGGCTGAAGTCTTCTACGGCATGACGGCCAAGGGCTACGGCTTGTCCGAAACCCTGCGCGAGATGAACGCCAAACTCAAACGTATTCTGCCGGTGGACATGTTCTGCTGCGCGACCCTGCTGTGCCTGAGCTTTCAGCGAGGTTCGGTGGAGGTCTGGAACGGTGGGATGCCGGACGGTTATCTGCACAGCACGGCTAGCGGCGAACGTACGGTACTGACGGCACGGCACTTGCCGCTGGGCGTGCTGAGCCCGCAAACCTTCAATGATTGCACCGAAGTGTTCCCGATGGCTGTTGGGGATCGGGTGTTTTTGTTATCCGACGGGGTGATCGATACCTGCGATGCCAATGAGCAGTTGTTTGGCGTAGAGCGATTGGAGCAGGTGTTTGCAACCAATCGTCAGCCTGATGCGCTGTTCGAAGAGATCGAGCAGGCCCTGCGGGACTTTCGCGGCGAGGCCCGCGATGACGTGAGTATGGTCGAGGTCAGCCTACTAGAAGCTGCGCAACTGAGTCCGCCAGCGCCGGTGTACTCCGACAGCGGCCAGTCCAGTCCGCTGGACTGGTCGGTGAGTTTCGAGTTTCGCGCCGCCACCCTCAAACGCTTCAATCCGCTGCCGTACTTGTTGCAATTGCTGCTTGAGGTGCATGGCCTGCGGACTCAGAGTGGCGCACTCTACAGTGTGCTGGCAGAGCTTTATTCCAACGCCCTGGAGCATGGCGTGCTGGGCCTGGATTCGAGTCTCAAACGCGATGCTTCGGGTTTTGCGCGTTATTATCAGCAACGCAATGCACGCCTGGACGAATTGCGGGACGGTTATGTGCGGGTACATTTTCAAGTGACGCCAAAAGGCGCGGGCGGTTGCCTGACGGTCCGGGTCGAAGACAGTGGCAAGGGTTTCGATGTGGCGCGGGTGATGGCGCGTCCTGTCGATGATGATGTCCGTCTGTCGGGACGTGGCGTCAGCTTGATCCGCCAGTTGAGCGATCATGCGAGCTGGTCCGATAATGGTCGCAGTGCTCGCGTGGAGTTCTTCTGGGAGGCTCTGGCCTGATCCCAGGCATGTTCTTGATCAAGGAGTGAACAAGTGGCTGACACACATCTGGACCGCGACGTGCTGAGCGCGTTGCAGGAAGTTATGGAAGACGGGTATCCAGAATTGCTCGATACCTTTCTCGCCGATTCCGAAGAGCGTTTGAGCCTGCTGCAAAAGGCCGATAATGCCGATCAGTTGGGCGCGGCTGCGCATAGCTTCAAAGGCAGTTGCAGCAACATGGGCGCTACCCGGCTGGCCGAGTTGTGCAATGAACTGGAGCAGCGAGCCAAGCAGAAAAGCCTCGAAGGTATTGAAGCGCTGGTCGGAGAAATTGACGGTGAATTCGCCATTGTCCGACCTCTCTACGAAGCGGAGCGCCAGCGCTCCCTTGCTGAATAAAGCAACCGTCCGACGCTTTTAGCGGCCAGCGAATAAAGCTGGCTCGACCCTTGCAATCAATTTGCTCAACTGTACCTACGATCCCAGTGCAGCGGAGACCGTTTTATGCCCGTTACCCCCAATTCCCTTCTTCAGGCCTCCGCTACGGCCAGGACTCAAGCCGCGGCCGCCAATGCACCGGCGCTGACGGATGAGTCCGGGGACAAAGCCTCCAGCTTCGCTCAGGTCTACGCCAATCAAGCCCGGAACAAGCCCTCGGCTGTGGTGGACGGATCGGTTAAACCTGCGCGCGACAAAGCGCCGGACAGTGCCGGAAAAAAAGACGTGAGCAACGACAAGTCTGCCGCCCCGGAACCGACGGTTGCCGATAGCGGCAAATCCTTGCCCGCCGATAAACCGGCGCTGGCTGACGACAAGACGGCCAGCGATGACGCTTCGGATACGACAGAGACGTCGACGCCGCTGGCCGATACCGTACCTGTCGATCCGACTCTCGATGCTGCGTTGGTGATGCAGCCGGTGGTGCCAGCCCCAGTGCCGGAAACCCCAACAGTTGTGGCCACTGTGCAACCACACGTTGAGGCGCCTGTCGCCGCCGTCGTTACCGCAGCTGCGGCACAGACTGTTGCGCCCATCGACCCGGATTTCGATCCCGAAGCCGATCCTCTCGATGCGCTGCCAGCCGTGCGCATGGCCATGGAGCAGGGCGGGCACGTTTCGGCTGCAAGCCAGGCCCAGCCAAAAGCTGCGCCGACTGCGGCTCAAGTCGACGGCGAGCCAACTTCGGCACAAAACTTTGCCGCGGGCATGGCGAGTATGCTCGATGTGCAAGCCGACCAGGACAGCACCCGTCAGGGCAGCGAGAAGACTTTCAGTGGCCTGATCGATGACGGCCTCAAAGACCTCAAGTCCGCGAGCAGCGATACCCGTGTCGATGATTTCGCCAACCGTCTGGCGGCACTGACACAGGCGGCGACGCCGAAGACTGCCAATGCATTGCCGGTGAACCAGCCAATCGCCATGCATCAGAGCGGTTGGACCGAAGAGGTGGTCAACCGGGTCATGTACCTGTCCAGCGCCAATCTCAAGGCGGCGGATATCCAGTTGCAACCGGCCGAGTTGGGGCGCCTCGATATTCGGGTGAACATGGTTCCGGATCAGCAAACCCAGGTGACTTTCATGAGCGCCCACCCAAGCGTTCGCGAAGCGCTCGACGGGCAAATGCATCGCCTGCGTGACATGTTCGCGCAGCAGGGCATGGGCCAGGTTGATGTCAACGTTTCCGATCAGTCCCGTGGCTGGCAGGGTCAGGAACAGGCTCAACAGGGGCAAGGTGGACGTAGCAACGCCAGTGGCGGTCGCCTCGATTCTGTCGATGAAGAGCTTCCAGCGACGCTCGCTGAAATAACCGCGAATACCACCAGTGTGATCGGCACCAGCGCCGTCGACTACTACGCCTGATCAAACGCCACAACTCCTTGTGGGAGCGGGCTTGCTCGCGAATGCGATTTAACATTCAACATTTATGTTGGCTGTCACACCGCATTCGCGAGCAAGCCCGCTCCCACATTTGATTGGTGCTCGCCGATCATTCGCCGTCTCCTTACCTCCCGATACTTCTGGCATAACACTTGCTCTTGCCTTGCCGTGCGACTGTGAAAACCCGAATAGTGACGGATTATTGGCATGGCGAAGAGCGAAGCAGTAGTAAAAGACCCCGCAACCAAAGGCAAAATCAAGCTGATCATTGTGATTATCGTGGCCCTGCTGCTGGCGATCGGCTTGTCCGTGGGGGCGACCTGGTTCTTCATGCACGGCGCCCAGAGCAAACCTGCCGCTGCGGCTGAAACCGCTGTGGTCGGCAAGCAGCCGGCCATCTTCGAGGCCATGGCGCCGGCCTTCGTCGCCAACTACACCCAGAACGGCCGTCAGCGCTACATGCAGGTGAGCATCACTATGCAGGGTCGCAATCAGGCCGATCTGGAAGCGCTCAAAGTCCATATGCCGGTGATCCGCAATAACCTGGTGATGCTGTTCTCCGGGCAGGACTTCGCCACGCTGGCCACGCCTGTCGGCCAGGAAATGTTGCGCCAGAAAGCCACGGCCAGCGTCCAGGAAGTGGCGCAGAAAGAGCTGGGCAAAGTGGTGATCGAACAGTTGCTTTTCACTAATTTCGTACTGCAGTAGGAACACGACATGGCCGTGCAGGACCTGCTGTCCCAGGATGAGATCGATGCGCTGTTGCATGGCGTCGACGATGGTCTGGTACAGACCGATAACGCTGCCGAACCTGGCAGTGTCAAAAGCTACGACCTGACCAGCCAGGATCGCATCGTCCGGGGGCGTATGCCGACCCTGGAAATGATCAACGAGCGTTTCGCCCGCTACACCCGCATCAGCATGTTCAACATGCTGCGCCGCTCGGCGGACGTTGCCGTCGGTGGCGTGCAGGTGATGAAGTTCGGCGAATACGTACACTCGCTGTACGTGCCGACCAGTCTCAACCTGGTCAAGATCAAACCATTGCGCGGCACAGCGTTGTTCATTCTCGACGCCAAACTGGTGTTCAAACTGGTGGACAACTTCTTCGGCGGCGACGGCCGTCACGCGAAGATCGAAGGGCGTGAATTCACCCCGACCGAACTGCGTGTGGTGCGCATGGTGCTGGAACAAGCCTTCGTCGATTTGAAGGAAGCGTGGCAGGCGATCATGGAAGTGAACTTCGAGTACATCAACTCGGAAGTGAACCCGGCCATGGCCAACATCGTCGGCCCGAGCGAAGCCATTGTGGTATCGACGTTCCACATCGAACTCGATGGCGGTGGCGGCGACCTGCACGTGACCATGCCGTACTCGATGATCGAGCCGGTGCGCGAAATGCTCGACGCCGGCTTCCAGTCCGATCTCGATGACCAGGACGAGCGCTGGGTCAATGCCTTGCGCCAGGACGTGCTGGATGTCGACGTGCCGATCGGGGCCACGGTCGCCCGTCGCCAGTTGCGCCTGCGCGACATCCTGCATATGCAACCGGGGGACATTATCCCGGTGGAAATGCCGGAAGACATGATCATGCGCGCCAACGGCGTGCCGGCCTTCAAGGTCAAGATGGGTTCGCACAAAGGCAACCTCGCGTTGCAGGTTATCGAGCCGATCGAGCGCCGCTGACCGGCGCTCCCCTCCCTTTTAATTGACTGCTCTTGATTGAGCAGGTGCCCGCCGAGGACAAATGATGAATGACGATATGAATGCCCAGGACGACCAGGCGCTGGCCGATGAATGGGCTGCAGCCCTGCAAGAAACCGGTGATGCCGGGCAGGACGATATCGATGCCTTGCTGGCCGCCGACGCCGCCGGTTCGCCGTCCAACCGTCTGCCGATGGAAGAGTTCGGCAGCGTGCCGAGGAACAACGATCCGGTGACGCTGGATGGTCCGAATCTGGACGTGATCCTCGATATCCCGGTGTCGATTTCCATGGAAGTCGGCAGCACCGACATCAACATCCGCAACTTGCTGCAACTCAACCAGGGGTCGGTGATCGAGCTCGATCGTCTGGCCGGCGAGCCGCTGGACGTGCTGGTCAACGGCACGCTCATCGCCCACGGTGAAGTGGTGGTGGTCAACGAAAAGTTCGGCATCCGCCTGACCGACGTGATCAGCCCAAGCGAACGCATCAAGAAGCTGCGCTGAGTGAAAAAGGTTCTGGGTTTTGTGCTGGGGTTGGCGCTGGCCTTGCCGTTAAGCGTGTTGGCGGCCGAGCCGGTAACGACGGCTGCGACAGCGGCCTCCGCGCCGGCCGCCAGCAGCGGTGTGGCCGGGCAATTGACGCAATTGGTATTCGGCTTGCTGCTGGTGCTGGGGCTGATCTTTTTCCTCGCCTGGTTGCTGCGCCGGGTCCAGCAGGCCGGGCCGGCGGGCAGGGGGCAGGTGATCGAGCTGATCGGTTCGCGCGCCTTGGGTCCTCGTGATCGTTTGATGCTGGTGCAGGTCGGCAACGAACAGATTCTGCTCGGTCTCAGCCCCGGAACCATCACCGCGCTGCATGTGCTCAAGGAGCCCGTGCCGGTGCCCGCCACTACCGAGAAAGCGACCCCGGAGTTTGCTCAGCATCTGTTGAAGATGCTCGGCAAGGATCACAAGGATAAGAAGTAATGGATGCGTTACGCATCGTCTTGACGCTGGCCCTGATGCTGGTCGCGCCGCTGGCGTTCGCCGCCGATCCGTTGTCGATCCCGGCGATCACCTTGGGCACCAACGCCGAAGGCGCTCAGGAATACTCGGTCAGCCTGCAAATCCTGCTGATCATGACCGCGCTGAGTTTCATCCCGGCGTTCGTCATGCTGATGACCAGTTTCACCCGGATCATCATCGTGTTCTCGATCCTGCGTCAGGCCCTGGGCTTGCAGCAGACACCGTCGAACCAGATCCTTACCGGCATGGCGCTGTTCCTGACCCTGTTCATCATGGCGCCGGTGTTCGATCGGGTGAATCAGGATGCCTTGCAGCCGTACCTGGCGGAGAAACTCACCGCGCAGGATGCCGTGACCAAGGCGCAGGTGCCGATCAAGGACTTCATGCTGGCCCAGACTCGCAGCAGCGATCTGGAGCTGTTCATGCGCTTGTCCAAACGCACTGACATCGCTTCGCCTGATCAGGCGCCGCTGACCATTCTGGTGCCGGCGTTCGTAACTTCAGAATTGAAAACCGCGTTCCAGATCGGCTTCATGATCTTCATCCCGTTCCTGATCATCGATCTGGTCGTGGCCAGTGTGCTGATGGCGATGGGTATGATGATGCTCTCGCCACTGATCATTTCCCTGCCGTTCAAGATCATGCTGTTCGTGCTGGTGGATGGCTGGGCGTTGATCATCGGCACGTTGGCCAGCAGCTTCGGCGGTGTTTCACCATGACGCCGGAAGTTGCCGTAGACATCTTTCGCGAAGCGCTGTGGCTGACCACCGTGATGGTCGCCGTGCTGGTGATCCCGAGCTTGCTGGTGGGCCTGTTGGTGGCGATGTTCCAGGCCGCCACCCAGATCAACGAACAGACCCTGAGCTTCCTGCCGCGCCTGCTGGTGATGCTGGTGACCCTGATCGTTGCCGGCCCGTGGCTGGTGCAGACTTTCATGGAATACATCCTCCAGCTGTACCACAGCATTCCTCAGGTCATCGGCTGAATCATGTCGCTGCTGCAGCTAACCGATACCCAGATCAGCACCTGGGTGGCGACGTTCCTGTTGCCGCTGTTTCGCATCGGCTCGTTGCTGATGGTCATGCCGATTTTCGGCACGACGCTGGTGCCCACGCGCATCCGTCTGTACTTCGCCCTGGCGATCACTTTCGTGATCGCTCCCGGCCTGCCGCCGATGCCGCCGGTCAACGCGCTGGACCTGAGCGCACTGCTGCTGATTGCCGAGCAGATCATCATCGGCGCGGTGCTGGGTTTCTCCTTGCAGCTGTTCTTCCAGGCTTTCGTGGTCGCCGGGCAAATCGTCGCGATCCAGATGGGCATGGGCTTCGCCTCTATGATCGACCCTACGAACGGCGTGTCAGTGGCGGTGATCGGGCAGTTTTTCACCATGCTGGTGACCCTGCTGTTCCTGTCGATGAATGGCCATCTGGTGGTGTTCGAAGTCCTCGCCGAAAGCTTCACCACGCTGCCGGTCGGTGGCGGGTTGATGGTCCATCATTTCTGGGAGCTGGCCGGCAAACTCGGCTGGGTACTCGGTGCGGCACTGTTGCTGGTGCTGCCGGCGATCACGGCGTTGCTGGTGGTCAACATTGCGTTTGGCGTGATGACCCGGGCGGCGCCGCAGCTGAACATTTTCTCGATCGGCTTCCCGCTGACCCTGGTGCTCGGGCTGTTCATTGTCTGGGTCGGTCTGGCGGACATTCTCAATCAGTATCAACCGCTGGCCTCCGAGGCCTTGCAGTTGTTACGCGAACTGGCACGGGCGCGCTGAGTCATGGCTGAGAGCGAAAGCGGTCAGGACAAAACAGAAGACCCCACGGAAAAACGTAAAAAGGACTCCCGTGAGAAGGGCGAGATTGCGCGCTCCAAGGAACTCAATACGCTGGCAATCATGCTCGCCGGTGCCGGTGCGCTGCTGATTTTTGGTGGTGCGTTGGCGCAGGACATGATGGAGCTGATGCGGATGAACTTCACGCTGTCGCGGGAAGTGATTCTGGATGAGCGCAACATGGGCACCTTCTTGCTGCACTCGGGACAGATTGCCCTGCTGGCGATTCAACCGGTGATGATCACTTTGCTGTTGGCTGCGGTGATCGGCCCGATCTCCCTCGGCGGCTGGCTGTTCGCGGCGGGCTCCATGGCGCCGAAATTCAGTCGGATGAACCCGGGCGCGGGACTGAAACGGATGTTCTCGGCCAAAGCGTTGGTTGAATTGCTCAAAGCCCTGGCGAAGTTTTTCATCGTATTGTTCGTGGCGTTGGTGGTCTTGTCGTCGGACATCGACGATCTGCTGCGCATCGCCCATGAGCCATTGGACATGGCGATCATTCACAGCCTGCAATTGGTTGGCTGGAGCACCTTGTGGATGGCTTGCGGGCTGATCCTCATCGCTGCGGTCGACGTGCCGGTACAGATTTGGGAAAGCCTGAAAAAACTGAAGATGACCAAGCAGGAAGTGCGCGATGAGCACAAGGATCAGGAAGGTAAACCAGAGGTCAAGCAGCGCATTCGCCAGTTGCAACGCGAGATGTCCCAGCGGCGGATGATGGCCGCGATCCCCGAGGCCGACGTGGTCATTACCAACCCGACTCACTACGCCGTGGCGCTCAAATACGATCCGGAAAAGGGCGGGGCGCCGATGCTGGTCGCCAAGGGCAGCGACTTCCTGGCGTTGAAGATTCGTGAAATTGCTGTGGCCAATGAAGTGTTGTTGCTCGAGTCGCCGGCGCTGGCGCGTTCGATTTATTACTCCACTGAACTGGAACAGGAAATTCCCGGCGGGTTGTATCTGGCGGTTGCGCAGGTGCTGGCGTATGTCTATCAGATTCGTCAATACCGAACAGGTAAGGGTAAGCGGCCGGATCCGCTCCAGGATGAACTGCCGATTCCGCCGGATCTGCGCCGCGATTCCTGAAAAGTCCCGAGCCAGTCAGTCAACAAACCAAACCTGTGGGAGCGAGCTTGCCCGCGAAGAGGCCGTGCCAGGCGATGAAGATGTCGACTGACACACCGCTTTCGTCGGAACGCCGTCCGGCGCAAGCCCGCTCCCAACAGATTGCGCTTTGACCCAACCCGCCATACCGCCCGTTGGGGGGAGCGCAGCGACCTAAAAACCTGCAACCGCGCTGTATCAGGATTCCACTACCAACTGTCGGAGTCCACCCCCTACCTGTTACTTCTGACAGTAGCCAATTCTCCTCCCTTCAGCATTTAATAACTCCTCCTACCACTGATCGCGAAAAAGGAATTCGAGATGACGAACTTTTCAATGAATATGGCGCCGTGTCTCAACAACCTAGTGAAAGATGGCGACTTTGCAGATGAGGAAAGCTCCGAATGGACGTTTGAAAAGACGGTGCCGGAGTCGCTTGCCACCCGAGAGATCGAGGCTGGCAACCCATACTTTGCCTCCTCTATTTCCGGTTCCGCAATGCAAGTGGTTCGAGGCATTACACCATCGACGCTCTATTCCCTTTCAGTAAACACCAGAGGTAGTGAGAGACAATCCGACGGCCAGGATCGAAACCCCACCGGCTACATAGGAGTCATAGGGGGCGGGGTCGATTTCCGTGTCTATTTGAGCGATGTGCACGACTGGAAAGAGCAGAAGGTGCGTTTCAGGAGCTTGTCGGCCACGGACAGTCTTCTAATCACCCTCTTTGGAGTTACCGGCAAACTGGATTTCGATGATGTCTTGCTACGCAGAGAGGAGGAGGTCATCGATCCCGATGAGTTGATCAAAAACGGCTCCTTTAATCAGGGAGAAGAGTATTGGCAACTGCTGCGTCCGAATATCGACGCTAAGGCGCAGATTTTTCTTGACGATGGCAACCCCTGTATCCTCGTTTCCCATCTGGGCAGCGCTCGCCAATCGGTGAGTGTAACGTTTAATAAAACGTATATTTTTAAATTCAGAGCCAAAGCCGTGGGACCCACCGTGGGCGCTACTGGTGGACGAGTGTTCATTCGAAGTAATGGGCAGGGCTCAATAGATCAATCTCTCACTGTCACCAATGATTGGGTCAATTACCAGATGGAATATAAGGTGCCTAATGTAGGCGGCAGTGATTTCTTAATCGTCGGCTTGTCTGGTGGCGCTCTGGCGAGTGGTACAACTACGTATGTTGATGAAGTTTCACTCAAGCTCAAAGTGTAGGAAAAAAGGCGCGGGGGAGATCGGAAGAAAAGGGGCGTCCATCAGCCGATCTCAAGTCGAGGCTAATGGGTGTCCCTTTTTTTTGCATCGCCCATGAGCCGCTGGACCGCGCGATCGCCCATAGCCTGCAAGTGCTCGGCTGGAGCACCCTGTGGATGGCCTGCGGGCTGATCATCATTGTCGTGGCGGCCAACGAGGTCCTGTTGCTGGAATCGCCGGTGCTGGCGCGGTCGATACTCTACGTAGCTGGAGTAGGAAATTCCGGGTGGGTTGTATCTGGCTGTGGCGCAGGTGTTGGCGTATGTCTATCAGATTCGGCAGTACCGCGCCGGTAAGGGCAAGCGACCGGATCCGCTGAAGGATGATTTGCCGATTCTGCCGGATTTGCGGCGGAATTCTTGACCGGGGATTTGACGTTCATCTCTCAGAGATTTGGCAGAACAAGGTAATGGGGGGCTTCAAAGTATTTTTTTGCGCGTCTAATGTTTCGGTAGTGAATTGCGTCGAGTGATCTGATTTGGAGCATTTCTTCCCTGTATCGAGTGGCTACTTTTTTAAAGATTGGGTCTTGGGATTTGGCTATTTCGCTGGGCAGAAAGTGCAATTTACTTAAGCTAAGCGCTGGGTTGCTTGCGTTGCTACTGTTATTTAAATACTCAACGACTTGCCTGTACTGTGCCGGATGTACTGTTTCTTCTATCATCGAGGGGAGACGGCTGGTAGAGAGTCCTTTACTCAATATCGTCTTTCTGGCCAAGGCTTCCAGGCGGGGGGGCGCTTTCCAACGTTTTCGGGGATGTGATTCTATTAAAGTCTTGTATGAATCTGGATTGTTGCTTTTCCAGTAGGATTCTTGAATTAGTTTCGGTTTTTAGCTCTTCTATGAAGGACAGGGCTTTGTTTCTATTTGCTCCTTTTGTTAACGTCAAATATTGGTTCGGTCGGGCGCCTTTGATGGTTCGGCTAATTTTGTAGCTTTGCATCAAGGCAAGTAGGGGGCTCATCCCTGTTTTTGAAGAGTGGAGTCTGAGTATCTATGCGGGTGCTCAGGTTGGGTACTAGCAGAACTGATAGGGTCGGTAGTCTGTGCAGCGGCCCTGCATGCCTCATGGGCAAGGGTAAGCGGCTCGATCCGCTCAAGGAGGATTTGCCGATTCCACCGGATCTGCGCCGCGATTCCTGATTGTTGTGTTGGTAATGCTGGCCTCTTCGCGGGCAAGCCTCGCTCCTACAGTCCTGTGTCGTTCGCATATGTCACGTATAACTCAAAACCTGTAGGAGCGAGGCTTGCCCGCGAAGGCGTCGGTACAGGCAATACAACCCCCGAAACAGACCTCTATTTCAACCCCCGGCAAAAGTTGGAAAGCTTCTTGCAGTAGCCGCCCCGAGCCTGCTTCAGGCGTCAAAAGTTTGCTTTAAAGGAACGGGGAAAACCGGTGGATCGCTCTCAGTTAATCAACACTGCACGCACAAACGTTGCCGACCTCAGTCGAGGCAATCTGGGCGTGCCGCTGTTGCTGCTGGTCATGCTGGCCATGATGATGTTGCCGGTGCCGCCGTTCCTGCTGGACGTGTTTTTCACGTTCAACATTGCCTTGTCCATCGTCGTTTTGCTGGTCTGCGTGTACGCCTTGCGGCCGCTGGATTTTGCGGTGTTCCCGACCATTCTGCTGGTGGCGACGTTGCTGCGACTGGCGCTGAACGTGGCCTCGACGCGGGTGGTGATGCTTCACGGCCAGGACGGCCATGCCGCCGCCGGTAAGGTGATCCAGGCCTTCGGTGAAGTGGTGATCGGCGGTAACTACGTGGTCGGTATCGTGGTCTTTGCGATTTTGATGATCATCAACTTCGTCGTGGTGACCAAGGGCGCCGGGCGGATTTCCGAGGTCAGCGCGCGTTTCACCCTCGATGCGATGCCTGGTAAACAGATGGCGATCGATGCCGACTTGAACGCCGGCCTGATCGATCAGAATCAGGCGAAGCTGCGCCGGATGGAAGTGGCTCAGGAAGCCGAGTTCTACGGTTCGATGGACGGTGCCAGCAAGTTCGTGCGCGGAGACGCCATTGCCGGTCTGCTGATTCTGTTCATCAACCTGATCGGCGGCATGGCGGTCGGTATTTTCCAGCACGGCATGAGCTTTGGCGATGCCGGTCGGGTGTACGCCTTGTTGACCATCGGTGACGGTTTGGTGGCGCAATTGCCATCACTGCTGTTGTCGACGGCCGCTGCGATCATGGTGACCCGTGCTTCCGGTTCGGAAGACATGGGCAAACAAATCAATCGTCAGATGTTTGCCTCGCCAAAAGCTTTGGCGGTGGCCGCTGGCTTGATGGCGGTGATGGGCCTGGTGCCGGGCATGCCGCACTTCTCCTTTCTGAGCATGGCAGCCTTGGCGGCGGGCGGCGCTTACCTGTTCTGGAAAAAGCAGAACGTAGCCAAGGTTCAGGCCCTGCAAGAGGTCAAGCGTCAGCAGGAACTGCTGCCGTCGCCGGCCCGGGCCCAGGAAACCAAGGAGCTTGGCTGGGATGACGTGACGCCGATCGACATGATCGGCCTGGAAGTCGGTTATCGCCTGATTCCGCTGGTGGACCGCAACCAGGGTGGTCAGTTGCTGGCACGGATCAAGGGGGTGCGTAAAAAGCTTTCCCAGGACCTGGGCTTCCTGATGCCGACGGTGCATATCCGTGACAACCTCGATCTGGCGCCCAGCGCCTACCGCCTGACCTTGATGGGCGTGATTTTGGCCGAGGCCGAGATTTACCCGGAGCGCGAATTGGCGATCAACCCGGGGCAGGTCTACGGCACGCTCAACGGCATCACCGCCAAAGATCCGGCTTTCGGTCTGGAGGCGGTCTGGATCGAAATCAGCCAGCGCGCCCAGGCGCAATCCCTCGGTTACACCGTGGTTGATGCCAGTACGGTAGTGGCAACCCACTTGAACCAGATTCTGTACAAGCACTCCAGCGAGCTGATCGGCCACGAAGAAGTCCAGCAACTCATGCATTTGCTGGCCAAAAGCTCGCCGAAACTGGCCGAAGAGCTGGTGCCGGGGGTGGTTTCGCTGTCGCAGCTGCTCAAAGTCTTGCAGGCGTTGCTGGCCGAGCAGGTGCCGGTACGGGACATCCGCAGCATCGCCGAAGCCATCGCGAACAACGCCGCCAAGAGTCAAGATACTGCCGCTTTGGTGGCCGCGGTGCGCGTCGGCGTATCTCGTGCCATCGTGCAAAGCATTGTAGGGACTGAGTCGGAGCTGCCTGTGATCACCTTGGAACCAAGGTTGGAACAAATATTGCTCAATAGTCTTCAGAAGGCAGGACAAGGCTCGGAAGAGGGCGTTCTGCTGGAGCCCAGCATGGCGGAGAAACTGCAACGTTCGTTGATCGAAGCGGCACAGCGTCAGGAAATGCAAGGTCAACCGGTGATTCTGCTGGTGGCCGGTCCGGTTCGCGCGATGCTCTCGCGATTCGGCCGGCTGGCAGTCCCGGGTTTGCATGTGTTGGCTTATCAGGAAATTCCTGACAACAAGCAAGTGACCATCGTTGCGACAGTAGGGCCCAACGGCTGAGGTAGTGGTTTATGCAAGTTAAGCGTTTTTTCGCCGCCGATATGCGTCAGGCCATGAAACTGGTTCGCGATGAACTGGGCGCCGATGCCGCCATCATTGGCAATCGCCGGATCGCCGGTGGTGTCGAGCTGACGGCTGCCCTGGACTACAAATTGTCGGCGCTGGCCCCGCGTGTTCCGAACATGGAACTCGAGGATGAACTGCGCAAGACCCAGTCGCGGATCGCTACCGCCCAGGCCGAACTGAGCCTGCGTAGCGATGGCGAGAGCGACAAAACCACCAACCGCCAATTGTTCGCCGGCCTGCCGTTGACCGCCGCCGAGCCGCTGATCGAACCGACGCTGGCCGAGCCCCGGCGCCCGGCACCCGCGCCTGCCACAGCCACCGGTGTCGACCCGCGGGCATTCGACTCGATGCGTTTCGAACTCAACAGCCTGCGTGAATTGATGGAAGTGCAACTTGGCTCGCTGGCCTGGAATCAACTGCAAGGCAGCCGTCCGGCCCAGGCCAACCTCTGGCGCCGCCTGCAACGCATCGGTCTGTCCGGTCCGCTGTCGCGCGATCTGCTGGCACTGATTACTGAAATTGAAGAACCCCGTCAGGCCTGGCGCATGTTGCTCGCCCACCTGGCGCGGATGATCGCCACCCCGGAAGTCGAGCCGCTGGAAGAGGGCGGCGTGATTGCCATGGTCGGCCCGGCCGGCATGGGCAAGACCACCACGCTGGCCAAGCTCGCGGCCCGTTATGTGCTCAAGTACGGCGCGCAGAACATTGCGCTGGTGAGCATGGACAGTTATCGCATCGGTGCTCAGGAACAGCTCAAGACCCTGGGCCGCATTCTCAACGTATCGGTCACCCACATTGACCCGGGCCAATCGCTGGTGCAGGCAATGGAGCCCTTGCTGCGCAAACGCGTGGTGCTGATCGATACCGCCGGCCTGCAGGCCAGCGATCCGGCACTGCGCATGCAACTCGAAAGCCTGGCCGGACGCGGCATCAAATCAAAAAATTATCTGGTCTTGGCAACCACCAGCCAGAAACAGGTTCTAACCGCCGCTTATCACAGTTACAAACGTTGCGGCCTTGCCGGCTGCATCCTGACTAAACTGGATGAAACGGCAAGCTTGGGCGAGGTGTTGAGCCTGGCCATCAGTCATGAGTTGCCGGTGGCGTATCTGACCGATGGCCCGCGGATCCCGGATGATTTGCATCTGCCGCGTCGTCATCAGCTGGTCAGCCGCGCCGTGAGTGTGCAAATGCAGGAAGAACCCAGCGAAGAAGCCATGGCTGACATGTTCGCTGATATTTACCACAGCCCGACCAAGCAGGTTGGCTAAGGTATTAATGAACAGTTTTTGTACCTACATCGATGGTCTGCCATGCATTGTTCAGTTGGTGAACGCGCAGCCAGTAATGTGGCCTCCGTCTATGCAAGACAAGGTAAAGAAATAACATGGGCAGCATGCATCCCGTACAGGTGATCGCGGTGACCGGCGGCAAAGGTGGCGTCGGGAAGACTAACGTGTCAGTGAACTTGTCCCTGGCTCTAGCTGAGCTCGGCCGGCGCGTCATGCTGCTGGATGCCGATCTGGGGCTGGCGAACGTCGACGTCCTGCTGGGGCTGACACCCAAACGTACCCTGGCCGACGTGATCGAAGGCCGCTGTGAACTGCGCGACGTGCTGTTGCAAGGGCCCGGCGGTATTCGCATCGTCCCGGCCGCGTCCGGTACGCAGAGCATGGTTCATCTGAGCCCGGCCCAGCATGCCGGCCTGATCCAGGCTTTCAGTGACATCGGCGACAACCTCGACGTATTGGTGATCGACACCGCTGCGGGCATTGGTGACTCGGTGGTCAGTTTCGTCCGCGCAGCGCAAGAAGTACTGCTGGTGGTGTGCGACGAGCCGACCTCGATCACCGACGCCTACGCGCTGATCAAACTGCTGAATCGTGACTACGGCATGAATCGCTTCCGTGTCCTGGCCAATATGGCGCAGAGCCCGCAGGAAGGCCGCAACCTGTTCGCCAAGTTGACCAAGGTCACCGATCGTTTCCTCGACGTCGCCTTGCAATACGTCGGTGCGGTGCCTTACGACGAAAGCGTGCGCAAGGCCGTGCAGAAGCAACGTGCCGTCTACGAAGCCTTCCCGCGTTCCAAGTGCGCCCTGGCGTTCAAGGCCATTGCACAGAAGGTCGATACCTGGCCGCTGCCGGCCAACCCGCGTGGGCACCTGGAGTTTTTCGTCGAGCGCCTCGTGCAACAGACCGCAGGACCCGTTCTATGACAGCCAGCGGTTACAACCTCTACAAGCAGTCGGCACGTGACGCGCAGTACGAGCTGATCGAGCGTTACGCGCCACTGGTCAAACGCATTGCCTACCACCTGCTGGCGCGTTTGCCGGCCAGTGTCCAGGTCGAAGACCTGATCCAGGCCGGGATGATCGGCCTGCTTGAAGTTTCCACCAAATACGACGCCAGCAAAGGCGCGAGTTTCGAGACGTACGCGGGCATTCGAATCCGCGGCGCGATGCTCGATGAAGTGCGCAAGGGGGACTGGGCACCACGCTCGGTTCACCGCAATACCCGCATGGTCAGCGACGCAATTCGCTCGATTGAAGCTAAAACCGGTCGTGACGCTAAAGATCATGAGGTTGCGGCCGAACTCCAATTGAGCCTCGACGATTATTACGGGATTTTGAACGACACCCTGGGCAGCCGGTTATTCAGTTTCGACGATCTGTTGCAGGACGGCGAACACGAAGGGCTGCACGAGGATGGCGCCAGTGCTCATCTCGAGCCGTCACGCGATCTGGAAGATGAACGCTTCCAGAAAGCGCTGGCGGACGCGATTGCCAATTTGCCGGAGCGTGAGCGACTGGTGTTGGCGCTGTACTACGACGAAGAGTTGAATCTCAAGGAAATCGGTGAGGTCCTGGGGGTCAGCGAATCGCGGGTCAGCCAGTTACACAGCCAGTGCGCGGCCCGTTTGCGGGGGCGTTTGGGGGAGTGGCGAGCGCGCTGACAGGCAGTGTGGGGACACTGCGAACGAGGTTGGTACGGCATTTTGCTGCATCAGTCACGGCCCGTTGTAATCCATGCAACTGTTGAGTGTTACGCCGAATTGATTGAACGGCGCGTTCAGGTGCTGCGCGCGTTTTAAGACTGCTTGGAGGTCGAATTGGACAAGAATATGAAAATCCTCATCGTTGATGACTTCTCGACGATGCGGCGGATCATAAAAAACCTGTTGCGTGACCTTGGGTTCACCAACACGGTCGAGGCGGACGATGGCACCACTGCCATTCCGGTTCTCAACAGCGGGAGCATCGACTTTCTGGTAACGGACTGGAACATGCCCGGCATGACCGGTATTGATCTGCTGCGCCACGTGCGTGCCGATGAAAAACTCAAACACCTGCCGGTGTTGATGGTCACGGCCGAAGCCAAGCGTGAGCAAATCATCGAAGCCGCTCAGGCGGGTGTGAACGGTTATGTGGTCAAGCCATTCACGGCTCAGGCGTTGAAAGACAAGATTGAAAAGATCTTCGAACGCATCGGTTGATGTGCAAAGCCAGTCCGTCACGGGGGAGCTATGGAGCATAACGAATCTTCACAGGGCGATTTCGAGTCGACCCTGAAAAAACACGCGGTCGAACTGGTCGAAAGCCTTGAAAAAGGTAGGTTCGGCGACGCTGTGCAACTGATCCATGAGCTCAACCAGACCCGTGACCGCGGCCTGTACCAGGAAGTGGGCAAGCTCACCCGCGAGCTGCATAGCGCGATCGTCAATTTCCAGATTGACCCGCACATGCCGCAAGCCGAGGAAGTGTCTCAGATCACGGATGCCACCGAGCGCCTGGGGTATGTGGTCAAGCTGACCGAGGCCGCGGCCAACCGCACCATGGACCTGGTGGAAAACGCCACGCCGCTGATCAACAGCCTGAGCGACGAAGCTCAGGCGCTGAGCACGGATTGGGGACGGTTCATGCGTCGCGAAGTCGGGGCTGAAGAGTTCCGCGAACTGGCCCGGCGGGTTGACGGTTTCCTGACACGCAGCAGCGAAGACAACCGCGTCGTGTCGAGCAACCTCAACGACATTCTGCTGGCCCAGGATTACCAGGACCTCACCGGTCAGGTGATCAAGCGCGTGACCCAATTAGTCACCGAAGTTGAAAGCAACCTGCTCAAGCTCGTGCTCATGGCCAGTCAGGTCGACCGCTTTGCGGGTATCGAACATGACCGTGAAGCAATGCTCGCTGAAAAAGATCCGCAAAAACATCTCTCTCAGGGTGAAGGTCCGCAGATTCATGCCGATAAAAGAGAAGACGTTGTGTCCGGTCAGGACGATGTGAACGATTTGCTATCCAGTCTTGGATTTTAGGTTTTCAGGTTTTTAGACCTTTAGGAGCACCCCCTTAATGAGCTTCGGCGCCGATGAAGAGATCCTTCAGGATTTCCTGGTTGAGGCCGGCGAGATTCTAGAGCAACTGTCCGAACAGCTGGTCGAGCTTGAAAGCCGACCGGATGATGCGGATTTGCTCAATGCAATTTTTCGCGGTTTTCACACTGTAAAAGGGGGCGCCGGCTTCCTCCAGCTCAACGAGCTGGTGGAGTGCTGTCACATCGCCGAGAACGTGTTCGACATCCTGCGCAAGGGTGAACGGCGCGTCGACTCGGAACTGATGGACGTGGTTCTTGAAGCACTGGACGCGGTGAACGGCATGTTCAGCGAAGTCCGCGAACGCAGCCCGATCACGGCTGCCACGCCTGAATTGCTTGCAGCATTGGCCCGTCTGGCCGAGCCGCAAAACGCCGATGAGGCAGCACCGGTCGCTGAGGTGGTGCAAGAGCCTGCCGCTGAAAGCGAATCAGGCGACATCACCGATAACGAATTCGAACAACTGCTGGACTCGCTGAATGCCGTCAAGGCCCAGGCCGAGGTGCCTTTGGTTGCTCCGCCTGCCGACGATGCGGCGACAAGCGACGAAATCACCGATGCCGAGTTCGAGTCGTTGCTCGATCAATTGCATGGCAAAGGCCAGTTCGCCGCCGATGCAGTCGTCGCAGCGCCCGCCGCACCGACTGCCCCGAAAACGGCAGGCGACAGCTCCGACATCACCGACGACGAGTTCGAAGCACTGCTCGATCAGCTGCACGGCAAAGGCAACTTTGCAGTCGATGCGCTGGAGTCGGCGATTGCTTCGGCCCCGGCCCCGGCTGCGCCAACCGCTAAAGCGGCCGGCAGCGATCTGATTTCCGATCACGAGTTCGAATCGCTGCTCGACGAATTGCACGGCAAAGGCAAATTCACTGAAGTGGGCACCGGTTCTGCTGTTTCTGCAGTAGCAACCCCGGTCGCCAAGGCACCTGTCGCCAAAGCGCCCGAGCCAAAAGCCCAAGCGCCCAAGCCTGTTGCCGCTGCTGCGCCGGCTGCTGCTCGTGCCCCGGCTGCGCCACCAGCGGAAAAACCGGCCAGCGAAGCCGAGACCACCGTGCGGGTCGATACCGCGCGTCTCGACGAAATCATGAACATGGTCGGTGAGTTGGTGCTGGTGCGTAACCGCTTGGTCCGTCTGGGTCTCAACAGCGGCGATGAAGCCATGTCCAAGGCCGTGTCGAACCTCGATGTGGTCACGGCCGACCTGCAAACCGCGGTCATGAAGACCCGGATGCAACCGATCAAGAAAGTCTTCGGGCGCTTCCCGCGCCTGGTTCGCGACCTGGCTCGCCAGCTCAAGAAAGAGATCAACCTGGAACTGGTCGGCGAAGAAACCGACCTCGACAAGAACCTCGTCGAGGCCCTGGCCGACCCGTTGGTCCACTTGGTGCGTAACTCGGTCGACCACGGCATCGAAGAGCCAGCTGATCGCGAAGCGATGGGCAAGCCTCGCAGCGGCAAGGTGATCCTGTCCGCGGAACAGGAAGGCGATCACATCCTGCTGTCCATCTCCGATGATGGCAAAGGTATGGACGCCGATGTTCTGCGCGGTATCGCCGTGAAGAAAGGCCTGATGGACAAGGATGCCGCGGACCGTCTCAGCGAGTCGGATTGCTTCAACCTGATCTTCGCCCCGGGCTTCTCGACCAAGACCGAGATTTCTGACGTCTCCGGGCGCGGCGTGGGCATGGACGTGGTGAAAACCAAGATCGCCCAGCTCAACGGCACCATCAATATCTACTCGACCAAGGGCAAGGGCTCGAAGATCGTCATCAAGGTCCCGTTGACCCTGGCGATCATGCCGACGCTGATGGTTATGCTCGGCAACCAGGCGTTCGCGTTCCCGCTGGTGAACGTCAACGAGATCTTCCACCTCGACCTGTCGCGCACCAACGTGGTGGACGGCCAGGAAGTGGTGATCGTGCGGGACAAGGCGCTGCCTCTGTTCTACCTCAAACGCTGGCTGGTCAGCTCCGCCGCTCATGAGGAGCAGCGCGAAGGCCATGTGGTGATCCTTTCGGTGGGCACTCAGCGGATCGGCTTCGTCGTCGATCAACTGGTGGGCCAGGAAGAAGTGGTCATCAAGCCATTGGGCAAAATGCTCCAGGGAACCCCGGGCATGTCCGGCGCCACCATTACCGGTGACGGCCGCATTGCGCTGATTCTCGATGTGCCGAGCATGCTCAAGCGTTACGCCGCACGGCGTATTTGATTCTGCGGGAGCGGGGCGACTGAGCCTCGCCTCGTCTAACGGAGTGTTTATGGCAGTCAAAGTCCTGGTGGTGGACGATTCGGGGTTTTTCCGCCGCCGCGTCTCGGAAATTCTTTCAGCGGATTCGAATATCCAGGTCGTCGGTACGGCGACCAACGGCAAAGAGGCGATCGATCAGGCCCTGGCCCTCAAGCCAGACGTGATCACCATGGACTACGAGATGCCGATGATGGACGGCATCACCGCAGTGCGGCACATCATGCAGCGCTGCCCGACCCCGGTGTTGATGTTCTCCTCGCTGACTCACGAAGGCGCGCGGGTCACCCTCGATGCGCTGGACGCCGGCGCGGTGGACTTCCTGCCGAAGAATTTCGAAGACATCTCCCGTAACCCGGAGAAGGTCAAGCAACTGCTGTGCGAGAAGATTCTGAGCATCTCGCGCAGTAACCGTCGTGTCAGCGCCTACAGCGCCCCGGCCCCGGTGGCTGCGCCAGCCCCGACGCCTGCGCCTTCGAGCGTCAGCAGCTATGGCGGCAGCGCGCCTGTTCGTCCGGCACCGGCACCGGCACCGATTCCGGCTCGCACCCATGCAGCGACTCCGTCGTCTCCGGCACCGAAACGCAAAGCCTACAAACTGGTCGCCATCGGCACCTCCACCGGTGGCCCGGTTGCCCTGCAACGGGTACTGACGCAGTTGCCGGCCAACTTCCCGGCACCGCTCGTGTTGATCCAGCACATGCCGGCCGCCTTCACCAAGGCTTTCGCCGAGCGTCTGGACAAGCTGTGCCGCATCAGCGTCAAGGAAGCCGAGGATGGCGACATCCTGCGTCCGGGCCTGGCGCTGTTGGCTCCGGGTGGCAAGCAAATGATGATCGACGGCCGTGGCGCGGTAAAAATCCTGCCGGGCGACGAGCGTCTGAACTACAAGCCGTGCGTGGACATCACCTTCGGTTCCGCGGCCAAATCCTACGGCGACAAAGTTCTGGCGGTAGTACTGACCGGCATGGGCGCCGACGGTCGTGAAGGCGCGCGTCTGCTCAAGCAGGGCGGCAGTGCGATCTGGGCCCAGGATGAAGCCAGCTGCGTGATCTACGGCATGCCAATGGCAATCGTCAAAGCCGAGCTCGCGGACGCGGTATACAGCCTGGACGATATCGGCCGGCATCTGGTCGAGGCGTGCCTCTGATGGATGTACTCAGCCTTATCGGGATCATCATGGCGTTCGTCGCCATCATTGGCGGCAACTACCTTGAAGGCGGTCACCTCGGTGCGTTGGCCAACGGCCCGGCAGCGTTGATCGTGCTCGGCGGGACCATCGGCGCCGCGCTGCTGCAATCGCCGATGAGCGCCTTCAAGCGCGCCATGCAGATTCTCGCCTGGATTCTGTTTCCACCGCGCGTGGACCTGGCCGGCGGCATCGATCGCGTCGTGAACTGGAGCCTGACCGCCCGCAAGGAAGGTTTGCTCGGTCTGGAAGGGGTGGCCGACGCCGAACCCGACAGCTACTCACGCAAAGGTCTGCAACTGCTGGTGGACGGTGCTGAGCCGGAAGCGATTCGCAGCATTCTGGAAGTGGATTTCTACACCCAGGAAAGCCGCGACATCGAAGCCGCCAAAGTCTTCGAAAGCATGGGCGGCTACGCGCCGACCATCGGCATTATCGGTGCGGTGATGGGCCTGATTCATGTCATGGGCAACCTGGCCGATCCATCGCAACTGGGCAGCGGCATTGCCGTCGCCTTCGTCGCCACCATCTACGGCGTGGCCAGTGCCAACCTGATGCTGCTGCCGATTGCCGCCAAGCTCAAGTCCATCGCGTTGCGGCAGTCGCGTTATCGCGAGATGTTGCTGGAGGGGATTCTGTCGATCGCCGAAGGTGAAAATCCTCGCTCTATCGAGTTGAAGCTTCAGGGCTTCATGGATTGATGGGGGAAATGGATTATGGCTCGTCGTCGGCAACCTGAAGAACACGTAAACCACGAACGCTGGCTCGTTTCCTACGCCGACTTCATTACGTTGCTGTTTGCTTTCTTCGTGGTGATGTACTCGATTTCTTCGATCAACGAAGGCAAGTACAAGATCATTTCCGAGGCGTTGATCGGGGTGTTTACCGATTCCGACCGCGCCCTCAAGCCGATCCCCATCGGCGAAGAGCGACCGAAGACCGTGACCCCGGCCAAGCCGCTGGTCAAGGACAGCGAACAGATCGACGCCGGCATCGCCCAGGCCGCCAATGATCCGCTCAAAAGCATTGCCGATGACATCAGCGCGGCGTTCGGCGACTTGATCAGCTCCAACCAGATGACCGTGCGCGGCAATGAGTTGTGGGTCGAGATCGAGCTCAATTCCAGCCTGCTGTTCGGCAGTGGCGATGCCATGCCCAGCGACATCGCGTTCAATATCATCGACAAGGTCGCCGCCATTTTGAGGCCGTTCGACAACCCGATCCACGTCGAAGGCTTCACCGACGATCAGCCGATCCGCACCGCGCAATACCCGACCAACTGGGAGCTGTCTTCGGCCCGTTCGGCAAGCATCGTGCGCATGCTGGCGATGCAGGGCGTGAACCCCGGTCGTCTGGCGTCGGTGGGTTACGGCGAGTTCCAGCCAGTGGCCAACAACGCCACTGCTGAAGGCCGGGCGCGTAACCGTCGGGTGGTGTTGGTGGTTTCACGCAATCTCGATGTACGCCGCAGTCTCACCGGTACCGGAACGGCTCATGCCCAGCCGGATGCCGCATTGAAGCGGGCTGGCACACAAACTGCACCGACCCCGGTCAAGTCGCCGGGACGAGAGAGCGCCGTCAATTCTCCGTCACCCGCATTAACACGTTGAGCTATTTCTCGGTCGATCCATTCGGCCGGGAGGAACAATCCGAATGAGAGTCTGGGCAGTCGCCAATCAAAAGGGTGGTGTCGGTAAAACCACTTCCTCCATTGCTTTAGCCGGTTTACTGGCGGAGGCGGGCAAGCGCGTGGTCGTGGTCGATCTCGACCCCCACGGCTCGATGACCAGCTATTTCGGCTACGATCCCGACAGCCTGGAACACAGCAGCTACGACCTGTTTCTGCACAAGGGCAGCGTGCCGCAAGGCTTGCCCGGTCAGTTGCTGATGCCCACCAGTGACGAACGCATTTCTCTGTTGCCGTCGAGCACCGCGCTGGCAACCCTTGAGCGCCAGTCGCCGGGCCAGAGTGGTTTGGGCCTGGTGATTGCCAAGAGCCTGGCGCAGTTGTGGCAGGACTTCGATTACGCCGTGATCGACAGCCCGCCGTTGCTCGGCGTGCTGATGGTCAATGCCTTGGCGGCGAGCCAGCAGTTGGTGATCCCGGTGCAGACCGAGCATCTGGCCGTCAAAGGCCTGGAGCGCATGGTCAACACCCTGGCGATGATCAATCGCTCGCGCAAACAGGCGCTGCCGTTCAGCATCGTGCCGACCCTGTTCGACCGTCGTACCCAGGCCTCTCTCGGCACTCTTCGCGTGTTGCGCGACAAGTACCCGGAAGAAATCTGGCAAGGCTACATCCCGATCGACACCCGCTTGCGTGACGCCAGCCGGGCAGGGCTGACGCCTTCACAATTCGACGGCAAGAGCCGCGGCGTTCTCGCGTACCGCGCACTGCTCAAGCACCTGCTGGCGCAGCAACTTGTCCCACAGGTGGCCTGACATGAACGCAGCCCTTGTAGGAGCGAGGCTTGCCCGCGAAGCAGTCACCGCCGTGTTCTCAGTTAAATCGCGTCATCGTTCTTCGCGGGCAAGCCTCGCTCCTACAGAGGAGCAGGCATGAATCGGCCGGTGAAGATCACCTCGCGTCCGCAACTGGCCCTCCAATCCTATCTGGACGCCTTGCTGCAGGACGCGACCGAAGAGTGGCCGCCAGAAGTCGAGGCGTTGCCCGAGGTTGTCGAGGTTGAAGCCGCGCTGGATGAGTTCCAGGCTGCCGTGCTTGAAGAACAGACCCGTGATGCACAGAAACCGGCCGTGGCCGCTGCACCCATCGTTGCGCCAGTGGTGAAAGCACCCGTGGCCGTGATCGAAGCGCCGGCACCGATTCTGGCGCCCGTGTCGACGATTGCACCGCTGCTGCAAGCCTTGGTGCCGCCGGTGGTCGAAGTTCATCTGCCGCCGAGCAACACGCCGCCACCGGTGGAAACCGATGGTCGTCCGGCATGGGCTGCCGAACCGTTCGAATGCCTGTTGTTCGACGTTGCCGGGTTGACCCTGGCGGTGCCATTGGTGTGCCTGGGTTCGATTTATTCTTTGGCCGGTCACGAGCTGACGCCGTTGTTCGGTCAGCCGGAATGGTTCCTCGGGATTCTGCCGAGCCAGGCCGGCAACCTGAAAGTGCTGGATACCGCGCGCTGGGTCATGCCGGATCGTTATCGCGATGATTTCCGTCAAGGCCTGCAATACGTTATTTCAGTTCAGGGCTACGAGTGGGGACTGGCGGTGCATCAGGTCAGCCGTTCATTGCGCCTGGACCCGAACGAAATCAAATGGCGCAGCCATCGGGGTCAACGGCCATGGCTGGCGGGCACGGTGATTGAACACATGTGTGCCTTGCTCGACGTTTGCGCACTCGCCGAGCTGATCGCCAGCGGTGGGGCAAAGCACATGGGCGGCAGCAAGCCGGCCCACAAACCTACATAACAGAACAACACCGCCAGGGCGGTTTCTTGAGGGGTCAGGGTATGAATGATAAGGCGACGGCTGCAAAGGGTTCCGAAGATCCGATCCTGCAATGGGTAACCTTCAAACTGGACAACGAAACCTACGGCATCAACGTGATGCGCGTTCAGGAAGTCCTGCGCTACACCGAAATCGCCCCGGTCCCGGGGGCTCCGAGCTACGTGCTGGGCATCATCAACCTGCGCGGTAACGTGGTCACCGTGATCGATACCCGTCAGCGCTTCGGCCTGATGAATGCCGAGATCAGCGACAACACCCGGATCGTCATCATCGAAGCCGACAAGCAAGTGGTCGGCATCATGGTCGACAGCGTGGCGGAAGTGGTTTACCTGCGTCAGTCGGAAATCGAGACCGCGCCGAACGTCGGTAACGAAGAGTCCGCCAAGTTCATTCAAGGCGTGTGCAACAAGAACAACGAACTGCTGATCCTGGTCGAACTGGACAAGATGATGAGCGAAGAAGAATGGTCGGACCTGGAGAACATCTGATTGATTCTTGAGGTAGCTGTCATTGTCCTGTTCCTCTTCTGGGCAGGCACGCTGGCGATGCTGCTGGCGTACATTCGCGCTCAGCGGCAGATCGCCGTGCAACAGGCCAAGGGCGATGCGCTGCGCGATCAGCGCATCAAGGACCTGGCCAAACGCGTCGACGACTACCAGAACGGCAACGTGCGCATGGGTGAAGACCTGCACGAACTGCGCGCCGTCGTCGGCCCGTTGCCGGACAAACTGGCTCAGTTGGAGCAGCGTGATCCGTCGAGCCTTTCATTCGCTCAGGCTGCGCGCCTGGTGGGGATGGGGGCCAGCGTAGATGAACTGACCCAGTCTTGCGGGTTGACCCAGGCTGAGGCGGAGTTGATGAGGAAGTTGCATAAGAACTGACGCCTACCCAAGATCGTTCCCACGCTCTGCGTGGGAATGCCTCAACGGACGCTCCGCGTTCGGCTTTGGATGGGACGCGGAGCGTCCCGGGCTGCATTCCCACGCAGAGCGTGGGAACGATCAATAGTCGTCGTCGCGTTCGGTAATGTCCTTCTCCACCATCCCCACCTCTGAATCATGCCCCGCCGGAAACTTCCCCTTCAAATTCCACGCAAACGCAATGATCTCGGCGATCGTGCGATACAACTCCTGCGGAATACTCTCCCCCAATTCCATCCGCGCCAACAATCTCACCAGCTCGGCATTTTCATAAATCGGCACTTCATAATCGCGGGCAATCTTCAGAATTTCTTCCGCCAGTTCCTCATCACCTTTGGCCGTGAGGGTAGGGGCATGGCTGCCGTCGTATTTAAGGGCGATGGCCTGGCGCGGTGCGGTGGATTCATTCATGCGGTTTCGTCGACCCAGCGTTGTTCGAGGCGGGTTTGAGGGCCTTGAGGCGGTATGCCGAGGTGGCAATCCAGATCACCGACGTTCAGGCCGGAAGCCAGCAAGCGCTCGCGCAGCGCGGCCAGATTGTTTTCGATCAGGCTTGCGGTGTACGGCCGTTCGGCCCACAGCTGACTGGAGAGGCTGCCTTTGATCAGCTGGGCCTGAATCTGCAACGGCCCCAGCGGTTCCATGTCGAACGCCAGATCGACGCGCCACAGCTGTTGCTTGGGTTCGCGTTCATCGCGGCGTTCGTGCGGCTGTTCTTTCTCGGGCGCTTCTTCGCGCTGGAACTTGACCTGCAACGGCACGATGTCCTGCAGGTTGCGCATGGGGATTTCCAGCTGCCAGGTACTGAGCAGGCGACCGTCGTCGGTGATCCCGGTCTGTTCCAGGCTCGACAGTTGATGGCTTTGCAGGCGCGAGACGGCTGCCGCTGCCAGGCGCAGCAGGTGCTCCAGGTCGCCTTCACTGTCCTGACTTTGCAGCAGACGCTCGGGGAGAGGGAAACTGGTCGGCAATGGTTTGGCGCTGACTTGCCCGAGCATGCCCAGGGCGCTGCGCACGAAACCGGGCAGCGCTTGCGCCAGTGTATTGGCGGCAATGATCGCGTTGAGATTGGTATTGGCCGGCAGACCCGGCGTCAGTTGTGCGATCAGTTTAAGCAGGTCGCCTTTCATGTCAGATGTCAGCGTCGGGTTTTGTCCGGTCAGCAGTTTCGCCTCGAGGAACAGGCCGCTGTTGGCCAGTGCCTGGGCGAGGCCTTTGGGCGTGCTGAGTTGCTGAACGTCCGGCAGGCCGGCGAGTATTTTTTCCACGGCGGTGCGTAGTTCTTTGGAGGTCTGATCCGACGGCGGCAGGTTTTGCAGGACTTTGAGCAAGCCATCCAGAGAGCCTTGGCGACTTTGCTGGCTGACCAGTTGTTGCGTCACCGCCAACTGTTCCTGACGGCTGCTTAACGGGACGAACTTCAGCGTCTGGGTGTCCTGCACCAAGGCGCTCAGCAAGGTACCGATGCGCAATGGCGTCGGGCTGTCGATGCTCAGGGTGCTGCCGCTCAGTGCGGTGTTGAGCAGGCTGACCATTGAGCGAAACATCGTTGGCTGGCCCGGCACCTGTGGCATCACCTGAGAAGTCAGCACTTTGCCTTGCAGCAAGGTGCCGACCGGCAGTTGCGCCGTGTCGATGCGGGTGAGCGCGGCGACGCTGGAGGCGATGGCCTGTTGCACCGTGACCGCCAGATTGCCCGCCGATGGCTGGGTGATTGCCAGGCTGGTGCCCTGAGGCAGTGGCTGGGTACTGGTGGCCTGGACCGTGGTCTGGCGGCCGCTGTCGAGGGTGACTTTGAGCAGCAATTGAAAGATCTGATCCGCCTGCTTGAGCGACAGCACTTCGGCCTTGGCGGTTTGACCGGCCGTGATCAAGCCCTCCATCGGCGTCAGCAACTTGAGCAACTCGCCACTGACCGCCAGCGGACGGGTCGTCGCCGGGGTGGTCTGCGGTAGCGGAAGGATGTTCATTTCGCCTGTCATACGCGGTCACAACCTTCGGAAAATGCACGCTTGAGAGTAGGAGATGGCATGTATAATGCCGCCCACTTGTATACAGGGTGCCGGAAACATTGCAATTATTTGACGCAGCTCTCTAGTTCGGGCCGCCAATACATTTATCCTGCATCTCTTTAACGGCCGCGCCAAAGCCGACTTGAACCGTATAAGGCCCGTGATCTCTTGACCAGTCCTGTCCTGCAAACCGTTGCCCTCGCCTGTGAGCGAGACCTTCGGCTGCTTTTCGAAAATCTCGAATTGAGACTGGCCAGTGGCGAAATGTTGCAAATCAGTGGCCCCAACGGCAGTGGCAAGACCAGCCTTTTACGTCTGCTTTGCGGTTTGATGCACCCGACCGCCGGTCAAGTATTGCTAAACGGCCAGCCATTGAACGAGCAACGCAGCGAACTGGCGCGCAACCTGTTGTGGATCGGCCACGCCGCCGGCATCAAGGACCTGTTGACCCCCGAGGAAAACCTCAGTTGGCTCTGCGCCTTGCATCAACCGGCTTCCCATGAGGCGATCTGGCAGGCGCTGACGGCTGTGGGGCTGCGCGGTTTTGAGGATGTTCCCTGTCACACCCTCTCTGCCGGCCAGCAACGGCGCGTGGCCTTGGCGCGGTTGTACCTGGACAGTCCGCCGCTGTGGATCCTCGATGAGCCGTTCACCGCGCTGGACAAACAAGGCGTGGCGCAACTCGAAGAACACCTGGCGGCGCATTGCGAGCGGGGCGGTATGGTGGTCCTGACCACGCACCACACCCTGACCCGGATGCCGGCCGGCTACCGCGACATTGATTTGGGGAACTGGGCCGTATGAGTGTTTTCGGCCTGTTGGTCGCCCGCGAGGCACGTTTGCTGTTCCGCCGTCCTGCCGAATTGGCGAATCCGCTGGTGTTCTTCGCCATCGTTGTCTCCTTGTTCCCATTGGCGGTCGGCGCCGGGCCTCAATTGTTGCAAACCTTGTCCCCGGGGCTGGTCTGGGTGGCAGCGCTTTTATCGGTCTTGCTCTCGCTGGACGGGCTTTTCCGCAGTGATTTCGAAGACGGATCGCTTGAGCAGTGGGTCCTTTCGCCGCACCCCCTGCCTATTCTGGTTTTGGCCAAGGTGCTGGCACACTGGGCGTTTTCCGGGCTGGCGCTGGTTTTGCTCGCACCTTTGCTGGCGTTGATGCTCGGTTTGCCGGCCGCCTGTCTGCCGGTGTTGCTGCTTTCTTTATTGCTGGGTACACCGGTGCTGAGCCTGCTCGGTGCGGTGGGCGCAGCGCTGACGGTCGGATTGAAGCGCGGCGGCCTGTTGCTGGCGTTGTTGATTCTGCCGCTGTACATCCCGGTGTTGATTCTTGGCAGTGGCGCCTTGCAGGCGGCATTGCAGGGCATGCCGGCGACCGGTTATCTCTTGTGGCTTGGTAGCCTGACCGCCCTGGCGATAACCCTGACACCTTTTGCAATAGCCGCTGGCCTGAAGATCAGCGTCGGCGAATAATGAGGTCTGGTTAATTTTTAACCAGCAAAGACCCTTTGGCTGCCTCGTGATGACGAGCAGCAACCGTGATGGAAACAGCAATGAACTGGACCTGGTTTCATAAGCTCGGCTCACCCAAATGGTTCTACGGCATCAGCGGCAAACTGCTGCCCTGGCTGAGCATCGCCGCGTTGCTGCTAATCGGTGTCGGCGTGGTCTGGGGCCTGGCCTTCGCGCCGCCCGACTACCAGCAAGGCAACAGCTTTCGCATCATCTATATCCACGTTCCCGCCGCCATGCTGGCGCAGTCCATCTACGTGATGCTGGCCGTGTGCGGCATCGTCGGGCTGGTCTGGAAGATGAAGCTGGCCGACGTCGCCCTGCAATGCGCCGCGCCGATCGGTGCCTGGATGACTGCCGTGGCGCTGGTCACCGGCGCGATCTGGGGCAAGCCGACCTGGGGCTCGTGGTGGGTCTGGGATGCGCGACTTACGTCCATGTTGATTCTGCTGTTTCTGTACTTCGGTCTTATTGCGCTGGGCAACGCCATCAGCAATCGTGACAGTGCGGCCAAGGCCTGCGCGGTGCTGGCAATCGTCGGCGTGATCAACATCCCGATCATCAAATACTCGGTGGAGTGGTGGAATACCCTGCATCAGGGCGCGACCTTCACCCTCACCGAAAAACCGGCGATGCCAATCGAAATGTGGCTGCCACTGCTGCTGACGGCGCTGGGTTTCTACTGTTTCTTCGGCGCGGTGCTGTTGCTGCGCATGCGCCTTGAAGTGCTCAAGCGCGAAGCCCGGGCGAGCTGGGTGAAAACCGAAGTGCAGAACAGTCTGGAGGCCGCTCGATGAGTTTCGCTTCATTCGGCGACTTTCTCGCCATGGGCCATCATGGCCTGTATGTCTGGTCAGCCTATGGCATCAGCCTGGCGGTGCTGGCCCTCAACGTGGCGGCGCCGATCCTGGCCCGCAAGCGGTATCTGCAACAAGAGGCGCGTCGTCTGCGCCGGGAGAACGGCCAGTGAATCCGCTGCGTAAAAAGCGTCTTATCATCATTCTCGCGATCCTCGTCGGTGTCGGCGCTGCCGTCGGCCTGGCCCTGAGCGCCCTGCAGCAGAACATCAATCTGTTTTACACCCCGACCCAGATCGCCAACGGCGAAGCGCCGCAAGACACGCGCATTCGTGCGGGCGGCATGGTCGAGGCGGGTTCATTGCAACGTTCTGGCGATTCCCTGGACGTGAAATTCATCGTTACCGACTTCAACAAATCCGTGACCATCAGTTATCGCGGCATCCTGCCGGACCTGTTCCGCGAAGGGCAGGGCATCGTCGCCCTCGGCAAGCTCAACGCTGACGGTGTGGTGGTGGCGGACGAAGTGCTGGCCAAGCACGATGAAAAGTACATGCCGCCGGAAGTGACCAAGGCTTTGAAAGACAGTGGTCAATCCGCCCCTACACCCGCGAAGGAGGGTTGATCCATGACTTCCGGCATCTTCATACCAGAGCTGGGCCACCTGGCCATGATCCTCGCGCTGTGTTTCGCGCTGGTGCAGGCCGTGGTGCCATTGCTCGGTGCCTGGCGCGGTGATCGCTTGTGGATGAGCCTGGCCCAGCCCGCGGCATGGGGGCAGTTCGCGTTTCTGCTGTTCGCTTTCGGTTGCCTGACTTACGCGTTCATGGCGGACGACTTCTCCGTCGCTTACGTGGCCAGCAACTCCAACAGCGCCTTGCCGTGGTACTACAAATTCAGCGCCGTCTGGGGTGCTCACGAAGGTTCGTTGCTGCTGTGGGCACTGATCCTCGGCGGCTGGACTTTCGCGGTGTCGGTGTTCTCCCGGCAGTTGCCGCAAGAGATGTTCGCTCGCGTACTGGCGGTGATGGGCATGATCAGCACCGGTTTCCTGCTGTTCCTGATCCTGACGTCTAATCCTTTCGCCCGAATCCTGCCGCAGATGCCAACGGATGGACGCGACCTCAACCCCTTGCTGCAAGACATCGGCCTGATCGTTCACCCGCCGATGCTGTACATGGGCTATGTCGGTTTCTCGGTGGCGTTTGCCTTCGCTATCGCCGCGCTGCTGGGTGGTCGCCTCGATGCAGCGTGGGCGCGCTGGTCCCGTCCGTGGACGATCGTAGCCTGGGCCTTCCTCGGTATCGGTATTACGTTGGGCTCCTGGTGGGCTTATTACGAACTCGGCTGGGGCGGCTGGTGGTTCTGGGACCCGGTGGAAAACGCGTCCTTCATGCCTTGGCTGGTGGGCACGGCGCTGATTCACTCGTTGGCGGTCACGGAAAAACGTGGCGTGTTCAAGAGCTGGACCGTGTTGCTGGCCATCGCCGCGTTTTCGTTGAGCCTGCTCGGCACCTTCCTCGTGCGTTCTGGCGTGCTGACGTCGGTGCATGCCTTTGCCTCCGATCCGGAGCGCGGCGTGTTCATCCTGATCTTCCTGCTGTTCGTGGTCGGTGGTTCGCTGACACTGTTCGCCCTGCGCGCTCCGGTGGTCAAGAGCCAGGTCGGCTTTAATCTCTGGTCCCGGGAAACCCTGCTGCTGGGCAATAACCTGGTGCTGGTGGTCGCCGCTTCGATGATCCTGCTCGGCACCTTGTATCCATTGATCCTCGACGCGATGACCGGCGCCAAGCTGTCGGTCGGCCCGCCGTACTTCAACGCGCTGTTCATTCCATTGATGGCGATACTGATGGCAGTAATGGCGGTCGGCATGCTGGTGCGCTGGAAAGACACCCCGGTCAAATGGCTGATGAGCATGTTGACCCCGGTGTTGCTCGGTAGCGCTGCGCTGGCCGTGGTGGCCGGTGTCGCTTACGGCGATTTCAATTGGGCGGTGCTGGCGACGTTCATGCTGGCTGCCTGGGTGTTGCTGGCCGGTGTGCGGGATATTTTCGACAAGACGCGTCACAAGGGCCTGATCAAAGGTCTGCCGACCCTGACCCGCAGCTATTGGGGCATGCAAATCGCGCATTTGGGCATAGCCGTGTGCGCGCTCGGTGTCGTGTTGTCGAGCCAGAACAGTGCCGAGCGTGATCTGCGCCTGGCGCCGGGTGAATCCATGAGCCTGGCCGGTTATCAATTCGTGTTCGAAGGCGCCAAGCACTTCGAAGGGCCGAACTTTACGTCCGACAAGGGCACCGTGCGGGTGATCCGCGATGGCAAGGAAATCAGCGTGCTGCACCCGGAAAAACGCCTGTACACCGTGCAGAATTCGGTGATGACTGAAGCCGGGATCGATGCCGGTTTCACCCGTGACCTTTACGTCGCATTGGGTGAACCGCTGGGCGAGGGCGCCTGGGCGGTCCGCGTGCACGTCAAGCCGTTCGTGCGCTGGATCTGGTTCGGTGGGTTGCTCACCGGTCTCGGCGGGTTGCTGGCGGCGCTGGATCGCCGTTATCGGGTCAAGGTGAAAAGCCGCGTGCGTGAAGCGCTCGGCATGACGGGAGCCACCGCATGAGACGTTGGTTGATGCTGTTGCCACTGGCGATTTTTCTGGTGGTTGCTGTTTTTCTGTATCGGGGCCTGTACCTGAACCCGGCCGAGTTGCCCTCGGCGATGATCAACAAACCATTCCCGGAATTTTCGCTGCCCTCGGTGCAGGGTGACAAAACCCTGACCAAAGCGGACATTCTGGGGAAACCGGCACTGGTCAACGTCTGGGGCACCTGGTGCATTTCCTGCCGGGTCGAGCATCCGGTGCTGAACAAATTGGCGCAGCAAGGCGTGGTGATCTACGGAGTCAACTACAAGGACATCAACGCTGATGCCTTGAAGTGGCTGGCCGAGTTCCACAACCCGTATCAACTGGACATCCGTGACGATGCCGGCACCCTTGGCCTGAACCTCGGCGTTTATGGCGCACCGGAAACCTTCTTCATCGACGCCAAGGGCATCATCCGCGACAAATTCGTCGGCGTGATCGACGAGCAAGTCTGGCGCGAAAAACTGGCGGCCAAGTATCAGGCGCTGGTCGACGAGGCCAAGCCATGAAGCGTTGGATCGCTGCCGCCGTCCTCGGCTTGAGCATGGCCGGTGTGGCCCACGCGGCCATCGACACCTACGAGTTCGCCAAAGAAGGCGACCGTGAGCGCTTTCGCGAGCTGACCAAAGAGTTGCGTTGCCCCAAGTGCCAGAATCAGGACATCGCCGATTCCAACGCACCGATCGCCGCCGACCTGCGCAAAGAGATTTTCCGCATGCTCGGCGAGGGCAAGGACAACCAGCAAATCATCGATTTCATGGTCGACCGCTACGGTGATTTCGTCCGCTACAAACCTGCCCTCAACGCCAAAACCGCACTGCTCTGGTTCGGCCCTGCCGGCCTGTTGCTGGGCGGTTTTGTGGTTATCGTCGTGATCGTCCGCCGTCGTCGCGTGCAACGCACTGACAGCCCGGACACGCTTTCTGCCGAGGAGCGCGAGCGCCTCGACCACCTGTTGGATAAAACCAAGCATGATTGATTTCTGGCTCGCTGCAGGCCTGCTGCTCCTGGTTGCCCTGAGTTTTCTGCTGATCCCCGTTCTGCGTGGTCGCCGCGCTCAGCTTGAAGAGGATCGTACGGCACTCAATGTCGCGCTTTATCAGGAGCGCGTGGCTGAGTTGCAGACTCAGCAGGAAGAAGGCGTGCTCAACGCCGAACAAATGGACACCGGCCGCGCCGAAGCTGCCCGTGAACTGCTCGCCGACACCGAAGGCGTCGAGGCGCCGCGTGTGTCGCGTCTGGGCAAGCCGTTGCCATTGCTGGCGGCGATTCTGGTGCCGGTGTTGGGCCTTGGGCTATACCTGCATTTCGGCGCCAGCGACAAAGTCGAGCTGACCCGCGAATTCGCCCGGGCGCCGCAGTCGATGGAAGAAATGACCCGTCGGCTGGAGCGTGCGGTCGCCGCCCAACCGGATTCGGCCGAGGGCCTGTACTTCCTCGGTCGCACTTACATGGCTCAGGACCGTCCGGGCGATGCGGCGAAGATCTTCGAACGCACCGTAGCCCTGGCCGGTCGTCAGCCGGAACTGCTCGGGCAATGGGCCCAGGCGCAATATTTCGCCGACGGCAAGAAGTGGTCGGACAAGGTTCAGGCCCTGACCGACGAAGCGCTGAAAGCTGATCCGAAAGAAGTCACCAGCCTTGGTCTGCTGGGCATTGCGGCCTTCGAAGGCGAGCGCTACCAGGAGGCCATCGACTACTGGAATCGACTGCTGGCGCAACTGCCGCCGGATGATAAATCCCGCGTCGCGCTGCAAGGCGGTATTACTCGGGCCGCCGAGAAACTCGAAGCCAGTGGTGGCAAGGTTGCCCAGGCGCCTGCGGCCAAAGCTGCAGCACTGCTCAAAGTGCAAGTCGATCTGGCACCAGAGCTGAAAGCCAAGGTCCTGCCGGGTGACAGCGTGTTCATCTTCGCCCGCGCCATCTCCGGCCCGCCCGCGCCGCTGGCCGCCAAGCGTCTGACCGTCGCCGACTTGCCGGCAACTGTCGAACTGGGTGATGCCGACGCCATGATGCCCCAGTTGAAACTGTCGAACTTCCCTGAAGTCCAACTGGTTGCGCGCATCTCCCGCGCCGGCCAACCGACTGCCGGCGAATGGATCGGTCGCAGCCAACCCTTGGCCACCAGCACCACCGCGCAACAAAAACTGATCATCGACAGCCCGGATAAATAACAGGAAACGCCACCATGACCGCCTTCGCTCGTATCACTCTCCTCAGCATGATGGTTTTGGGGCTAAGCGCTTGTGCGGTCCAGGAGTACGAACCCGAACGGCTGCCGCCAATCCCGCCTTCGCAGCCGAGTACCAAACCGGTTCCGCCGACGGTACCGAGCAAACCGAGTACCCCGGTCAAACCTTCGAAGCCGGTGCCACGCACCTCTGCCAGCTTCGCCCCGCCACCGGGCGGCAATAGCCATTGGGACGCGAAGCTCGGCGTTTACGTCCTCGATGATCAGACCAACACCTTCTACCGCCAGCGCACCTACTACCGCTGGAACAACGGCTGGAGCCGCTCGATCAGCCCCAACGGGCCGTGGGAAGAGACGAACATCAATGGCGTGCCGGGTGGGTTAGGCAGAAAATTCGGGCAGTGAATGGAAACGGCGATCTGAGGATCGCCGTTTTGCTTTTTGGGGTTCGTGAGAGGCGATTAAAGAATCGCCCGATAATGGGTCAATGCCTTGCTCGACTGAATCAGGCCTTGGCGAAAGAGCAGATCAAGATAGGTACCGACATCCATCGGCGGCAGCTTTAGCTGTTTGCGTTGCCGTTGTGCTGCCGCGACAACCGCTGCCGGATCCAGATCAAAGAGGTTATCGACGAATTCGTCAGGATGCTGCGCCTCGATGCCAAAAGGTCCGAGTGTTTCATCCGGAAAGTCTTTCTGATTAAACGTCACGATGACACTGGCATTGCAGCGTATGGCGGCAGCCAGAACATGTCGGTCATCGATGTCGGGCAGTGTGAGCCCTTCGATCAACTTTTCGTAACCGTATACGCAAGCATCGGGTATGGCTTGATCCATCAAGGCGGACGTGCGATCCAGTTGCTCTGTTGTCAGGTCCGGGCGGTTTTTCAGCAGATTGCGCTTCCATTCGTTGTGTATCTCCAGTGACCATCGCGCCCTGAAACGTCCGGAGAGTGCGAGCCACATCAGAAAGTCTCTCAGGGGAGCAGGGTACAAAACACATGCGTCATATACAGCGGTAAAAGGGGAATGCCTCACTCGTATCCTGTCCTTAACGCTTGTGCTTGCTCGGCGAGAAGCGTCATTGCTTGCTCGCTGGCGGTGTCGCGCCGGTTTTTATAATCCATCAAATCGGCAAAGCGCACACGTCGGTGCTTGCCGGTTTTGTGGTAGGACAACTCGCCGGACTCCAGCAGTTTGATCAGGTGCGGGCGTGAGACATTGAGCAAGTCCGCCGCTTCCTGGGTGGTCAGTTCCGCGTGAACCGGGACGACCTTTACCGCATTGCCTTCTGCCAATGCAGCCAGTATGTCGATCAGCAATCGAAGGGCTGAAGTGGGCAGTTCGACGCTGTGTGCTTCATTCTGCTCGTCGAAAATCTGGATGCGTTGGGTTTCGAATTGAGTCGCGAGATAGGCAGCAAGGGCGCGCTGGCCTTCGATAGCGGCCTGAACTTCGCGCGCCATGGGCAGGTTGATCGGTGGGTGGATGATTAAGGACATGATGAAATTCCAGGATTCTGAGTAACGATGCTGAAAAGGCTATTCGAATCAAACGAAAACCGCAATAAACGAAAATCAAGCTTGTTTATGACTTTTTTGCCAGCAAGTTTTAGAGGAAATTGACAAATGTCCGAGTCTTCTAGCTGATTACGATCCGATCAAATCAACACCCTGTAAAACAACCGAACGTCGCACTCCGAACTTTTGTGCTTGAGTAAATATAACTCTAGGGTTATTTTTATTGGGCCGGAGCAAGGAGGCTGGTGGTGCAGAGCAGGTTATTGATCAAAGAGCTGATAGAGGCGGGCTGGACACTGGACCGGGTCACCGGCAGTCATCACCTCTTCACTCACCGTTACAACCCTTACACGATACCCGTCCCTCATCCGAAAAAGGATTTGCCGATCGGGACGGTCAAAAGCATCAGGAGGCGAGCCGGGCTTTATTGCCCGGGAGCCAGTTTGGCAGGAGATCCATAATGCAATACCCAATCTGTATCGAGTGGGGCGACGAGAACACCGCCATCGGTATTCAGATCCCCGATATCCCAGGTGCCGTAACGGCCGGGGATACGTTTGAAGATGCTTACAACGCGGCGGTCGAAATTGCCCACATCATGCTGCAGGAGATCATGGCAGACGGGGAGTCAATTCCGATGCCGACCTCAGCGGCTGCGCACCGCGAGAATCCGGAATTTGCCGACATGGGTTGGGGAATGCTGGAACTCGACATCTCGCCGTATCTGGGCAAGACCGAGAAGGTCAACGTGACACTGCCTGGCTACGTAATCCAGCGCATTGACCGCTATGTGCGAGAGCACAATGTCAAAAGCCGCTCCTCCTTTCTCGCGGATGCGGCGATGGAGAAACTGGTTCGGCATTGAGGGGTATCAGCCTCGCTCCTGCAGGGACAATGCAAGACCTGTAGGAGCGAGCGGTGCGGCGATCCGACTTGCCCGCGAAGCTTTTAGCGTCTTAAGCCGTCGCCAACGAACGCCTCTGCGAAACACTCAAAAACCGCAACAACGCCAACAGTGGAAACACACTGCCGACAATCACGATCCACAACCAGCCGCCATGCTCATACACCGCGCTGGCCACCGAAGAACCAAATGCACCACCGATAAAGATGCTGGTCATGTACAGCGCATTCAAACGGCCGCGGCTTTTGGCATCGAGGGCATAGACCGCGCGCTGGCCCAAAACCATGTTCATCTGCACACAGAAGTCGAGCACCACGCCGGTGACGGCAAGGCCGATGACACTGTAAATCGGATGGATGAACGCCGGCATGAAACTCAGGCTGGCGAATAGCAGGGCCAGCAGCGAGGCGATGCGTGTATGGCCGGCATCGGCCAGTCGACCGGCGATGGGTGCGGCAATCGCGCCGATGGCACCGACCAGAGCGAAGATCGCGATCTGGGTTTGCGACAAGCCATGATTACGCGACAGTTCCAGCGGCACTGCCGTCCAGAACAGGCTAAAGGTGGCGAACATGCAGGCTTGGTAAAACGCCCGTTGACGCAATACCGGCTGCTGACGCAACAGCGTCCAGAGCGAACCCAACAACTGGCCATAAGAAGCGCTGTGATCAGGCTGGCGCTTGGGGATGGTCAGGGCCAGCACGATGCTGATAGCCGCCATCAACACCGCTGCGATGACGAACATCGCACGCCAGCCGAAGTGGTCGGCGATTACGCTGGACACTGGTCGAGCCAGCAGAATCCCCAGCAGCAAACCACCCATAATGCCGCCGACTACGCGGCCCCGGGATTCTTCCGGCGCCAGGTGGGCGGCCAGTGGAATCAGGATCTGCACCGACACCGAGCTGAACCCCACCAGCAACGAGATCAGCAGAAACACGTTCGGCTGATCGGTGAATGCCGCGCCCAGCAGACTGGCAATCGCCACCACGGTGGTGATGATCATCAAGCGTCGGTTTTCCAGCAGATCACCCAACGGCACCAGGAAGAACAGACCCAGCGCATAACCAATCTGCGTCAGCGAAACGATCAGGCTGGCCATGGTGTCGGTCAGGCCGATGTCCGGCGCGATCAGGCCGATGATCGGCTGGGCGTAGTAGATGTTGGCCACGATGGCGCCGCAACAGAAGGCGAAGAGCAGCACCATGCCTCGGGTCATTGTCGCGGCACCGAGTGGCACCTGAGTCGTTGGGGTCATTACGGGTCTCGCTGAACAAAAAGGAATGCGGGGAGCCTAATCGGCTGGCTAGAGCGGCGGAAGAAGGTTTGAAGTGATAGTCATTATTTCTGTGTGCAATGAAGGCTCCACAGACATTTTGAACGCCGTCGACACGTAGGAGCCCGGCTTGCCGGCGAAGGCGTTGTCATGAGCGCTGCATGACGTGAGGCCGTCTTCGCTGGCAAGCCAGCTCCTACAGAGGTTCAAGACGGGTCATACAAGCTCGCCACGAAAAAAAAGGCGACCGTAGCAGGTCGCCTATTCATTGGGCTCAGGAATCACTGACCGCTGTAGATCTGATCGAAAATCCCACCATCATTGAAGTGGGTCTTCTGCACAGTGCGCCAGTCACCAAAGGTCTTCTCGACCGAAAGGAAATCCACTTTCGGGAAGCGATCGGTGTACTTGGCCAATATCGCCGGATCACGCGGACGCAGGTAGTTGGCAGCCGCAATTTCCTGACCTTGCGGAGACCACAGGTACTTCAAATATTCTTCAGCGGCAGCGCGAGTGCCTTTTTTATCGACCACTTTGTCGACCACGGACACTGGCGGTTCGGCCTCGGCAGAAACACTCGGATAAATCACTTCGAATTGATCACGACCAAACTCACGCGCAATCATTTCCGCTTCGTTTTCGAAGGTCACCAGTACGTCGCCGATCTGGTTGGTCATGAAGGTGGTGGTCGCTGCACGGCCACCGGTATCCAGCACCGGTGCTTGTTTGAACAGTTTGCCGACGAAGGCTTTCGCCTTGTCTTCGTCGCCGCCGTTTTTCAGCACATAGCCCCAGGCCGAGAGGTAGGTGTAACGGCCGTTGCCCGAGGTTTTCGGGTTGGGGACGATTACTTGTACGCCGTCCTTGAGCAGGTCGGGCCAGTCTTTCAGGGCTTTCGGGTTACCTTTGCGCACGATGAACACGGTGGCCGAGGTGAATGGCGCGCTGTTGTTCGGCAGGCGCGTGACCCAGTTGTCCGGGACCAGTTTGCCGTTGTCCGCCAGGGCATTGATGTCAGTGGCCATGTTCATGGTGATGACATCAGCTGGCAGGCCATCAATCACCGAACGCGCCTGTTTGCTGGAGCCGCCGAAGGACATCTGCAGCGTGATGTTTTCGTTGTGCTCGGCTTGCCAGTGTTTCTGGAAGGCAGCGTTGTAGTCCTTGTAGAAATCACGCATCACGTCGTAGGAAACGTTAAGCAGGGTCGGTGCAGCCTGAGCCACGCTGCCCAAGGCCAGGCCAGCGGCCAGAAGTGAGGCGCCAAAGAGTTTTTTCACTGCGCATTCCTTGTTTTATCAAACATGTTCGATGGAAAGTGTTGGCAATTTGCCGGCGACTATAGCCGGGCTCGCATAGTCCTTTAAAGATTAAAAAGCACTTTGCTTATTCCAGTTTTCTGAACAACGCATTGCCGCAACGGGAGCAAAATGCTGCGCCGTGTTCGTGGCTGTTTTTCTTGCAGGTCGGGCAATCGTGTTGCAGTTGTTCACCGCGCATGGCGTTGGCCAGTTCCGCGGTGAAAATCCCCGTCGGGACGGCGATGATCGAGTAACCGGTGATCATCACCAGCGACGAAACCACCTGACCTAATGGCGTCTTGGGCACGATGTCGCCGAAGCCCACGGTGGTCAGCGTGACGATGGCCCAATAGATGCCTTTGGGGATGCTGGTGAAGCCGTGTTCCGGGCCTTCGATCACGTACATCAGCGTGCCGAACACCGTCACCAGGGTGCTGACGCTGAGCAGAAACACCACGATCTTCTGCTTGCTGCCGCGCAACGCCGTCATCAAATAGTTGGCTTGCTTCAGATACGGGCTGAGCTTGAGCACGCGGAAAATCCGCAGCATCCGAATGATCCGGATAATCAGCAGGTACTGCGCATCGCTGTAATACAGCGCGAGAATGCCGGGCACGATCGCCAGCAAATCCACCAGCCCATAAAAGCTGAATGCGTAGCGCAACGGTTTGGGCGAGCAGTACAGGCGCAGGCCATACTCGATGGCGAAAACGACGGTGAAGCCCCATTCGATGTACGCCAGCAGGTCGGCGTAGTTCTGGTGAACGCTGTCGATACTGTCCAGAATCACGATCACCAGGCTGGCGAGGATGATCAACAGCAGAATGCTGTCGAAGCGCCGACCGGCCGGGGTGTCGGCCTGGAAAATGATGACGTAAAGCTCTTCACGCCAATTTTTATTGCTGTCCATGGAAAGCGCCTGAACCTGGAATCAGCGAAGCCTAGGTCGATTCTCCCCGGTAGCGCAAGGCGCGCTGTCCATGGCGGCCTGACGCAGCACCCGAATGCCTGCGCGAATCAGCCAGCAGGTGAGGATGAAGGGTGCAGTCAACGTGGTCAGGCCGAGTGCGGCAAACCCCGGTGTGAGCAACACCGCCAGCAGGATTCCCAACAATGGCAGCCAGGGCTGGCGACGATTTTGGCTGAAGGCGAGGGCGGCGAGCACGGCGTTGTAGCCGCTCAAACCCTGCAGGGCGGTTGATGTTTCGTGATGCAACAGGGCGAATCCGAGGCCGGCGGCGGAGCCGAGCAGCGCCCATAGGAAGGCGCGGCGGTCGGCGATCAGTAATCCGATGGCAATGAGTGCGCCGGCCAGCGGATGACCGAGAAACAGCACCTGACCGAGCCCTTTCAATGAGGCGGCGAGCAGGTTGAGGGTATTCAGTTCGATCGGTGGAATGGATTGCTGGGGTGCGGCAAAGCCAAGCAACAACCAACTCAATCCAACGAAGGGCGCGGTGTAAGCCGGTAGACAATGATGATCGCGGGTGTGCTTGAGCCATTGCTGGGTGAGCATCGCACTCAGGCCGCCGCAGGCAATGATCAGCGGTGGCAACAGCGCCGACCATGGGAAATAAAGGCTCAGCAGCAAGCCGAGCAAAACACCGTTGTAACTGAACAGCCCGGCCTGACGATCAGCCTTGGTGTACCCGCGACGTTGCGCGGTGAGCAACCCGGCGACCCCTCCCAGCAACGCACCGCCGAGCAAGGCCGGCGCGCTGAACAGAATCGCCAACAGACACAGCAGACCGCACAGCGGATGACGTTGGAGGAATATCTGGCTGAAGCCATTGAGCAGGGCAGTGGCCCAGTCGGGACAGTGGGTGTTGAAGTGGTTGGCGGGCATGATGAGGGTCGTTCAGTACAGATCGTTCCCACGCTCTGCGTGGGAATGCCTCAATGGACGCTCTGCGTCTGCTCTTGGGACGCAGAGCGTCCCGGGCTGCATTCCCACGCAGAGCGTGGGAACGATCATCGTGTAGGGGTTAAATCAGGGTTTCGATACGCAGCGAATTGGTCGACCCCGGCTGCCCGAACGGCACGCCCGCCGTGATCAACAACGTATCGCCGCGCTGAGCCATCCCCTGTGCCTGGGCAATCTCCAACGCCGTCGAGCACACTTCATCCACCTGGCGCAGCCGGTCGTTGACCACCGAGTGCACGCCCCACGCCACCGTCAACCGGCGAGCGGTTTGCAGATTAGGCGTCAGGTTGAGGATCGGCACCGTCGGCCGTTCCCGCGCAGCCCGCAGGCTCGAAGTACCCGATTCGCTGTAGTTCACCAGCACCGCCACCGGCAGCACATTGCTGATCCGGCGGATGGCGCAGCTGATCGCGTCCGACACCGTGGCCTCGGCTTTCGGTCGGCTCACGTCCAGTTGGGCCTGATAGTCCGGACCGTTTTCCACCTGACGGATGATCTTGCTCATCATCTGCACCGCTTCCAGCGGGTATTCGCCGGACGCGGTTTCGGCCGACAGCATCACCGCGTCCGCACCTTCGGCCACCGCGTTGGCGACGTCAGTGACTTCGGCGCGGGTCGGGGCCGGGGAGAAACGCATCGACTCCAGCATCTGCGTCGCCACCACCACCGGTTTGCCGAGTTGGCGGCAGGTGCTGATGATGTTTTTCTGAATCTGCGGCACGCTCTCGGCCGGCACTTCTACGCCCAAGTCACCGCGAGCGACCATGATCGCATCGCTCAATTCGGCGATTTCCCGCAGTTGCGTCACGGCCGATGGCTTCTCGATTTTCGCCATCAAAAACGCCTTGTCGCCGATCAGTGCGCGGGCTTCGAGGATGTCTTCCGGGCGTTGCACGAACGACAGCGCGACCCAATCCACCCCCAGCTCCAGACCGAAGCTCAAGTCGCGACGATCCTTGGCGGTCAGCGGGCTCAGATCCAGCACCGCTTGCGGCACGTTGACGCCTTTGCGATCCGACAGCTCGCCGCCATTAAGCACCGTGGTGTCGATGGCGTCGGCGTATCGGGTCACCACCCGCAGGCGCAGCTTGCCGTCGTCCAGCAGCAGGTCCATGCCTGGCTCCAGCGCTGCGATGATTTCCGGGTGAGGCAAGTTGACCCGGCGCTCATCGCCCGGCGTCGGGTCCAGGTCCAGCCGCAAGGCCTGACCGCGATGCAGCTGCACTTTGCCTTGGGCGAATTTGCCGACCCGCAGTTTCGGGCCTTGCAGGTCCATCAGAATCCCCAGCGGGTAATTCAGCTGGCGCTCGACTTCACGAATCCACTGATAGCGCTGTGCATGGTCAGCATGATCGCCGTGGCTGAAGTTCAGGCGAAAGATATTGACCCCGGCCTGCACCAGTTCACGGATGTCATCGATCCCGTTGGTGGCCGGGCCAAGGGTGGCGAGGATTTTGACCTTCTTGTCAGGCGTCATGTTCAGGGCTCTCGAGAATCAGAATGGCGCGCAAGTCGTTGACGTTGGTGCGGGTCGGCTCGGTGACGATCAGCGCATTCAGCGCCGCGAAATAGCCGTAGCCATTGTTGTTGTCCAGTTCATCGCTGGCGCTCAGGCCGAGGGCGGCGGCGCGGGCGTAACTGGCCGGGGTCATGATGGCGCCGGCGTTGTCTTCGGAGCCGTCGATACCGTCGGTGTCACCGGCCAGCGCGTAAACGCCGGGCAGGCCTTTGAGGCTGTCGGTCAGGCTCAGCAGGAATTCGGCGTTGCGCCCGCCACGGCCATTGCCGCGCACGGTGACGGTGGTTTCGCCGCCGGACAGAATCACGCACGGCGCTGCCAGCGGCTGGCCGTGCTGGACGATCTGCCGCGCAATACCGGCGTGGACCTTCGCCACGTCCCGGGATTCGCCTTCCAGATCGCCGAGAATCAACGGACTGAAACCAGCCTGACGGGCTTTCACCGCTGCCGCTTCCAGCGATTGCTGTGGGCGAGCGATCAATTGGAAATGACTGCGGGCCAGACTCGGATCGCCGGGTTTGACCGTTTCCGATTCCGGGCTTTGCAGCCAGGTGCGCACCGAGGCCGGGACTTCGATGCCATAACGCCTGAGGATCGCCAGCGCTTCGGCCGAGGTACTCGGGTCGGCCACGGTGGGGCCGGACGCGATGACCGTGGCGAGATCGCCCGGTACATCGGAAATCGCATAGGTATAAACCGTGGCCGGCCAGCAGGCTTTGCCCAGACGACCGCCCTTGATCGCCGAGAGGTGCTTGCGCACACAATTCATCTCGCCGATGGTCGCGCCGGATTTGAGCAGGGCTTTGTTGATCGACTGTTTGTCGGCGAGGGTGATGCCGGCGGCGGGCAAGGCGAGCAGGGCAGATCCACCCCCCGAGAGCAGGAAGATCACGCGGTCGTCTTCGCTCAGGTCGCTGACCAGTTCCAGTACCCGTTTGGCCACGGCAAGACCGGCTGCATCCGGCACCGGATGCGCGGCTTCGACCACTTCGATTTTTTCGCACGGCGCGCCGTGGCCGTAACGGGTCACCACCAGGCCGGACACTTCACCCTGCCAGCAGCGCTCGACCACCTGAGCCATGGCCGCCGCGGCTTTACCGGCGCCGATAACGATCACTCGACCGCTGCGATCTTTGGGTAAATGGGCTTCGAGGACATGCTGCGGATGGGCCGCGTCGATGGCTGTGGCAAACAGCTCGCGCAGCAGTTGTTGCGGATCGACCGACATGGCGGGCTCCCAGTCTTATTGTTTTGTTTAGCGCAAATGATCGTTCCCACGCTCTGCGTGGGAATGCCTCAACTGGACGCTCCGCGTCCGCTCGGCAGGGACGCGGAGCGTCCCGGGATGCATTCCCACGCAGAGCGTGGGAACGATCAGTACGGGGCAGGTGTTACTTATCGCGAATCGAGAAGTTCGCCATGTGCTCCAGGCCCTTGATCAGCGCCGAGTGGTCCCAGTTGCTGCCACCGATGGCCGCGCAAGTGCTGAACACTTGTTGGGTATTGGCGGTGTTCGGCAGGTTGATGCCCAGTTCGCGAGCGCCGGCCAGGGCCAGGTTCAAGTCCTTCTGGTGCAGGCTGATGCGGAAGCCCGGATCGAAGGTGCCTTTGATCATGCGTTCGCCGTGAACCTCAAGAATCTTTGACGAAGCGAAACCGCCCATCAGCGCTTCACGGACCTTGGCCGGGTCGGCACCGTTTTTCGAGGCGAACAGCAGCGCTTCGGCCACGGCCTGGATGTTCAGCGCGACGATGATCTGGTTCGCCACTTTCGCGGTTTGCCCGTCGCCGTTGCCACCGACCAGGGTGATGTTCTTGCCCATCGCCTGGAACAGCGGCAGGGCGCGTTCGAAGGCATCGGCTTCGCCACCGACCATGATGCTCAGGGTTGCAGCCTTGGCACCGACTTCACCGCCGGAAACCGGCGCGTCGAGGTATTGCGCGCCTTTCTCATTGATCTTGGCAGCGAAGGCTTTGGTGGCGGTCGGCGAGATCGAGCTCATGTCGATCACGACTTTTCCCTTGCTCACGCCCGCTGCAACGCCGTCGGCGCGGAACAGCACGTCATCGACCTGCGGGGTATCCGGGACCATGACGATGATGAATTCGGCTTCCTGGGCCACTTCTTTCGGGTTCGCCAGTGCGACGGCGCCAGTGGCGATCAGGTCGGCCGGGGCCGGGTCGTGATGTGCCGACAGGAACAGGCTGTGACCGGCTTTCTGCAGGTTCAACGCCATTGGGTGGCCCATGATGCCGGTGCCGATAAATCCGATTTTAGCCATGAGAAAATCCTCTTGTTTTTATTGCTCTGTTCGCAAATTCGTGGGGTGACAGCGAGGACGCCTTCGCGGGCAAGCCTCGCTCCTACAGACAATTCTGGCCCCTGTAGGAGCGAGGCTTGCCCGCGAAGAACGATGACGCGGTGTCAGATCAAATCGCGTTATGGGTTTTCAACCAGCCCAGACCCGCTTCAGTGGTGGTCAGCGGCTTGTATTCGCAGCCAACCCAACCCTGATAACCGATGCGGTCCAGATGTTCGAACAGGAAGCGGTAATTGATTTCACCGGTGCCCGGTTCATTGCGCCCTGGGTTGTCGGCCAACTGGATGTGGTTGATCTCGCCCAGATGTGCAGCCATGGTCCGGGCCAGGTCGCCCTCCATGATTTGCATGTGATAGATGTCGTATTGCAGGAACAGATTGGCACTGCCGACTTGTTCGCGAATCGACAGGGCTTGCGCCGTGTTGTTCAGGTAGAAACCCGGAATGTCGCGGGTGTTGATCGCTTCCATCACCAGTTTGATGCCCGCCGCTTGCAGCTTGTCGGCCGCGTATTTGAGGTTGGCGACAAAGGTCTTTTCCATGGTGGCATCGTCGACGCCTTGTGGACGAATACCGGCCAGGCAGTTGATCTGGGTATTGCCCAGCACATTGGCGTAAGCGATGGCCAGATCGACACCGGCGCGGAATTCTTCGACCCGATCCGGCAGGCACGCGATACCGCGCTCGCCCTTGGCCCAGTCACCGGCCGGCAGGTTGAACAGCACCTGGGTCAAGCCATTGGCATCGAGCCTGGCCTTGATTTCGGCGGAGCTGAAATCGTAGGGAAACAGGTATTCGACACCACTGAAGCCGGCCTTGGCGGCAGCGTCGAAACGGGCAAGAAAATCCTGCTCGGTGAACAGCATGGACAGGTTGGCTGCGAAACGCGGCATGGTGGTCTCCCGTAAATTTGTGCAGTCCCCTGTGGGAGCGGGCTTGCTCGCGAAAGCGGTGTGTCAGGCGACATCAATGTTGGTTGTGCCGCCGCCTTCGCGAGCAAGCCCGCTCCCACACGGGGAACGATCATCAATCGAGCAACGAAATCGCCGTTGGCGCATCGTTGCCGACCAGCGCCAGGTCTTCGAATTCGTTGACGGCGTTGATCTCGGTGCCCATGGAAATGTTGGTCACGCGCTCCAGAATGATTTCGACGATCACCGGCACCTTGAACTCCTCGATAAGCTCCTGAGCCTTGCGCAGGGCAGGCTGGATCTGAGCTGGTTCGAACACCCGCAGCGCCTTGCAACCCAGGCCTTCGGCAACCGCTACGTGGTCAACCCCGTAACCATTGAGCTCCGGAGCGTTGAGGTTGTCGAAGGACAGCTGCACGCAGTAGTCCATGTCGAAACCGCGCTGGGCCTGACGGATCAGCCCCAGGTACGAGTTGTTCACGACAACGTGGATGTACGGCAGCTTGAACTGCGCGCCCACCGCCAGTTCTTCGATCATGAACTGGAAGTCGTAGTCACCCGAGAGCGCCACCACCTTGCGGGTCGGATCAGCCTTGACCACACCGAGTGCTGCCGGGATGGTCCAGCCCAACGGGCCGGCCTGACCGCAGTTGATCCAGTGACGTGGTTTGTAGACGTGCAGGAACTGCGCGCCGGCAATCTGCGACAGACCGATGGTGCTGACGTAGCAAGTGTCCTTGCCGAACACTTGGTTCATCTCTTCGTAAACCCGTTGCGGCTTGACCGGCACGTTATCGAAGTGAGTCTTGCGCTGCAGGCTGGCTTTACGCTGCTGGCAGTCTTGCAGCCAGGCGCTGCGGTTTTTCAGCTTGCCAGCGGCTTGCCATTCGCGAGCGACTTCGATGAACACGGTCAACGCGGCAGCGGCGTCGGATACGATGCCCAGGTCCGGGGTGAACACGCGGCCAATCTGAGTCGGCTCGATGTCGACGTGAATGAACTTGCGACCTTCGGTGTAAACGTCGACCGAACCGGTGTGACGGTTAGCCCAACGGTTACCGACGCCCAGCACCACGTCGGACTTCAGCATCGTCGCGTTGCCGTAACGGTGCGAGGTTTGCAGACCGACCATGCCGACCATCAGCGGGTGATCGTCCGGGATAGTGCCCCAGCCCATCAGTGTCGGGACCACAGGAATGCCGGTCAGCTCAGCGAACTCCACCAGCAACTCGCTCGCATCGGCATTGATGATGCCGCCACCGGCGACCAGCAATGGGCGCTCAGCCTGGTCGAGCATGGTCAGGGCTTTCTCGATCTGTACGCGGTTAGCGGTGGGCTTGGCCAGCGGCAGCGGCTCATAGGCGTCGATGTCGAATTCGATTTCAGCCATCTGCACGTCGAACGGCAGGTCGATCAGCACCGGGCCTGGGCGGCCGGAGCGCATTTCATAGAAAGCTTTCTGGAACGCGTAGGGCACCTGGCCCGGCTCCATAACGGTGGTCGACCACTTGGTGACCGGCTTGACGATGCTGGTGATGTCAACGGCCTGAAAGTCTTCCTTGTGCATGCGGGCCCTCGGTGCTTGACCGGTGATGCACAGGATCGGGATCGAGTCGGCCGAGGCGCTGTAGAGCCCGGTGACCATGTCGGTACCGGCTGGGCCGGAGGTGCCAATGCACACGCCGATATTGCCGGCCTTGGTGCGGGTGTAGCCCTCGGCCATGTGCGAGGCGCCTTCAACATGGCGAGCGAGGACGTGATCGATGCCACCGACCTTCTGCAAGGCGGAGTACAGCGGGTTGATCGCGGCGCCCGGGATGCCAAAAGCGGTATCGACCCCTTCGCGGCGCATCACCAGAACGGCGGCTTCGATTGCTCTCATTTTGCTCATTGTTTTGTGCCTCTTACGTTTTGTAATTGTATACAAGTGGCTTTGCGCAGAGTGTATTCACGGCGGACGGCGCAGGTCAATCCATTTTCTCAAGCAGCTGTTTCATTCGTCGGAAGCCCAAGAAACTGTGGCTTTTCGTCGCGTGTCGCGCTTTTCGAAAATTATTGTATACAAAAAAATAACTCATTGTGTTCTATTTGTTGCATCGGATTGCGCAACAGAAAGCAATCCAACGGCTTTCCCAAAAACAAAATGAGGACGGCACCATGAGCGCTTTAACCTTGAACGTCGCAGTCAACCTGGCCAATCAGGCCCTCTCCGCAGGTCGTGCAATCTCTGCCGCGCCCTTGACCGTTGCCGTGCTGGACGCCGGCGGGCACTTGATAACGCTGCAACGCGAAGACGGCGCCAGCCTGCTGCGCCCACAGATCGCCATCGGCAAAGCCTGGGGTGCGATTGCCCTGGGCAAGGGCTCACGCTTGCTGGCCCAGGATGCCCAACAACGCCCGGCTTTCTTCGCCGCGCTGAATACCCTGGGGCAGGGTAGCGTCGTCCCGGTACCGGGCGGCGTGTTGATTCGGGATCAGGATGGGACTGTGTTGGGGGCTGTGGGCATCAGCGGGGATTTGTCTGATGTTGATGAGCAGTGTGCGATCAGGGCGATCGAGACGCAGGGGTTTAGGGCGGATGCGGGGGTGACGGCTTGATTATGGGGTGACTGATTTACCGCTTTCGACCAGGTCGATGGCGGCAATAGCTACTTCGTTCATGGCAACAGTCTCCGATGAGCCCCCTGCGAAAGCTTAGTGGGCGATCGCAGGGGGCGGCGGGGGTAGCCATTTCATTAGTTGATCTCGGTTGTTCACAGATTTTGTGAACGCAGTAGATCCAATGTGGGAGCGGGCTTGCTCGCGAATGCCGCACCGCGGTCTATCAGTCCAGCTCACACCCCTTAAGCACCAACCGGATAATCGTCTGCGCCGCCGCTTCATAGTCAGCCTCATCCAGTTTGGCCTTGCCGGTCACCGCGGAGATCTGCCAATCGAAATCGGCATAGGTCTGAGTTGCGGCCCAGATGCTGAACATCAAGTGGTTGGGGTCGATCGGGGCGATCTGGCCGCGATCGATCCAGGTCTGGATGCAGTCAATGTTGTGCCTGGCCTGGCCGTTGAGCTGCTCGACCAGGTCGGGGCTCAGGTGCGGAGCGCCATGCATGATTTCGCTGGCGAACACCTTGGAGGCGAAGGGCAGGTCACGGGAGATGCGGATTTTCGAGCGAATGTAACCGCTCAGCACTTCGCCGGGCACGCCATCGGCGTTGAACGGCGTCGAGGCCTGCAGGATCGGCTCGATGATGCTTTCCAGAACCTCGCGGTAGAGATTTTCCTTGGATTTGAAGTAGTAGTAGACGTTGGGCTTGGGCAGCCCGGCCTTGGCCGCGATGTCACTGGTTTTGGACGCAGCGAAGCCCTTGTCGGCAAATTCTTCACTGGCGGCACGCAGGATCAATGCTTTGTTGCGCTCGCGGATGGTGCTCATAAACCAAGGAGTTCCTTGCCTGTTCTGGCGGTTGCGCATGGTAGCACCGGCCTCGCGCGGCGCTCAAGAATGCCCCCGTGTAGCCTCGGGTCGCGCTATGCTGCGTACCATTCATTCAAGAAGGAAACCTGATTCATGGCAGGTAGCAGTTTGCTGGTGCTGATCGACGACATCGCCACCGTACTGGATGATGTGGCGTTGATGACCAAAATGGCCGCGAAGAAAACCGCCGGTGTGCTTGGGGACGATCTGGCGCTCAACGCCCAGCAGGTTTCCGGCGTGCGTGCCGAGCGGGAAATCCCGGTGGTGTGGGCGGTGGCCAAGGGTTCGTTCCTCAACAAGCTGATCCTGGTGCCGTCGGCGTTGGCCATCAGCGCGTTCATTCCGTGGCTGGTCACACCGTTGTTGATGGTCGGTGGCGCTTACCTGTGCTTCGAAGGTTTCGAGAAACTCGCCCACAAATTCCTGCACAGCAAAGCTGAAGATCAGGCCGAACACGTAGAACTGGTCGAGGCCGTGGCCAATCCGGCGGTCGATCTGGTGGCGTTCGAGAAGGACAAGATCAAGGGTGCGATCCGCACCGATTTCATTCTTTCGGCGGAAATCATCGCCATCACCTTGGGCACCGTGGCTGATGCTTCGCTGACCCAGCAAGTGATCGTGCTCTCGGGCATCGCCATCGTCATGACCATCGGCGTCTATGGCCTGGTGGCCGGGATCGTCAAACTCGATGACCTCGGTCAGTGGTTGGCCCTGAAGCCCGGCCAGATAGCCAAAAGCATCGGCAGCGGGATTTTGCGTGCAGCGCCGTACATGATGAAAAGCCTGTCAGTGATCGGCACGGCGGCGATGTTTTTGGTGGGCGGCGGGATTCTGACCCACGGCGTGCCGGTGGTTCATCACTGGATCGAAAGTGTCAGTGCGAGTGCTGGCGGTGGCGGGTTTATCGTGCCGACGTTGCTGAATGCGGTAGCCGGGATTGTCGCGGGTGCGGCGGTGTTGGTTGGGGTGATGGCTGTCAGCAAAGTTTGGAAAACGGTAAAGGCTTGAACCTGTAGGAGCGAGGCTTGCCCGCGAAAGCGGTGTGTCAGTCAACATTGATATTGGATGTGATAGCCTCTTCGCGAGCAAGCCCGCTCCCACAGTAGGTTGGTGGTGTTTGAGATACGCGCATGAAAAAGGCCATTCGACGCAAATCGAATGGCCTTTTTTGTTACCTACGCAATTACTCCGCAACCTGCAGCTTGCGCGACTCGGTGTACACGTAACGCACTTTCTCGTATTCGAACGGCGTGTTTAGCTGGCCGTAACGGAAGCTGGTCTGATAGCGCTTGTCAATGATGCGCAGCGCCAGGACTTCCGGGTGGTTGGAGCTGACTTCGGAAACGTTCAGGAAGTTGATCGCCGATTCGGCCGTGTAATCGACCATCAGGCCCGCGGTGTCACGCAGGTTCGACGGGCCGAGGATCGGCAGCACGAAGTAGGCGCCGCCCGGTACGCCGTAAAAGCCTAGCGTCTGGCCGAAGTCTTCGCTCTGACGCGGCAGCCCCATGGCGGTAGCCGGGTCCCACAGGCCAGCGACACCAATGGTGGTGTTGAGCAGCAGGCGCGCGGTGGTTTCCATCGAACGCTGCCCTTTGAATTGCAGCAGGCTGTTCATCAGGTTCGGTACATCGCCGACGTTGTTGAAGAAGTTGCTGACGCCGGTGCGCAGGAAACTTGGAGTGATGTAGCGATAGCCGTTGACCACCGGCAGGAATACCCATTGGTCGAAACGGTAGTTGAAGTGGTAGACGCGGCGGTTCCACTCTTCCAGCGGGTCATAGACGTTCAACGCGTTGAGCGTCGAGCGTTCGAACTCGCGTTGATCCAGCCCTGGGTTGAACTTGAGTTTACTCAGCGGTTCCTTGAAGCCGTCACTATCGACCACCACAGGTGCATTGGCTTTGCTGTTGTCGGCGTTGGCGACGCCTGCACAGAGTAACGCTGCGAGCAGCAGGGGGTACTTAGCCACGGAAAAACTCCAGCATGGCGTCGCTGTTGACGCGATAGTTGAGGTTGCCGCAATGGCCGCCCAATGGATAAACAGTCAAACGATCGCCAAAGGTCCGGCGCAGAAACCCCAGGTCGCCAGGGCCGAGGATCACGTCGTCAGCGTTGTGCATGACAGCGATTTTCGGGCTGTCGTGCAGGTAATCCTTGAGCGCATACAGGCTGACCTGATCGATCAGTTGCAACAGGCTGCCGCCGTCGGTGCGCGCGCGCCACATCGGGATGACCTGTTCGGTGAGATAACAATCGAAGTCGCATTGCAGTGCGCGTTTGAGAAAAGGTGTGAGAGTGGTGCCTTCGGTGATCGGGTATTTCGGTGGCGTGATCAGGCCGCGACGATTGATCAGGTCCGAGGTGAAGGCAATGTCGGCCGCCGAGAAGCGGAACGAAGTGCCAATCAGCATGGCCATCTGCTCGTTACTCAAATGCTGCTTGGACTGCTGGAAGTCGTAGAGCAGGGCATCGTTGAGGTCGATGTAGCCTTTTTGCTGGAAGTAACGGGTCAGTTTGTCCAGCACCAGCTCATAGAAGGTCGTGCTGTTGTTGATGCCTTTCACCTCTGTTTGTACCAGCTTGTCCAGGTTGGTAATCGAGGTGTAAAGGTTGACCGGCGGGTTGAGCAGCAAGACTTTCTTGAAATTGAAGCTGCGACGAGTTTCATCCAGGTGCGCCACAAAGGCCGCATCCAGAGCGCCGAGGCTGTAGCCGCTCAGGTAATAGTCGGTGACCGGCAGTTTCGGATTTTGCGCCCGCACGGCCTGCATTACCCGGTACATGTCTTCGGCATCTTCCTTGGTCACGCCGGGGGTGGCGAAACGCGAAGCGGCGGTCATGAAGTCGAAGCTGGTCGGCGACGACAGTTGCACCACGTGATAGCCGGCCTTGTAGTAGAGCTTTTTCAGGTACTCGTTGAGGGTGCTGTCGTAGCGGGCACCGGTGCCGGAGATCAGGAAAATCAATGGTGCCGCTTGATCTTGCGTGGCGATGCGGTAGGTGAGTTGCTTTACCGGCCAGAAGTTGTCCGGCAGGCTGAACTCGCGCTCGGGACGCATCGTGACGCTGCGGTCCGACTGATTGATGTCGTCGTCCAGCGGCAATTCCGGGCGTAACTCCGGCGGTGTCGTGGCGATGGTCGCCTCGAACGGGTTGGTCAGGGGATAGCCGTAACTGGCGGCATCAATGTCGGCCGCCGACGCGGACGCACTTAAAATCAAGCCGCCAAACAGGGCGGCGCAGCGCAAGGAACGGAGCATGACTAGATCCCTTAGAGGAAGGTGCCGAATGAAGTTCGCAGGCTATGACCACAGGATTCGCGCCAAAGTGCCATGATCGGCACCAGACAAACCTGATTTCGGAGCAACGGTAGCGGGACGATACACTTTGCAGTGATTGTCTGACCAGTTAACTGTTGTTAGCGCTTGCGTAAGGCTGTCGGGGGATTAAGCTGGCCGCCGATTTCGTTTATTGGAGTGCTTCATGTCCCGCCGTCTGCCCGTGATCCTGTTGCTCGTTCTTCTGCCATTGTGGCTGGCCGCCAGTTATGGCGCACGTTATGGCTTCATGGAGGATGCGCAATGGGTCGGCATCTGCGTTGACGAGGCCAGTCGCTGGGAATGCCAGATTCGTTCGAACCTGGGCTTTATGATTCATTTCAAGGTGCTGGGCTGGGCCGCCGTGGCCGCCGCCGCGTTCGGTTTTGTGCTGCCTGGGCGAGCGGGGTGGTGGCTGGCGGTGCTGGCGCTGGTGTTCGGGTTTCCGGCGCTGGCGTTGTACAACACCACGTTGGCGGTGTTTGCGGTGGTGATTGCTGCATTGCGTCTGGTCCGGGCTTCTCGTAGCGCTTGATGGTCAGCCTTCGCGGGCAAGCCTCGCTCCTACATGTCGACCGTGACAATTGCGTACGCCACGGACCTGTAGGAGCGAGGCTTGCCCGCGAAGAGGCCAGTAGTCACGCCAAAGAATTCACATTGTCTCCCTTCCCACCTATCAGTTCTGATAGTAGACAGTCGCCCCATTAACTCCGAATCTAATCATCAAACCCTGGATGAGAAACGGAGCAACGCCATGACGGGTCAGAGAGAAACGGTGCTGTGCCGCTATCAGTACGACCCGTTGGATCGGGTTGTGAGTTGTGCGCCGCTGAGTCAGGACAGTGTTCAGCACTTTTATCGAAAAAATCATTTGGCCACGGAAATACAGGGGACGGTGCAGTGCTCGCTGTTCGAGTACGAAGAGCAGTTATTGGCGCAGCGACAGCATCACGGGGGGCATATTGACTCCGCGTTGCTGGCTACTGATTTGCAACGTTCCATTCTGCACTTCGTAGCCGTCGGTCAGCATCAGCGTTCTGCTTATTCCGCCTATGGTCATCGTTCCCCTGAAAGTGGTTTGATCAGTCTGCTGGGATTCAATGGCGAGCGTAGGGATTCGGTGACTGGACATTATTTATTAGGGAGCGGGTACCGCGTTTTTAACCCGGTGTTGATGCGATTCCATAGCCCGGACAATCTGAGTCCGTTTGAGAAGGGTGGGGTGAATGCGTACGCATATTGCTCTGGGGATCCTGTCAATCGGGTGGATCCGACGGGCCATGTTTTTTTAGCTGCTTTCTTCGGAAAATATATGCAGCGAGCGGCAGGTTTGCCAGCGAAAGCTCTAGGCAGTGCAGCCGGACGTCCAACGAGGGTGGCGTCTAACGCTACTACCCTTGATGCTCTTGATTTGGCCAGCTCGAGTCGTTTGTTGTCGAAGAGTGTGCAGAGCAGTGATATAAAAAAATTGGGTAGTTTGTTCGATGCCAAAGAACAGGCATCCAATCAATTAAAAGCAGTCACAAAAGATCTATCGGTGCTTGAGCGCCTTGTTAAAGCTAAAGGGTTCGATCCCGCTGAAATTCCAGCGCAGCCGGCGCACAAAGCTTACATCAAGGCTCAGAACTTGTTTTCTCAGGCAGAAACTGAGCTGACGCGCGGAATGGACATACATTTTCTTAAGTATCCCGCTCAACGAAAAAACGCTGTGGAAGCTGCCCGCTGGGCAGTGAGAAGGTCTTCAATTTAGATAACAAAACCTTTAGTTGATCAACGTTCAGCTTGGATTACGTGAACCCGCAAACACCGCCACAACGCCGCCACCATCAACCCACTCACCAGCGCCCATCCCCAAGCCTGCTGGTTCTGCAAGCCTTCTTGATACAACTGCGGCGCAATGCCAGCGCCGATGATGAAGGTCAGCATGGCAATCTCCCGGCGCGGCACGCTCACCGGACGGCACAGATACACCAGCGCCGGCACGATGAACGCCACGCTCGGGAAACTGCGATAACGCGGGTCGAACACCAGTTCCAGCATCGTCACGGCCGCGGCAAAACCGGCCACCGCGACCAGCCATCCAGCCCGGCGCTCAAAGGCGTTGAATGCCTGTTCACGCCAACCAGTGCGAGTGCTCAAGGTCAGCGCAGCATGGGCCAGCACCAATAGATTCAACCCCGTCAGCAACGCCACCCACAACCATTCACTGGCAAATCGCGTGGTGACCCGAGCCAGATCGCCCCAGGCGCCGATCGAACAGGCCGCCAACGCAGCGAGCAGTGGCAGAACCAACGCCGCACGGGTGCTGCGAACGCGACCGCCGAGGATCAGCGTACCAATGAAAATCAAGCCACCCACCATCAGCCATTGCGACCAGTACGGTACGTTCGAAACAGGACCTGCCAGCACGCCCTTGTCCTGACGATCAGCATCGAACAGCCCCCAATAACCGCCAACCGCACCTTCACTGGCGCGTTTCCACGGTTGGTCGAAGGCTTCGATCAAGTTGTAATGCCAGCCTTGCTGCTCGGCCATGATCACAAAACTGCGAATGAATTTGGCTTCATTGACCCGACTCGGCAGCGCAGTTTCGCGCTGACGACCTTCGCTCGGCCAGCCGGTTTCGCCGATCATCACGTCCTTGGGGGCAAACATTTTGCCGAACATATGACGCACGTCGGCCACTTGCCCCAGGGCAACATCGACGTTCCAAGGGTGATCTTCCCAGTACGGCAGCAAATGGATAGTCAGGAAGTCCACCGCCGGAGCGATTTCCGGGTGCTTGAGCCAGAATTCCCAGACATCGGCGTAGGTCACCGGTTGTTTGACCTGACTTTTGACCTTGTTGATCAGCTTCGCCAACTGTGCGCCGGTGACTTCCTTGCGCAGCAGGGTTTCGTTACCTACGATCACTGAGGTCACGACATCGGCGTTGGCATTGGCCGAGGCGATCAACAGGTCGACCTCCTTGGCAGTGTCCACCGGGTTGCTGTTGACCCAGGCGCCGATCATCAGCTTCAAGCCGTGCTTGCGCGCCAGATCGGGGAGGGCCTCGAGGCCGGTCATGGAATAGGTGCGGATACATTCGAAACGAGTCGCCAGCAGCGCGAGGTCAGCGTCCATGCGCTCGGGGCGCAGTTTGAACGGCACATCGAACGGCGATTGGTCTTTGTCGAACGGGGTGTAGGAGGCGCATTGCAGCTTGTGCGTCGCGCTGGCCACGTCCGGCAGGATCACCGGTTTGCCGAGGCCATACCAGAAGCCGCCGAGGGCAAACAGCCCCAGCAGGCAAGCGAATAAATAAGCAAAAAAAGGAAAGCGGGATGTCGCGGGCATGGTCAGGACGTCTGGGAACAAAGCCGCGCATGTTACCTGCATTTGTCCCGGGCTTGGTGGCCTGCATGATTTTGACATGCAAAGTTCGGGCGGGGTGGCGGATGGATTTTCGACGGTTGCAATTAATGGCCTTCTGATGTCGTTTCTCGATGCCTTGAGGTCGCTGGCAGAGCAGGTCGTCGCGGGCGTCAGGTTGATCATCCAATCGTCAGTACTCCGCTGATGTTCGAACGAGTTTGCAGTGAGGCGTGATGGGGGCGCTGTGCACCATAACAATACGTTGAGCGGCTCGACATCCGTCGAGCGCAGCACTTTCGGGGAAGTAACGATGAAGATGCGACGACTCTTGGGCGCAGGTGCCGCTTTGGTGCTGGCGATCAGTTCTACGATGGCCAGCGCCGAAGGCAAGGCAGTGACTATCGGTTATGTCGATGGCTGGTCGGACAGCGTTGCCACGACCAACGTGGCCGCAGAAGTGATCAGGCAGAAACTCGGTTATGACGTGAAGCTGCAAGCCGTTGCCACCGGAATCATGTGGCAGGGCGTGGCCACCGGCAAACTCGACGCCATGCTGTCGGCGTGGCTGCCCGTGACTCACGGTGAATACTGGACCAAAAACAAGGATCAGGTCGTCGATTACGGCCCGAACTTCAAGGATGCAAAAATCGGCTTGATCGTGCCGGAGTACGTCAAGGCCAAATCGATCGAGGATCTGAAAACCGACGACAGCTTCAAGAAGCGCATCGTTGGCATCGACGCCGGTTCAGGCGTGATGCTCAAGACCGAACAGGCCATCAAGGATTACGACCTGACCGGGTATCAACTAAAGGCCAGTTCCGGCGCCGGCATGATTGCCGAGCTGACCCGTGCCGAGAAGAAAAACGAATCCATTGCCGTTACCGGTTGGGTGCCACACTGGATGTTCGCCAAGTGGAAACTGCGCTTCCTGGAAGACCCGAAAGGCGTTTATGGCGCGGCTGAAACCGTGAACAGCATCGGCAGCAAAGGCCTGGATGCCAAAGCGCCGGAAGTCGCGAAGTTCCTGAAGAACTTCCAGTGGGCGTCGAAAGACGAAATCGGCGAGGTCATGTTGGCGATTCAAGAGGGCGCCAAGCCTGAAGCCGCAGCGAAGGACTGGGTGGCCAAACACCCGGAACGCGTTGCCGACTGGATCAAATGATTTGATCTGAAGCGTCTAGTCAGCACCTATCAAGGCCCCTTGGCATAAATGCCAAGGGGCCTTTTGCATTCCTGTAGGAGCCCGGCTTGCCGGCGATGGCACCCTCAATAACGCTATCGCCGGCAAGCCGGGCTCCTACAGGGAAACGAAACCATCATGTCGTTCTAATACTAAGGTCGTCTGGAACCTGTCCGGCAGCCGCATAGAGTGGATCACGTTCCAACTTTAAATCTGTGCTGCGAGGATAAAAACAATGAACGACAGCATTTACCTCTCGATTCAAAACAGCTCGCGCTTCAAGGAGCTGGTCAGCAAGAGAGAACGATTCGCCTGGATTCTTTCAGCGATCATGCTTGGGCTGTACTCCGGATTCATCCTTCTGATTGCTTACGGGCCGCATATTCTGGGCGCGAAAATCAGCCCCGAGTCTTCGATTACCCTGGGCATTCCGATCGGCGTCGGGCTGATTGTTTCGGCCTTTATCCTGACGGGCATCTACGTGCGACGCGCCAACGGCGAATTCGACGACTTGAACAATGCGATTCTCAAGGAGGCTCAGCAATGATCCGGCGTTTAATGGCTCTATTGAGCCTCGCAGCCTTTGCACCTGGCGCCTGGGCGGCTGACGCCCTGACGGGTGCGGTGCAGAAACAACCGCTCAACGTCTCCGCGATCCTGATGTTCGTGGCGTTCGTGGGTGCAACCCTGTGCATCACTTATTGGGCATCCAAGCGTAACAACTCGGCGGCCGACTACTATGCGGCGGGCGGCAAAATCACCGGTTTCCAGAACGGTCTGGCGATTGCCGGTGACTACATGTCCGCGGCGTCCTTCCTGGGTATTTCCGCCCTGGTGTTCACCTCCGGCTACGATGGCCTGATCTACTCGATCGGCTTCCTGGTGGGCTGGCCGATCATTCTGTTCCTGATCGCCGAACGCCTGCGCAACCTGGGCAAGTACACCTTTGCCGACGTGGCGTCCTATCGCCTGGGGCAAACCCAGATCCGCTCGTTGTCGGCGTGTGGTTCGCTGGTAGTGGTGGCGTTCTACCTGATCGCGCAAATGGTCGGTGCCGGCAAGCTGATTCAGCTGCTGTTCGGCCTGGACTACCACGTTGCGGTGATTCTGGTCGGTATCCTGATGTGCCTGTACGTGCTGTTCGGCGGCATGCTGGCGACCACTTGGGTGCAGATTATCAAGGCTGTGCTGTTACTGTCCGGTGCCTCGTTCATGGCGCTGATGGTGATGAAACACGTCAACTTCGACTTCAACGCGCTGTTCTCCGAGGCGATCAAGGTTCACCCTAAAGGTGAAGCGATCATGAGCCCGGGCGGCCTGGTGAAAGATCCGATCTCGGCGTTCTCCCTCGGCCTGGCACTGATGTTCGGTACTGCTGGCCTGCCACACATCCTGATGCGCTTCTTCACCGTGAGCGACGCTAAAGAAGCGCGTAAAAGCGTGCTGTATGCAACCGGCTTCATTGGCTACTTCTACATCCTGACCTTCATCATCGGCTTCGGCGCGATCCTGCTGGTCAGCACCAACCCGGCCTTTAAAGACGCGGCTGGCGCGCTGTTGGGTGGCAACAACATGGCGGCGGTGCATTTGGCCAACGCAGTGGGTGGCAGTGTGTTCCTGGGCTTCATCTCGGCAGTGGCGTTCGCGACCATTCTGGCGGTGGTTGCCGGTTTGACCCTGGCCGGTGCTTCGGCGGTGTCCCATGACCTGTATGCCAGTGTGATCAAGAAGGGCAAGGCCAACGAGAAGGACGAGATCCGCGTCTCGAAAATCACCACCATCGCCCTGGCAGTGCTGGCGATCGGCCTCGGCATTCTGTTCGAGAAGCAAAACATCGCGTTCATGGTGGGCCTGGCGTTCTCCATCGCGGCGAGCTGCAACTTCCCGGTGCTGCTGCTTTCCATGTACTGGAAGAAGCTGACGACGCGCGGTGCGATGATCGGCGGCTGGCTGGGTCTGGTCAGTGCTGTTGGCTTGATGGTGCTGGGGCCAACCATTTGGGTGCAGATCCTGGGTCACGAGAAGGCGATCTTCCCGTATGAATACCCGGCGCTGTTCTCGATGATCATTGCCTTTATCGGGATCTGGTTCTTCTCGATTACCGACAAATCCACAGCGGCTGACAATGAGCGGGCGCTGTTCTTCCCACAATTCGTTCGTTCGCAGACCGGGTTGGGGGCGAGTGGGGCGGTATCGCACTAAGGCTTTGAGTTTCTATATATAAGCTGAGCTACACAAAATGCCCTGGTCGAGAGATCGGGGCATTTTTATTGGGCGCTCATTGTCTCTGTAGGAGCGAGGCTTGCCCGCGAAGGCGGTCTGATAGCCGACCGGGCTATTTGATCGTGTACATATCCGTTTCTGCAGAAGCGGATATGTTCACAATCAAAGAGTTAATCGCCACTTGGCCCAAACAAAAACGGCCCCTATCTAAATAGAGGCCGTTTCCGGTACAGCTCAGCTCAAGACATTATCGTAAAACAGGTCTTGTTAGCGGTCTTCCAGCTTGGTGATATCACGCGACTCATAGCCAGTGTACAACTGACGCGGACGGCCAATCTTGTACGGGCTGGAGAGCATTTCTTTCCAGTGGGAGATCCAGCCGACAGTCCGCGCCAGAGCGAAGATCACAGTGAACATACTGGTCGGAATGCCGATCGCCTTGAGAATGATCCCCGAGTAGAAGTCTACGTTCGGGTACAGCGAGCGTTCGATGAAGTACGGGTCGGTCAGGGCGATCTCTTCCAGGCGCATGGCCAGTTCGAGTTGCGGATCGTTGGTGATACCCAGTTCTTTCAGTACTTCGTCGCAGGTCTGCTTCATGACGGTAGCGCGTGGGTCGCGGTTTTTGTAAACCCGGTGACCGAAGCCCATCAATTTGAACGGATCGTTCTTGTCCTTGGCCTTGGCGATGTACTTGTCGATGTTCGAAACATCGCCAATCTCGTCAAGCATGGTCAGAACGGCTTCGTTCGCACCGCCGTGGGCAGGGCCCCACAATGCAGCGATGCCAGCGGCGATACAGGCGAACGGGTTGGCGCCCGACGAACCGGCCAGACGTACCGTAGAAGTCGATGCGTTCTGCTCGTGGTCGGCATGGAGGATGAAGATTCGGTCCATGGCCTTGGCGAGTACCGGGCTGATCGGTTTGATCTCGCACGGGGTGTTGAACATCATGTGCAGGAAGTTTTCCGCGTACGACAGGTCGTTGCGCGGGTACATCATGGGTTGGCCCATGGAGTACTTGTAAACCATTGCAGCCAGGGTCGGCATCTTGGCAACCAGGCGGATCGCGGAGATTTCGCGATGCTGCGGGTTATTGATGTCGAGGGAGTCGTGGTAGAAGGCCGAGAGGGCGCCCACTACGCCGCACATGACGGCCATCGGGTGGGCGTCGCGACGAAAGCCGTTGAAGAAGGTCTTCAACTGCTCGTGAACCATGGTGTGGTTCTTCACGGTGCCGACGAACTGGGCCTTCTGTTCCGCGGTCGGCAATTCGCCGTTGAGCAACAGGTAGCAGGTTTCCAGGTAGTCCGACTTTTCAGCCAGCTGTTCGATCGGGTAGCCGCGGTGCAGCAGAATGCCGTTGTCGCCGTCGATATAGGTGATCTTCGACTCGCAGGAGGCGGTCGACATGAAACCAGGGTCAAAGGTGAAACGGCCCGTGGCCGTCAGGCCCCGAACGTCGATAACATCGGGACCAACGGTGCCGGTTAAAATGGGCAGCTCGACGGGGGCTGCGCCCTCGATGATCAACTGCGCTTTTTTGTCAGCCATGTGGCCTCCTATTTATGCTTGAAATCATCAGACAGACCCCCCACGCAGGGCCCGCACCACTATAGTGAGATAAATTCGAATGTCAATTTGCCTAAAGTCTTGCTCCAGAAGGCTTTAACCGGACTTTTTTCTCGAAAATGACTGCCGTTTACGCCTTTTATCCCACTTGTGCAATCAGCTATTAGGGGAAGGTGAACGCGTTGTCATTAGTAGCCTAACTGTCTATACTCGGCCACCGACCGCCAGGGGCTTTTGGGCCAGCTTTATTGGGGGTCGCATCCCTGGGTGGTGGTTACCTGACCAGTGCACTCCCCAACAACTTTGCCCTGATTGTTAGGGGCTCTTCAGTGTGAAAAAAAAGCCGTGAAAAGCCAACGACCTGTAAACCTAGACCTAAGGACCATCAAACTCCCCATCACCGGCGTTACGTCGTTCCTTCACCGTGTTTCCGGCATCATCCTCTTCCTGGGCCTTGGCTTCATGCTGTATGCATTGGGCAAGTCTCTGGGTTCCGAGGAAGGTTTTGCCGACGTGAAGGCATGCTTGACCAGCCCGCTGGCCAAGTTCGTAGCATGGGGCCTCCTGTCCGCTCTTCTGTATCACCTGGTAGCCGGTGTGCGCCATTTGATCATGGATATGGGCATCGGTGAGACGCTGGAAGGCGGCCGCCTGGGCTCGAAAATTATCATCGCCGTATCCGTGGTGTTGATCGTTCTGGCAGGAGTTTGGATATGGTAACCAGCGTTACAAACCTTTCGCGTTCGGGCCTCTATGACTGGATGGCACAGCGTGTGTCTGCGGTTGTTCTCGCGGCTTATTTCATTTTCCTGATCGGATACCTCGTTGCGAACCCTGGCATTGGCTACGCCCAATGGCACGACCTGTTCGCAAGCAACTGGATGCGTATCTTCAGTCTGCTGGCCCTGGTGGCCCTGGGCGCTCACGCCTGGGTCGGCATGTGGACCATCGCGACTGACTACCTTACGCCGATGGCGCTGGGCAAGTCCGCGACTGCAGTACGTTTCCTTTTCCAGGCAGTATGCGGCGTTGCGATGTTCGCTTACTTCGTCTGGGGTGTGCAGATTCTCTGGGGTATCTGATTCATGGCTAACATTCCAACGATTTCTTTCGACGCCATCATTATTGGTGGCGGCGGTGCCGGCATGCGCGCAGCGCTGCAACTGGCGCAAGGCGGTCACAAGACTGCCGTGATCACCAAGGTTTTCCCGACTCGTTCGCACACCGTATCGGCCCAGGGCGGCATCACCTGCGCCATCGCGTCTGCCGATCCGAACGATGACTGGCGCTGGCACATGTACGATACCGTCAAGGGTTCCGACTATATCGGTGACCAGGACGCTATCGAATACATGTGTCAGGAAGGCCCGGCTGCGGTATATGAGCTGGACCACATGGGTATGCCGTTCTCCCGTACCGAACAGGGTCGTATCTACCAGCGTCCATTCGGCGGTCAGTCGAAGGATTACGGTAAAGGCGGGCAGGCTGCCCGTACCTGCGCCGCTTCCGACCGTACCGGTCACGCGCTGCTGCACACCCTTTATCAGGGCAACCTGAAAGCCGGCACCACGTTCCTTAACGAGTACTACGCTGTTGATCTGGTGAAAAACCAGGACGGCGCATTCGTTGGCGTGATTGCCATCTGCATCGAAACCGGCGAAACCACCTACATCCGTGCCAAGGCCACCGTACTGGCCACCGGCGGTGCAGGTCGCATCTACGCTTCGACCACCAACGCCCTGATCAACACCGGTGACGGCGTTGGTATGGCGCTGCGTGCAGGCGTTCCGGTACAAGACATCGAAATGTGGCAGTTCCACCCGACCGGCATCGCCGGCGCCGGTGTACTGGTCACCGAAGGTTGCCGTGGTGAAGGTGGTTACCTGATCAACAAGCACGGCGAGCGTTTCATGGAGCGTTATGCTCCGAACGCCAAAGACCTTGCCGGTCGTGACGTTGTTGCCCGTTCGATGGTCAAGGAAATCATCGCCGGCAACGGTTGCGGCCCGAATGGCGACCACGTGATGCTCAAACTCGACCACCTGGGCGAGGAAGTGCTGCACAGCCGTCTGCCAGGTATCTGCGAACTGTCCAAGACTTTCGCACACGTTGACCCGGTAGTCGCTCCGGTTCCGGTCGTTCCGACCTGCCACTATATGATGGGCGGCGTTGCCACCAACATTCATGGCCAGGCGATGACTCAGGACGCCGATGGCGTAGACACCATCATTCCAGGCCTGTTCGCGGTCGGTGAAGTGGCGTGCGTATCGGTTCACGGTGCCAACCGTCTGGGTGGTAACTCGTTGCTCGACCTGGTGGTATTCGGCCGTGCTGCCGGCCTGCACCTGGAAAAAGCGCTGACCGACGGTATCGAATACGACGACGCTACTGACGCCGATATCGAAGCTGCCCTGGCACGCCTGTCCGCTCTGAACGAGCGTACTGAAGGTGAAGACGTGGCAACCCTGCGTCGCGAACTGCAAAGCTGCATGCAGAACTACTTCGGTGTGTTCCGTACCGGCGAATACATGCAGAAGGGTATTGCTCAGCTGGCTGATCTGCGTGGCCGTATCGCCAACGTCAAGATCAACGACAAGAGCCAGGCGTTCAACACCGCGCGTATCGAAGCGCTGGAACTGCAGAACCTGCTGGAAGTGGCCGAAGCCACCGCCATCGCCGCAGAAGTGCGCAAAGAGTCCCGCGGTGCTCACGCCCGTGAAGACTTCGAAGACCGTGACGACGAAAACTGGCTGTGCCACACCCTGTACTTCCCGGGTGACAAGCGCGTAACCAAACGTGCTGTGAACTTCTCGCCGAAGACTGTTCCGACTTTTGAACCTAAGATTCGGACTTATTAAGGGTGGCCGCCATGTTGCAAGTTAGTGTTTATCGTTACAACCCTGATCAGGACGCTGCGCCGTTCATGCAGGAATTCCAGGTTGATACCGGTGGTAAAGACCTGATGGTGCTGGACGTGCTGGCCCTGATCAAAGAGCAGGACGAAGGTTTCTCCTATCGTCGCTCTTGCCGTGAAGGTGTTTGCGGTTCCGACGGCATGAACATCAACGGCAAAAACGGTCTGGCGTGCATCACGCCGCTGTCTGCCGTCGTAAAACGCAACAAGCTGATCGTTCGTCCGCTGCCAGGTTTGCCGGTTATTCGTGACCTGGTCGTCGATATGAGCATCTTCTACAAGCAATACGAAAAGGTTAAGCCATACCTGCAGAACGACACGCCGGCTCCGGCCATCGAGCGTCTGCAGTCCCCTGAAGAGCGTGAAAAGCTCGACGGTCTGTACGAGTGCATCCTGTGCGCTTGCTGCTCGACTTCGTGCCCGTCCTTCTGGTGGAACCCGGACAAGTTCCTGGGTCCGGCTGCTCTGCTGCAAGCTTATCGCTTCCTGGCAGACAGCCGCGACAACAAGACATCCGAGCGTCTGGCTTCGCTGGATGACCCGTTCAGCGTATTCCGCTGCCGGGGCATCATGAACTGCGTCAACGTTTGTCCGAAAGGCCTGAACCCGACTAAGGCCATCGGTCACATCCGTAACATGCTGCTGCAAAGCGGCGTGTGATTCAGCTGCTGTAACCGTAGACCGCTGTAACCGAAGAGGCTGTGGCGCGGGCTTCAACCCGCGTCATGGCTATAACCAGAGCAGCAGCCATAAGCTGCGGCTCTTATTTTGAAGAAATGAGACAAGCAGGGGCATCCGGGCTGGTACCCGGACTATCAGCGTGATCCTAAGTGGCTTGTTTTAGTCGCTGCATTCGGACTTCTGCAAGTTTTCTCGGTGTCGACGCCGGTGGTGTTCCCCTAACCGAGGGTGACCAAGCATGCAAGAAAGCGTGATGCAGCGCATGTGGAACAGCGCCTACCTATCTGGTAGTAACGCTGCCTATGTGGAAGAGCTCTACGAGCTCTACCTGCACGACCCTAACGCTGTGCCAGAAGAGTGGCGCACCTACTTCCAGAAGTTGCCTGCTGATGGCAACACTGCTACCGATGTTTCGCACTCCACGATTCGCGATCATTTCGTCTTGCTGGCAAAGAACCAGCGCCGCGCCCAACCGGTTTCCGCCGGCAGCGTGAGCAGTGAGCACGAGAAGAAGCAAGTTGAAGTGCTGCGATTGATCCAGGCCTACCGTATGCGTGGCCACCAGGCAGCCCAGCTTGACCCGCTGGGGCTGTGGCAGCGTCCTGCACCTGCAGACCTGTCAATCAATCATTACGGCTTGACCAATGCCGATCTTGATACGACCTTCCGTGCCGGCGACCTGTTCATCGGCAAAGAGGAGGCGAGCCTACGCGAAATTCACGAAGCGTTGCAGCAGACATATTGCCGCACCATCGGCGCTGAATTTACGCACATCGTCGATTCCGAGCAGCGCCAGTGGTTCCAGCAGCGTCTGGAAAGCGTGCGCGGCCGTCCGACGTACTCTGCCGATATCAAGGGCCACTTGCTTGAGCGCGTTACCGCGGCTGAAGGCCTGGAAAAATACCTGGGCACCAAATACCCGGGCACCAAGCGTTTCGGTCTGGAAGGGGGCGAGAGCCTGATTCCGTTGCTCGACGAGCTGATCCAGCGTTCCGGTTCCTACGGCACCAAGGAAATCGTGATCGGCATGGCCCACCGTGGTCGTCTGAACGTGCTGGTCAATACCTTCGGCAAGAACCCGCGCGAGCTGTTCGACGAGTTCGAAGGCAAGAAGAAGGTCGAACTGGGTTCCGGTGACGTTAAATATCACCAGGGCTTCTCGTCCAACGTCATGACCACCGGCGGTGAAGTTCACCTGGCCATGGCTTTCAACCCGTCTCACCTGGAAATCGTTTCTCCAGTGGTCGAAGGTTCGGTCCGCGCCCGTCAGGATCGTCGTAACGACCCTACCGGTGAAAAGGTTCTGCCGATTTCCATCCACGGTGACGCAGCATTCGCCGGTCAAGGCGTGGTCATGGAAACCTTCCAGATGTCGCAGACCCGCGGCTTCAAGACTGGCGGCACGATCCACCTGGTGATCAACAACCAGGTCGGCTTCACCATCAGCAATCCGGAAGACTCGCGTTCCACCGAGTACTGCACCGACGTCGCGAAAATGATCCAGGCGCCGATCCTCCATGTGAATGGTGATGATCCGGAAGCTGTATTGTTCGTGACCCAGCTGGCCATCGACTACCGCATGCAGTACAAGCGCGACGTGGTGATCGACCTGGTCTGCTACCGTCGTCGCGGCCACAACGAGGCCGACGAGCCAAGCGGCACCCAGCCTCTGATGTATCAGCAGATCACCAAACAGCGCACCACCCGTGAACTGTATGCCGATCGTCTGACCCAGAGCGGTGTACTGGACGTTGAGCGTGTTCAGGCGAAAGTCGACGAATACCGCAACGCGCTGGACAACGGTCTGCACGTAGTAAAAAGCCTGGTCAAAGAGCCGAACAAAGAGTTGTTCGTGGACTGGCGTCCGTATCTGGGCCATGCCTGGACCGCGCGTCACGACACTCGCTTCGATCTGAAAACCTTGCAGGAACTGTCCGCCAAGCTGCTGGAAATTCCGGAAGGCTTCGTGGTTCAGCGCCAGGTCTCGAAAATCTACGAAGACCGTCAGAAGATGCAAGCGGGCGGCCTGCCGATCAACTGGGGTTACGCCGAAACCATGGCGTACGCGACCCTGGCGTTCGAAGGTCACCCGATCCGCATGACGGGTCAGGACATCGGTCGCGGTACGTTCTCGCACCGTCACGCCGTCCTGCACAACCAGAAAGACGCCGGCAGCTACATTCCTCTGCAGAACCTGTACAAAGGTCAGCCACGCTTCGACCTGTACGATTCGTTCCTGTCTGAAGAGGCGGTTCTGGCGTTCGAATACGGTTATTCGACTACCGAGCCAAATGCGCTGGTTATCTGGGAAGCCCAGTTCGGCGACTTCGCCAACGGCGCTCAAGTGGTTATCGACCAGTTCATCACCAGTGGCGAGCACAAGTGGGGCCGTCTTTGCGGTCTGACCATGCTGCTGCCGCACGGTTATGAAGGTCAGGGTCCGGAGCACTCTTCGGCTCGTCTGGAGCGTTACCTGCAACTGTGCGCCGAGCACAACATTCAGGTAGCCGTGCCGACCACGCCGGCCCAGATCTACCACTTGCTGCGTCGTCAGGTGATTCGCCCGCTGCGCAAGCCACTGATCGTCCTGACGCCGAAATCGCTGTTGCGTCATAAACTGGCCATCTCGACCCTGGAAGATCTGGCCGAAGGTTCGTTCCAGACCGTTATCCCGGAAATCGATGCCCTGGACCCGAAAAAGGTCGAGCGTGTTGTTCTGTGTAGCGGCAAGGTCTACTACGACCTGCTGGAAAAACGCCGTGCCGAAGGTCGTGACGACATCGCCATCGTGCGTATCGAGCAGCTGTACCCATTCCCTGAGGACGACTTGAACGAAGTCCTGGCTCCTTATACCAACCTCAAACATATCGTTTGGTGTCAGGAAGAGCCGATGAACCAGGGTGCCTGGTACTGCAGCCAACACCACATGCGCCGCATCGTTGGCAATCACGACAAGTCTCTCGTACTCGAGTACGCGGGCCGTGAGGCTTCTGCTGCACCTGCTTGTGGTTACGCATCGATGCACGCTGAGCAGCAAGAACAACTGCTGCAAGACGCCTTTACTGTTTAACGCCTTCGCGCACCTGAAACCGAATTTAAGGACCCACAGATAATGGCTATCGAAATCAAAGCCCCCACTTTCCCGGAATCGGTTGCCGATGGCACCGTTGCCACCTGGCACAAAAAACCGGGCGACGCCGTCAAGCGTGACGAACTGATCGTCGACATCGAAACTGACAAAGTCGTACTGGAAGTGTTGGCCACCGCTGACGGCGTGCTGGGCGCTATCGTCAAGAACGAAGGCGACACCGTTCTGTCCGACGAAGTTCTGGGCTCCATCGGTGAGGGCGGTGCTGCTGCCGCTCCAGCCGCCGCTGCTGCACCTGCTGCCGCTGCCGCTGCTCCTGCCGAAGTCGGCGAAGACGATCCTGTTGCTGCACCGGCTGCTCGCAAGCTGGCTGAAGAAAACGGCATCAACATCGCTTCCGTTGCCGGCACTGGCAAAGGCGGTCGTGTGACCAAGGAAGACGTGGTGGCAGCTGTTACTGCCAAGAAAGCCGCTCCGGCTGCCGCGCCTGCCAAGGCTGCTGCACCGGCTGCTGCTGCTCCGGTTTTCGCTGCTGGCGATCGCGTCGAGAAGCGTGTACCGATGACTCGCGTGCGGGCCACCGTTGCCAAGCGTCTGGTTGAAGCTCAGTCGAACATGGCGATGCTGACCACGTTCAACGAAGTCGACATGACCGAAGTCATGGCCCTGCGTTCGAAGTACAAGGATCTGTTCGAGAAGTCCCACAACGGCGTGCGCCTGGGCTTCATGTCGTTCTTCGTGAAAGCGGCCACCGAAGCGCTGAAACGCTTCCCGGCTGTCAACGCGTCGATCGACGGTGCCGACATCGTTTACCACGGCTACGCTGACGTCGGTGTTGCTGTTTCCAGCGACCGCGGCCTGGTTGTACCGGTTCTGCGTAACGCCGAACTGATGAGCCTGGCTGAAATCGAAGGCGGCATCGCCACCTTCGGCAAGAAGGCTCGTGACGGCAAGCTGTCGATGGACGAGATGACTGGCGGTACGTTCACCATCACCAACGGTGGTACCTTCGGTTCGATGATGTCGACTCCGATCGTCAACCCGCCACAAGCGGCCATCCTGGGCATGCACAACATTCTGCAGCGTCCTATGGCGATCAACGGTCAAGTCGTTATCCGTCCGATGATGTACCTCGCTCTGTCCTACGATCACCGTTTGATCGACGGCAAAGAAGCTGTGACCTTCCTGGTTACCATCAAGAACCTGCTGGAAGACCCGGCTCGTTTGCTGCTGGATATCTGATTTCGTTGCACGGGCCGTTCAGCGATGAGCGGCCCTTCTGTAATGACCAGCTTCGTCCCACGACGGTCCTCAAAAGGGATCGTCCGGTTTGATTCGAGAAGGAATGACACATGACTCAGAAATTCGACGTGGTAGTGATTGGTGCGGGCCCTGGCGGCTACGTGGCTGCCATTAAAGCAGCGCAACTGGGCCTTTCCACTGCCTGCATCGAGAAATACACCGACAAGGAAGGCAAACTGGCCCTCGGCGGTACTTGCCTGAACGTCGGTTGCATTCCATCCAAGGCGCTGCTGGACAGCTCCTGGAAATACAAGGAAGCCAAAGAAGGCTTCGCGATCCACGGTATCAACCACGCTGGCGTGACCATGGACGTGGCAGCGATGGTCGGTCGTAAATCCACCATCGTCAAAGGCCTGACCTCTGGCGTTGCGACCTTGTTCAAGGCCAACGGCGTCACTTCCCTGCAAGGCCACGGCAAACTGCTGGCCGGCAAGAAAGTCGAACTGACCAAGCCAGACGGCAGCGTTGAAATCATCGAAGCCGAGAACGTGATTCTGGCTTCGGGCTCGCGTCCGATCGACATTCCGCCGGCTCCGGTTGACCAGAACGTGATCGTCGATTCGACCGGCGCACTGGAATTCCAGGCCGTACCCAAGCGTCTGGGCGTTATCGGCGCTGGCGTGATCGGTCTGGAGCTGGGTTCGGTCTGGTCCCGTCTGGGCGCTGAAGTGGTTGTTCTGGAAGCCCTGGAGAAGTTCCTGCCAGCCGCTGACGACGCCGTTTCCAAAGAAGCCTACAAAACCCTGACCAAGCAAGGTCTGGATATCAAGCTGGGCGCTCGCGTCACCGGTTCCAAAGTGAACGGCGACGAAGTCGTTGTGAACTACACCGACGCCAATGGCGAACAGAGCATCACTTTCGACAAGCTGATCGTTGCCGTTGGTCGCCGTCCAGTGACCACCGAACTGTTGGCTGCCGACAGCGGTGTGACCATCGACGAACGTGGCTTCATCTTCGTTGACGACCAGTGCGCGACCAGCGTACCGGGCGTTTACGCGATCGGCGACGTGGTTCGTGGCATGATGCTGGCGCACAAGGCGTCCGAAGAAGGCATCATGGTGGTTGAGCGCATCAAGGGCCACAAAGCCCAAATCAACTATGACCTGATCCCGTCAGTTATTTATACTCACCCGGAAATCGCGTGGGTCGGCAAAACCGAGCAGACCTTGAAGGCTGAAGGCGTTGAAGTTAACGTTGGCACCTTCCCGTTCGCAGCCAGTGGCCGTGCCATGGCAGCCAACGACACCGGCGGTTTCGTGAAAGTCATTGCCGATGCCAAGACTGACCGCGTATTGGGCGTCCACGTGATTGGCCCGAGCGCTGCAGAACTGGTTCAGCAGGGCGCGATCGGTATGGAATTCGGCACCAGCGCTGAAGACCTGGGAATGATGGTTTTCTCCCATCCGACCCTGTCTGAAGCCTTGCACGAAGCAGCTTTGGCAGTGAATGGCGGCGCCATCCACATCGCCAACCGCAAGAAGCGTTAAGACAATAAGAAACCACGGCGGTACGGCCCGTCGTGAGCCTTGCATGCAAGACTCACCGCGGAATGTCCGCTGGACGCAGTCTTGTGTAGCTCAGCTACGCAAGCAGCAGTCACAGGTGGTGCGGCACTTGAACAAGTGCAGCACCGAATGCGCAGTACCTAACGAAGACGGTAATAAGCATGAATCTTCACGAGTATCAGGGTAAGCAGCTGTTCGCTGAATACGGCCTGCCAGTTTCCACCGGCTACGCAGTAGACACCCCGGAAGCAGCAGCAGAAGCTTGCGACAAAATCGGCGGCACCGAGTGGGTTGTCAAAGCCCAGGTCCACGCTGGTGGTCGCGGTAAAGCGGGCGGCGTAAAGCTGGTTCGCAGCAAAGAAGACGCCAAAGCATTCGCTCAACAGTGGTTGGGCAAGCGTCTGGTGACTTACCAGACTGATGCCAATGGTCAGCCAGTCACCAAGATCCTGGTTGAATCGTGCACTGATATCGCTAAAGAGCTGTACCTGGGCGCTGTCGTTGACCGTTCGAGCCGTCGCATCGTGTTCATGGCTTCCACCGAAGGTGGCGTGGACATCGAGAAAATCGCTCACGACACCCCTGAGAAAATCCTCAAGGCCACTATCGATCCACTGGTTGGCGCTCAGCCATTCCAGGGTCGCGAGCTGGCATTCCAGCTGGGTCTGGAAGGCAAGCAAGTTGCTCAGTTCGCCAAGATCTTCGTAGGTCTGGCCAAGCTGTTCAAGGATCACGACCTGGCTCTGCTGGAAGTGAACCCGCTGGTGATCAAGGCTGACGGCGATCTGCATTGCCTCGACGCCAAGATCAACATCGACGCCAACGCCATGTACCGTCAGCCTAAGCTGAAGACTTTCCACGATCCGTCGCAAGACGATCCGCGCGAAGCGCACGCTGCCAAGTTCGAACTGAACTACGTAGCACTGGAAGGCAACATCGGTTGCATGGTCAACGGTGCTGGCCTGGCCATGGGTACCATGGACATCGTCAACCTGCATGGCGGCAAACCAGCCAACTTCCTCGACGTGGGCGGCGGTGCTACCAAAGAACGCGTAACCGAAGCGTTCAAGATCATCCTGTCCGACACTAACGTCGCTGCAGTATTGGTCAACATCTTCGGCGGCATCGTTCGTTGCGACATGATTGCCGAAGGCATCATCGGCGCAGTGAAAGAAGTCGGCGTGAAAATCCCGGTTGTTGTTCGCCTTGAAGGCAACAACGCTGAGCTGGGCGCTAAAGTACTGGCAGAAAGCGGTTTGAACATCATCGCTGCTACCAGCCTGACCGACGCTGCTCAACAAGTTGTCAAAGCTGCGGAGGGCAAATAATGAGCGTCCTGATCAATAAAGACACCAAAGTTATCTGCCAGGGTATTACCGGTTCGCAAGGTAGTTTCCACACCCAGCAAGCCATCGAGTACGGCACCAAAATGGTTGGTGGTGTAACTCCAGGCAAAGGCGGCACCGAGCACCTGGGTCTGCCAGTGTTCAACACCGTTAAAGACGCAGTAGCTGCCACTGGCGCTACCGCCAGCGTGATCTACGTTCCGGCTCCTTTCTGCAAAGACTCGATCCTGGAAGCTGCTTTCGGCGGCATCAAGCTGATCGTCTGCATCACCGAAGGCATTCCTACCCTGGACATGCTGGACGCTAAAGTTAAGTGCGACGAACTGGGTGTTACCCTGATCGGCCCTAACTGCCCAGGCGTGATCACTCCAGGCGAATGCAAGATCGGCATCATGCCAGGTCACATTCACTTGCCAGGCAAGGTCGGTATCGTTTCCCGTTCCGGCACCCTGACCTACGAAGCTGTGAAGCAGACTACTGACGCCGGTTTCGGTCAGTCGACTTGCGTCGGCATCGGTGGTGACCCGATCCCGGGTTCGAACTTCATCGACATCCTGAAGCTGTTCCAGGAAGACCCGAAGACCGAAGCGATCGTCATGATCGGCGAGATCGGCGGTTCGGCTGAAGAAGAAGCGGCTGCCTACATCAAGGCACACGTGACCAAGCCGGTTGTTTCCTACATCGCTGGTGTGACTGCTCCTCCGGGCAAGCGCATGGGCCATGCTGGCGCAATCATCTCTGGCGGCAAAGGCACTGCAGACGAGAAATTCGCTGCGCTGCAAGACGCAGGCGTTAAAACCGTGCGTTCGCTGGCAGACATCGGCAAGGCCCTGGCCGAGCTGACCGGTTGGGCCGTCAAGTAAGCCTCGCGCTTAACTGACGCTTCACCAGGCAAAGGCCACCTTCGGGTGGCCTTTGTCGTTTCCGGGTGATCGTTCCCACGCTCTGCGTGGGAATGCCGCCGGGGACGCTCCGCGTTCCGCCTTTGAATGTGACGCATAGCGTCACGGGATGCATTCGCACGCAGAGCGTGGGAACGATCTGCGCGGAGGCAGGAAAATTAGATATGTAAACGCGACATTGAAGTGTCGCGTATCGGATAGATCGCACCCTAACAGTGCGTTTGTCGTGCAAATTCGTTAGGCTAGCAGCCATTTTTGCGTCCGCGGCCCACAAGGCAGCGACGCGCTAAACGGGTCAGTCCTATACGGGCCGACAGCATTTCCCTCACCCATAAGGGAAATCCCTCTCTAAATTCCGATTCAGTAGTGTGGTATTTCCTTAATGAAAGTGTTGAAAGGCCAGGACATCCTGGCACTGGGTTTTATGACATTTGCCCTGTTCGTCGGGGCTGGCAACATCATCTTCCCGCCTATCGTCGGTTTGCAGTCCGGGCCTAATGTCTGGATGGCGGCGCTAGGTTTTCTAATCACCGCGGTCGGTCTGCCGGTGATCACCGTTGTTGCCCTGGCCAAAGTCGGTGGTGCAATGGATGCGTTGAGCAGCCCGATCGGTAAAGTCGCCGGTGGCCTGCTGGCAGCCGCGTGCTACCTCGCTGTCGGCCCGTTGTTCGCGACGCCGCGCACCGCGACCGTGTCGTTTGAAGTAGGCCTGGCGCCGTTGACCGGCGAGAGCCCGCTGGCGCTGTTCCTCTATAGCTCGGTGTACTTCCTGGTGGTGTTCTTCATCTCGCTCTATCCGGGCCGTCTGCTGGATACCGTAGGACGTTTCCTTGCGCCGCTGAAGATCATTGCCTTGGCTGTTCTCGGCATTGCCGCGTTCGCGTTGCCGGCTGGTGATATCGGCGTGGCCACTCCTGAATATGTCGCTGCACCGTTCTCCCAAGGCTTTATCAATGGTTACCTGACCATGGATACCCTGGGTGCGCTGGTATTCGGCATTGTCATTGTCAACGCCATTCGTTCCCGGGGCGTGGAATCGCCGGCGTTGATCACCCGTTATGCGATCATCGCCGGGCTGATTGCCGGCGTGGGCCTGGCGCTGGTTTACGTCAGTCTGTTCCGTCTCGGTTCGGGCAGCCATGAAGTGGCCGCCGGTGCCGCCAATGGCGCGGCGGTATTGCACGCTTACGTGCAGCATACGTTTGGTTCGTTGGGCAGCGGTTTCCTTGCGGTACTGATCTCCCTGGCCTGCCTGGTGACAGCGGTCGGTCTGACGTGTGCCTGTGCTGAATATTTCAGCCGTGTACTGCCACTGTCCTACAAGACACTGGTGATTATTCTGGCGGCGTTCTCCCTGTTGGTGTCCAACCTGGGCCTCACCAAGCTGATCGCGTTCTCGATCCCGGTGCTGACCGCCATCTACCCGCCGTGCATCGCCTTGGTCGCCCTGAGTTTCTGCAAAGACTTCTGGCATGAGCAGGGCCGCATTGTCGGTCCGGTGATGCTGGTGTCGTTCATCTTCGGCCTGATCGATGCCCTCAAGGGCGCCGGACTTGCGGACTGGATGCCAACTCAACTGGCTCATTTGCCGTTGAGCGAGCAGGGTTTGGCTTGGCTGGTGCCGTCGGTCATGACCCTGGTGGTTGCCGTGGCTTGTGACCGTCTGCTGGGCAAGCGCGAAGAAGCGCTGGCTTAACGCTTACGGCCCGCCACAAGCGGGCCCATCAAGCAGAAACAGAAATGCCCCGTATCAATCGATACGGGGCATTTTTTATGCGTGTGATGCAGTGTCTTTTTCCTTGCGCTAACGTCGAAGCACTACCTGTGTAGGAGCGAGGCTTGCCCGCGAAGGCGATGTCAGATCCGAAGAAATTATCGACTGACACGCCGCCTTCGCGGGCAAGTCGGGTCGCCGCATCGCTCGCTCCTACAGGTTCTACTGTTGCCAATGTCTCACAGGGAATTGCATGTCGTTCATCCACGCCAATCTGATCCACATCCTCGCCGCGCTCTGGTTTGTCATCTGCTGGGGTGGTTATACCCGTTATGCCACATGGAAGGGCCGCGACACCGCGTGCCTGGCCAGCGTACTGCACCTGTATCGCGAAGACTGGATGCGCCGCATGCTGTTGCGCGATAACCGCATTGCCGATGCCAGCGTGATCGGAAACCTGGAGCGTAATGCCTCGTTCTTCGCTTCCAGTACGCTGATTATCCTGGCCGGTATTCTCACGGTGTTGGGTGCGTCCGACAGAGCCGTGTCGTTGCTGGCGGATATCCCGATGGTGCAACAGGCCTCTCAAGGCATGTCGGAGATCAAGTTGTTGTGCCTGGCGCTGGTGTTTGTCTATGCGTTCTTTACGTTCAGCTGGTGCATGCGTCAGTACAACTTTGCGGCGATTCTCGTAGGCTCGGCGCCGATGATTGGCGAGCGCCATGTGTCCGAGCAAGAACGCAAAGCCTTCGCTTCCCGAGCCGCCCGTGTCATCTCCATGGCGGCCAACCAGTTCAACTTCGGTCTGCGTTCCTATTACTTCGGCATGACCATGCTGGCGTGGTTTGTCAGCCCCTGGTTGTTCATGTTGATGAGTGCCGGCGTCGTGCTGGTGTTGTATCGCCGCGAGTTTCACTCCGACGTTCTTGATGTAATGGTGTATACCCCTACAGAGGCGCCATTGCCTGAAGCGAACAAGGAAGAAGCTTGATGAGTATTCCGTTCTGGTGTGTGTTTATCAGCGCATTGTTGATTTACGTGGCAAAGATTCCAGTGGCCAAGGCCATGAACGAGCAGGGTGGTTACAACAATCATCTGCCGCGCCAGCAGCAGGCGCAATTTACCGGCTTTGGTGCCCGTGCATTGGCGGCCCACCAGAACAGTTTCGAGGCGTTCCTGTTGTTTGCGGTTGGGGTGTTGATGGCGCACACCACGCAGACGGCGGGATGGCTGATTGATGCGCTGGCAATCATCTTCGTGATCACGCGCGTCATTTACTTGCTGTGCTATTGGGTAGATCTGGCCTGGCAGCGCAGCCTGGTGTGGTTTGTGGGTTTAGTGTGTTCGTTGTTGCTGATGATTAGTCCGACTTTTAGATCGGTTTTGCTCTAACACTTATCGCCAATAAAAAGAAAAACCCGCACTTGGCGGGTTTTCTTTTATCACACTAAAAACGGTTTTAGTTTTTAGGTGCTTCGGGAGCGGGTACTGGAGCTGGGACTGGGGCAGGCGCTGGAGCGGCTTCTTTTGTCGCTGCTTCGTTCGATTCGGCTTGAGCTTTGGCAGCTTCGGCGTTTTCTTTTGCTGCCTCGTTCATTTTTTCCTGAGCTTGCTCAGCATGTTTGGTGGCTTCTTGAGCTTTGTCCTCGGATTTTTTATCGCAGGCAGCGAGACCGAGGGAAGCGGTCAACATCAAGGCAATAGCTAAAGTCTTACGCATGGGGTGTTTCTCCTTATGGAAATATCTACTTGGCCTTTCGAGCACGGCGATCAGGTTTAAGTTCCTTGATTCGCACAGATATATAAGTTTGTTTTGCTGCGGAACTTTTGCCCTCTAACCTGCTATGTTGGCCCGACACTAAGAAGAGTTTTATCCAATGGCCGAAAACCCCGTTTTTGAGCGTGCGACGCGATTCCTGTCGGCATTGCGGCATTGTCAGGTACTCGGCATGCGCGTTCACAGTGCCAGCAGCGAAGGGTTGACGGTGATTCTGCCGTACAGCCCGCAGATCGTCGGCAACCCGCAAACCGGGGTGATTCATGGCGGTGCACTGACTTCGCTGATGGACACCGCCTGCGGCATGGCCACTCTCTGCGTGCTGCCCGAATTCGAAGTTTGCCCGACGCTCGACTTGCGCATCGATTACATGCACGCCGCCGAGCCGCACAAGCACGTGTACGGCTTCGCCCAATGCTACCGAGTGACCACCGACGTGATCTTTGCGCGCGGTTTTGCCTATCAGGACCACCCCGACCAGCCCATCGCTCATGTGGTGGGCACCTTCATGCGCATGGGCAAGGGCATTAAAGGCACTAAGGGTTTTGGCGGCGCCATTGCTGGAGGTGCGAAATGACCGACAGGTTCAAGGAGCAACTTCAACAGGCCCATGCGCAGGGGGACTACGCCTCGCTGCTGGATCTGATTCCCTACGCCAGGCTGATTGGCGTGGAATGTTCGCGGGTGGGGGATGAGCTACTGTTTCGTCTGCCGGCCAACAAGGACAACATTGGTAATCCTATATTGCCGGCGATTCATGGTGGGGTGATTGCCGGGTTCATGGAGCTCTCGGCGGCATTGCACCTGCTGATTTTCACCGGCTCGCCCGGCGTGCCGAAGATTATCGATTTTTCACTCGATTACCTGCGCGCGGGGCAGTTTCGCGATACCTGGGCCAGATGCCAGGTATGCCGTCAGGGGCGTCGGGTGGCAAACGTGGCGATTACCGCCTGGCAAAGCACTGAAGCCGAGCCCATTGCTACGGCCCGCGCTCACTTCAAAATCGAAGAGCCCTTGAAATCCTGATCTCAGCCCCCAACTCTGAGGACAACCCGCCGTCGACCCTCAAGGTCGCGGCCACTGCCATCTGATTGGAGTTTGATGACCATGAGTGTGGAAACTCAAAAGGAAACCCTGGGCTTCCAGACCGAGGTGAAGCAACTGCTGCACCTCATGATCCATTCGCTGTATTCCAACAAGGAAATTTTCCTTCGCGAATTGATCTCGAACGCCTCTGACGCTGTCGACAAATTACGCTTTGAAGCGCTGGCCAAGCCTGAGCTGCTGGAAGGTGGCGCTGAACTGAAAATCCGTGTGAGCTTCGACAAAGACGCTAAAACCGTCACCCTCGAAGACAACGGCATCGGCATGAGCCGTGACGACGCGGTCACCCATCTGGGTACCATCGCCAAATCCGGCACTGCCGATTTCATGAAACACCTGTCTGGCGATCAGAAAAAAGACTCGCACCTGATCGGTCAATTCGGTGTCGGTTTCTACTCGGCCTTCATCGTCGCCGATAAAGTCGACGTATTCAGCCGTCGTGCCGGCGTAGCCGCCAGCGAAGGTGTGCACTGGTCGTCCAAGGGCGAAGGCGAATTCGAAATCTCCACCGTCGAGAAAGCCGACCGCGGCACCCGCATCGTTCTGCACCTGAAATCCGCTGAAGACGAGTTCGCCGATGGCTGGCGTCTGCGCAACATCATCAAGAAGTACTCCGACCATATCGCCTTGCCGATCGAGCTGCCGAAAGAAGTGGCAGCCGCTGAAGGTGAAGAGCAACCGGCCGTTGAATGGGAAACCGTCAACCGCGCCAGCGCCCTGTGGACTCGCCCTCGTACTGAAGTAAAGGACGAGGAATACCAGGAGTTCTACAAGCACGTCGCTCACGATTTCGAAAACCCGCTGAGCTGGAGCCACAACAAGGTCGAAGGCAAACTCGAGTACACCTCGCTGCTTTATGTGCCGACCCGTGCTCCGTTCGATCTGTACCAGCGTGAAGCGCCGAAAGGCCTGAAGCTGTACGTGCAGCGTGTGTTCGTCATGGATCAGGCCGAGTCGTTCCTGCCGCTGTACCTGCGCTTCATCAAAGGCGTGGTCGATTCCAACGACCTGTCGCTGAACGTGTCGCGGGAAATCCTGCAGAAAGACCCGATCATCGATTCCATGAAATCGGCGCTGACCAAGCGCGTTCTGGACATGCTGGAAAAACTGGCGAAGAACGAGCCTGAGCAATACAAAGGCTTCTGGAAGAACTTCGGTCAGGTCATGAAAGAAGGCCCGGCAGAAGACTTCGCCAACAAAGAGAAAATTGCCGGCCTGCTGCGTTTCGCGTCCACTCAGGGCGACGACGGCGAGCAAGTTGTGGGCTTGGCCGATTACCTGGCTCGCGCCAAGGAAGGTCAGGACAAGATCTACTACCTGACCGGCGAAACTTACGCGCAAGTCAAAAACAGCCCGCACCTGGAAGTCTTCCGCAAGAAAGGCATCGAAGTGCTGCTGCTGACCGACCGCATCGACGAGTGGCTGATGAGCTACCTCAGCGATTTCGACGGCAAGAGCTTTGTCGACGTGGCACGCGGTGACCTGGACCTCGGCAATCTGGATTCGGAAGAGGACAAGAAAGCCGCGGAAGAAGTCGCCAAGTCCAAAGAAGGCCTGGTTGAGCGTCTCAAGACCGCTTTGGGTGAGTCCGTCGCTGAAGTACGGGTTTCTCACCGTCTGACCGATTCCCCGGCGATTCTGGCCATTGGCGAGCAGGACCTGGGCCTGCAAATGCGTCAGATCCTGGAAGCCAGCGGTCAGAAGGTTCCGGATTCGAAGCCGATTTTCGAGTTCAACCCGGCTCACCCGCTGATCGAGAAACTCGACAACGAGCAGAGCGACGAGCGCTTCGGCGACCTGTCGCACATTCTGTTCGATCAGGCGGCCCTGGCGGCCGGCGACAGCTTGAAAGACCCGGCCGCTTACGTGCGGCGTCTGAACAAGCTGCTGGTTGAACTGTCGGTTTAACCGCGCTGTATAAAAACCCGCTTCGGCGGGTTTTTTGATCGTTCCCACGCTCTGCGTGGGAATGCCTCTAGGGACGCTCCGCGTCCAGTGACGCGGAGCGTCACGGCCTGCATCCTTTGCTGCGCGTGGGAACGATCAGCCGATCAATTACAAGGGAGTTGGCGGGCTTCGGTGTTTCGGCAGTTCGATCCGCTCACTTTCCCCCGGCACTGTCGGCCAATCCCCGGCCGCCCAGCGCCGACGGGCCTCATCGATCAATGCCGGATCGCTGGCGACGAAATTCCAGTTGATCCGTCGCGGTCCATCCAGTGGCGCTCCGCCAAAGAGCACGGCATGACAGTCGCTCTCGGCAAACAGTGTCATCTCTTCCCCGGCTGGCAGCACCACTAGCGTGTAGCGCTCCAGCAGCTCGCCATCAAGCTGCGCCTCGCCGCTCAACACATACAGCGCCCGTTCTTCGTGCTCGGTGGGAATCAGCAATGTGGTCGCCGTTTGCAGATTCAATTCGGCGTACAGCGTAGGAGAAAGCACCGGGACCGGCGATTCGAGGCAAAAGCCTGACCCGGCGATCATGCGTATCTTCACGCCAAGGTTATCGCTGACTGGCAGCGTGTCAGCCGGATGGTGGCTGTAATGTCCCGGGCCGTGTTCACGATCCTTGGGCGAAGCCAGCCAGATCTGTAAGCCGTGCAGGGTAAAGCCGCTTTCTTTCAAGGCTTCGGGCGTGCGTTCAACGTGGGCAATTGCGCTACCCGCCGTCATCCAGCTGACATCGCCGGCATTCACCACCTGATCGGAACCGAGGCTGTCCTTGTGCTGGATTTGCCCTTCGAACAGGTAGGTGAGGGTGGACAGGCCGATGTGCGGGTGCTGACGGATGTTCATGCCTTTGCCCGCTGGGTAACGGGTTTCGAGCATGTGGTCGAAAAACACGAAAGGTCCGACGTTGCGGCATTTAGCTGACGGCAACGGGCGAAGAATCGGCTGGCCTTCGACATCTTCGGCGCGAGGGCGGATCACGAGTGGCGTGTTCATGGTGCATTCCAGGCTGAGCGGGTGACGCACGGAGCATAACCCGCTTGCGCAGCCCTTGCCGCTATTGGCTGAACGCACCTTCGGACAGATGGGTTTCGATGCTGATGTCAGAAGTGGTCATCAGCTTGTGGACCGGGCAGCGGTCGGCCACGCGGTGCAGCTCATCGCGCTGGGCGTCGGTGAGCACACCCTTGAGCGTGAGTTCGACGTGCAGGGCGTATTTGCCTTTCTGTTCTTCACTGTTGTCGCGCGTGACCTCAACCTCGACGCCCGTCAGCGGGATGCCCTTCTTCTTCGCATACATTTTCAACGTCAGGGCCTTGCAGGCACCGAGGGCAGCATCGAAGTAGTCGTGTGGTTCAGGCGCGGTGCCTTCGCCGCCAGAGGTTTTCGGCACATCGGCAAAAAGTTCGTGATCATCGATCTGGACGCTGTGACGAAAACCTTCGGCGCAGATGGTATTGACGGTAACAGTCATGGGAAACCTCGCAGATAACAGGGAAAGTCATTCGATCAAAAAAGACCCTGAATTAATAGAGCATTCCTGTAGGAGCGAGCGGTGCGGCGATCCGACTTGCCCGCGAAGAATGATGACGCGTAATACCTGAATAACCGTGGTGCATTCTTCGCGGGCAAGCCTCGCTCCTACAGGTTGTCATCGTCCTGTCACCCCGGCGTCATACCCTCGCGCTCATCTCAATCAAGGAGCGCACCATGCACCTCACCCGTTTAACCGCCCTGGCCACATTGATGCTCGTGAGTGGTCTGGCCAGTGCCGAAGTCCACGTCGAAGGCCCGGTGGAATACGGCGTGTTCGCTGGCCCGAAAGCCGAACTGCAATCGGGCGAGCGCGTTTTGCGCCGCAGCAATGAACAGATCCAGCAGACCGAAATCGTCCCGGCGAAACTGGGCACCAAGTTCGGGATGCGTTACCAGTTGGCCGGCAAGGTCGCCGAAGACCAGCCGCTGACGTTGCTCTATTTCACGCCGGGCATTCGTACTCCAGACGGCGTGCGTCACGACAAACTGGAAGTGACCCAGAAACTGGTGCCAGGCGCTCCGCAAGACCTGATGGCTTTCGAGTTCACCGAAAGTCACGAAGTCGTTCCCGGTGAATGGCGTTTCATGGTGTTCCAGGGCGACCGTCTACTGGCTCAGCAGCGTTTTACCGTGCGCTGATCGTTCCCGTCCAACGAAGCGCGGGCAAGCCCCAATGCCAGTCAGTTAAGCAAAATTCCTGTAGGAGCGAGCTTGCTCGCGAATACGGCAGTACAGTCAACATTGATGTCGCCTGATGTACCGCTTTCGCGAGCAAGCTCGCTCCTACAGGGAATCTGGGGTGCCAGGTTAATCGACGAAAAAAAGCCCCGCATTTGCGGGGCTTTCATGTTGTGCGGATCAGCTGCCTTTGACCGTCTTGCCGTTGACCGTGCCGTCGAGGAGCATGATGTTGTACTCCTTGCCGTCGGTTTCGACCTGTTGCAGACGGACCAGCAGGTAATCCCAGTCCTTGGCGAACCACAGCACGGTGATGCGCTTGCTTTGTGTCGGATCGCGCACGCGCTCGACCTTGATCGCATCGATCTGGCCAGCCTTGGTGTCGACTTTCTCCGAGCCCAGCACGCGGAAGTCATAGGTATCGACTTCGCCGTCATCGACGACCTGATAGCTCATGCTTTTCTTGCCGGCGGCCACGTCATGCTGCAGCGCCAGTTGATAGGTGGATTTGTCGACCATGCCACGGTTGAGCGGCAGTTTGACCGGGTCGCCGCGATCGGTGCCGGTGACCATCTTGTTGGCCCAGTCGAAGTCCAGATCAGCCTTCTTGGCTTTGCCCAGGCCACCGCGTTCGAAGTGATAGGACTGCGGCAGCAGCGTGTCCTTGTCCAGGGTCAGGGTGCTTTCTTCAGTCAGGCTGGCGATCATCATCGACGCCTTGAAGCTGAGTTTCCAGACGCCGTTGGCTCCCTTGGTCAGGCTGCGTTCGGCGGTGCCGCTCATGGGCAGCTGTTTCCAGTCGGCGGTGTAGCTGGCGGAGAAGGGTTGAAGGTCTGCGGCCTGCGCAAACGGCAGGGCGAACAGAGCGCAAGCGAAGAGCAGGGCGCGACGCATAAAATCTCCTAGGTTCGAATCAAGTGGCCGCTGGCCGCGAGTAACTGTCCGTCCAGTAAAGCACCTTGTTCACCGAGTGATAAACGACCTTCAGCAAACCAGCGTACGGCCATCGGGTAGATCAGGTGTTCCTGGGTATGGACTCGCTGCGCCAGACTCTGCGGCGAATCGTGCAACTCTACCGGTATTACTGCCTGTACGACCAGTGGTCCACCATCGAGTTCCTCGGTGACGAAGTGCACGGAGCAGCCATGTTCAGTATCGCCGGCCTCCAGCGCGCGCTCATGGGTGTGTAACCCTTTGTATTTGGGCAGCAGCGAGGGATGGATATTGAGCAGGCGACCCTGATAGTGGCGCACGAAGTCAGCGCTGAGAATGCGCATGAAGCCGGCCAGTACCACGAGTCTGGGGTTGAAGGCGTCGATCAGTTCGATCAGCGCGGCATCGAAGGCCTCGCGACCTTCGAAAGCCTTGTGATCCAGGGTGCGGGTGTCAATACCCGCACCTTTGGCGCGTTGCAGGCCGTAGGCGTCGGCGCGGTTGGAAATCACCGCAGCAATGCGAACCGGGCTGTCGCCGGTCCGCGTGCTGTCGATCAAGGCCTGCAAGTTACTGCCGGTGCCGGACAGCAGCACCACCACATCACAGGTTGCGGACATTAATGAGCCTTAAGGTTCTTCAGTTCGACCTGAGCCGCGCCTTCGGCAGCGGTGGCGATCTGACCGATGACCCAAGGCTGCTCGCCGGCTTCACGCAGTACGTTCAGTGCGGTTTCAACGTGCTCTTGAGCAACGCAGATGACCATGCCGACGCCACAGTTCAGCACGCGGTGCATTTCGTTTTCGTCGACGTTGCCTTTCTCTTGCAGCCAGTCGAACACCGCAGGGCGAGTCCAGCTAGCGACGTCAACCACCGCTTGTGCGCCTTTTGGCAGAACGCGCGGGATGTTGTCCAGCAGGCCACCACCGGTGATGTGGGCCATGGCTTTGACGGCACCGGTGTCCTTGATCAGCTTGAGCAACGGCTTCACGTAGATGCGGGTCGGGGCCATCAGCAAGTCGGTCAGCGGTTTGCCGTCGAGCTGGATGTTTTCGATGTCTGCACCGGACACTTCGATGATCTTGCGGATCAGCGAGTAGCCGTTGGAGTGCGGGCCGGATGACGGCAGGGCGAGCAGGGCATCGCCGGCAGCGACTTTAGAACCGTCGATGATTTCGGCTTTTTCCACGACGCCGACGCAGAAGCCGGCCAGGTCGTAGTCTTCGCCTTCGTACATGCCAGGCATTTCAGCGGTTTCGCCGCCGACCAGGGAGCAGCCGGACAGTTCACAGCCAGCACCGATGCCGGTCACGACCTGGGTCGCGGTTTCGACGTTCAGTTTGCCGGTGGCGTAGTAGTCGAGGAAGAACAGCGGCTCGGCGCCACAGACCACCAGGTCGTTCACGCACATGGCAACCAGGTCGATGCCGATGCTGTCGTGCTTGTTCAGGTTCAGCGCCAGGCGCAGCTTGGTGCCGACGCCGTCAGTGCCCGATACCAGTACCGGTTGCTTGTAACCGGCCGGGATTTCGCAGAGGGCGCCGAAACCGCCCAGGCCGCCCATGACTTCCGGGCGCGCAGTGCGCTTGGCGACGCTCTTGATGCGTTCGACCAATGCTTCACCGGCGTCGATGTCTACACCGGCGTCCTTGTAGCTCAGGGAGGGTTGCTTGCTCATGATCCAGGCCTTTAGGGGGGATTCAGGGGGTAACGACCGAGTCCAGTGGGGCCACTGAAGCTGGCGAAGGGCAATTGCCGTACGCGAATTTCAGGGCGCCCGGCTGTTGCCGGTCTGCGAAGGCGCGCGATTTTATCAGGCTTGAGGGGCAGCGGCCATCCTCGTACCGACGGGCAGGGGCATATCGCGTTAAAAAAACCGATATTGCTCGTATTGGTGGCGTCCCGCATGGCTGTATAAGGTATCGACGCTAACCGTCTATCGTTATGTCAATGCGAAAACTTAACGTGATCGTGTGAATGTTTTGCTTGAGCGTGTGGTCACAGCCTAGCTCAATCGTCTTCATGTTCATGCGGTATGTTCCAGCCGCTCTTGTCGTCAGGAATCTTTTTATGCGTTTTCTTAAATGCTTGTTCGTAGGCTGTTTATCCATGGTCAGCCTGACCAGCCATGCCGAAACAGTCAAAAGCCTCTATCAAGTGCGCGAACCTGTCAGCAGCCAGACACCGGAGGAACGCGATCAGGCGACTCAGCGGGCGCTGGATACGTTGGTGTTGCGCCTGACCGGTGACCCCAAGGCTGCGCAGAACCCGGGTCTGGCGGCCGTGCGCAAAGACCCTCAGCAGATCATCAGTCAGTTCGGTTACGACGCCGGGCCGCCGCAAGTGCTGAAAGTCGATTTCGATCCGGCCACCACGGAACAGGCCTTGCGGCGTGCCGGGTTGGCTGTATGGGGCGCCAACCGGCCGTCGATCCTCGGTTGGTGGCTGAACGATTCCGCCGAAGGGTCGAGCCTGGTCGGCGATGGTCAGGCCAGCGCTACGCCACTGCGTCGAGCGGCTCAACATCGTGGGCTGCCGCTGCGTTTGCCGCTGGCGGACCTGGATGAGCAGATTGTCGCCACGGCGCCGAATCTGGAAAGTGCAGACCCGGCGCCGCTGCGTGACGCATCCGACCGATACAATGCTGACGCATTACTGGCGGTGCATGCCCGTGAAGAGGGTGGCCAATGGCAAGCCAAGTGGCGTTTATGGTTGGGCGATCAGAAAGAAGCGGGTAGCGTGCAGGGTGCCGATACCGCAGCGCTGGCCGATGCTGTGATGCTGGCGGTCAGCCAACGCCTGGCGCCGCGTTTTGCCGCCAAACCGGGTGCATCGAGCGAGCAATTGCTGGAGGTGCAGGGGATGAACCTGGAACGTTATGCGACGCTCGGGCGTTTGCTGGAGCCTTTTGGCGCTCGCCTGCAAAGTGTCGACGGCGACCGCGTGCTTTATCGGGTCAACGGCAGCCCCGATCAGCTGCGGGCGCAGTTGTCTTTGGCCAGGTTGCAGGAAATTCCGGCTGGTGAGGCGCCGGCCCCCACGACGCCTGTTCAATCCGTGGCGGCTGGCTCGACACCGGTCGCAGCACCAGCCCCGGCCCCGACGCCGCAATTACGTTTTCGCTGGTAGTTTTTCTTTATATAGAAGCAGGAGTGGTACATGGCCGATACACGGCGTTGGTTCTGGCTCGGTGGGGTGGTCCTGCTTTGCGTGTTTGTTTACCTGTTGCACCCGATTCTGACGCCGTTCCTGGTGGCGCTGTTGCTGGCCTACCTGTTCGACCCGCTGGTGGATCGGCTGGAGAAGTACGGTCTGTCACGGACCTGGGGCGTGGTGGCGGTGTTCGCGTTGTTCACGCTGATCGTCACCGCGTTGCTGTTGGTGCTGGTGCCGATGCTCGCCAGGCAGCTGTTTCGTTTGTATGAATTGGCACCGCAGATGCTCGACTGGTTGCAACACACCGCCGTGCCGTGGGCGCAATCGAAGATGGGGTTGTCGGACGGCTTCTGGAAGTTCGACAAGCTCAAGGCCGCATTCAGTGCGCACATGGGCCAGACCACCGATGTGGTCGGCGTGGTGCTGAGTCAGGCGACGGCTTCCGGCCTTGCGCTGCTTGGCTGGCTGGCCAATCTGGTGCTGATTCCGGTGGTGAGTTTTTATCTGCTGCGCGACTGGGATCTGATGATGGGCAAGGTCCGCAGCCTGTTGCCACGCGATCGTGAAGTGCGCGTCATGACCCTCGCCGGCGAATGCCATGAAGTGCTCGGGGCCTTCGTGCGCGGGCAGTTGCTGGTGATGTTGGCGCTAGGCGTGATCTACGCTGCGGGCTTGATGATCGTCGGGCTGGAGCTGGGGTTGTTGATCGGTCTGATTGCCGGTCTGGCGGCGATCGTGCCGTACATGGGGTTCGTCATCGGGATTGGAGCGGCATTGATCGCCGGTCTGTTCCAGTTCGGTGGCGATCTGTATCCCTTGATCGGTATCGTCGCGGTGTTCATGGTTGGCCAGGCGCTGGAAGGTATGGTGCTGACACCGTTGCTGGTGGGCGACCGGATCGGCCTGCACCCGGTGGCGGTGATTTTCGCCATCCTGGCCGGCGGCGAGCTGTTTGGTTTTACCGGTGTGCTGCTGGCGTTGCCGGTGGCGGCGGTGATTATGGTTCTGGTGCGACATGTGCGTGATTTGTATAAGGATTCCGACATCTACGGCGGTATCGACGAATCTGAGCTGTAAGTTTTTAATCGCTCGTAGCGGGCGGTCTGGTTTCGTGCCAGGTTTGCCCGTATCGCTCGCGTGGCTGTCACATGCGCCGTCAAAGAAACTGTCATAAAACCAGTGCGTTAACGCAAACCTTTGATTTTGCTTGTGGTCTGTCGCATTGTGCGGTCAGCCTCACGGGTATAAACTTCGCAAACTTTACACAGAGGCCACTAACGGTTCCTTTGGAACTGTTCAGTCAGCATGAAACCGATTCAGCTGCCCCTAGGTGTGCGTCTGCGTGATGACGCTACCTTTATCAATTACTACCCAGGCGCCAATGCCGCTGCACTCGGCTATGTCGAGCGGCTCTGCGAAGCCGACGCCGGCTGGACGGAAAGCCTGATTTACCTTTGGGGCAAGGACGGGGTAGGGCGCACGCATTTGTTGCAGGCGGCCTGTCTGCGCTTCGAACAGTTGGGCGAGCCTGCGGTGTACCTGCCGTTGGCCGAGTTGCTGGACCGCGGCATCGAAATCCTCGACAACCTCGAACAATACGAACTGGTCTGCCTGGACGATCTGCAAGCGGTCGCTGGCAAGGCGGATTGGGAAGAGGCGCTGTTCCATCTGTTCAACCGTCTACGTGACAGCGGCCGGCGTCTGCTGATCGCCGCCTCGACATCTCCGCGCGAGTTGCCGGTGAAGCTGGCAGACCTCAAGTCGCGGCTGACACTGGCGCTGATTTTTCAGATGCGTCCACTCTCTGACGAAGACAAATTGCGTGCCTTGCAGTTGCGCGCATCCCGTCGCGGCCTGCACCTGACCGACGAAGTCGGGCATTTTATTTTGACCCGCGGTACCCGCAGCATGAGTGCGCTTTTCGAGCTGCTTGAACGCCTCGATCAGGCCTCCCTTCAGGCTCAGCGCAAGCTGACAATACCGTTCCTGAAAGAAACCCTTGGTTGGTAAAAACCTGATTAACCTCAGGTTTTACGCGGGTTTTGGCATATTCCAGGCGTCAACAAATCCGCTTTCCTGCGAGAGGGCAGGCTGCGTAAAGGTTCAAAATGGGCTTAAGCGCTTAGATGTAAACGAGAAACCGAAAAGTCACATAAAGATCGATTGAATTTGCAAATGAGGTTGATAGCGGGCATAGTCGCGGCTTCTTTTATAACTATCAGCCACGGTCGTGCCCATGCTAAAGCGCTTCGCACCCCTCGTGCCTCTCGCACTCGTCACCCTGCTGTTCGGTTGCGCTGCTCACTCTCCAGTGTCCCAGCAAGAGCCAAAACAGCAGGTTTCAAATTCAGTTACCGCGCAGTCTTCTTCCGTTCTTTTCCAGGAAGCTCTTTACCAAGACGGCGTAGCCACCGATAAAGAACTGGCAGACTTCGCTGGCGGCAAGTCGTACCAGCTTCCAGTTCTGGCCGACAGTATCCTCGAACGTGGCATGTCCCTGATCGGTACCCGTTACCGTTTCGGCGGCACCTCCGAGGCTGGTTTCGACTGCAGCGGCTTCATCGGTTATCTGTTTCGTGAAGAGGCCGGCATGAACCTGCCGCGCTCCACTCGCGAAATGATCAACGTTGACGCTCCTCTGGTTGCTCGCAGCGCCCTCAAGCCGGGTGATCTGCTGTTCTTCGCCACCAACGGTCGTCGTGGTCGTGTCAGTCACGCCGGGATCTACCTGGGTGACAACCAGTTCATCCACTCCAGCAGCCGCAAAAGCGGTGGAGTCCGGATCGATAGCCTGGGTGACAGCTACTGGAGCAAGACCTTTATCGAAGCCAAACGCGCACTCGCGATGGCGCCAGCTGCGGCTCCTATCGTCACTGCACGCAAGTAAGCGTACGACTTGTAAGGCGAAGTTAAAGTCTTACTTGAAGTTTGCCGCGTAGCCGCTAGAATCCTGATCTATTATTGATGGCAAACCGCCTGCGTTCCGCGCAGGCGGTTTTCTTTTCTGCCTTTTCGGTGGAAAAAGCCGCAGCCAGATCAGGATGTTCTGTTTATGACGATGTCGGCCCGCCTCGCACTCATGTTCTTCGCCGCGCTGCTCAGCGCCTGCGCCAGCCGCCCACCACCACCTGCGCCAGTGGTTCGCGCTCCGATTGTTTTCGGTCCTTCCCAAACCTTTTCCCCTGCGGCAGAAGACGTGCTGTTTCGCGCGCTGGGCCTGGTGGGAACGCCTTATCGCTGGGGCGGCAACACGCCGGATTCCGGGTTCGATTGCAGTGGCTTGATCGGTTACGTCTACCGCGATGTCGCCGGCATTTCCTTACCGCGCTCCACCCGCGAGATGATCGGCATGCAGGCCCCCAGTGTCGGCAAGGAAGGCCTGCAAACCGGTGACCTGATTTTCTTCGCCACCAATGGCGGCTCCCAGGTCAGCCACGCCGGGATCTACGTCGGCGAAGGTCGTTTCGTCCACGCGCCAGCCACGGGCGGCACGGTCAAGCTGGACAGCTTGTCCAAGGCCTACTGGCAGAAAGCCTACCTGAGCGCCAAGCGCGTCTTGCAACCCGAGCACTTGGCACATAACCCCTGACGGAGGTTGTCATGACCGCTCGCGCGAAGGTTGAGGCTGCGCAGAAACTGTAGGAGCGAGGCTTGCCCGCGAAAGCGGTGTGTCAGCCGATATCAATGTTGATTGTGCTGCCGCTTTCGCGGGCAAGCCTCGCTCCTACGAGCTGATTACTTGGCCGCGCTAACGCGCCACACCTTGTTCCCCACATCATCCGCCACCAGCAAGCTGCCTTGCTGATCGATCACCACACCCACCGGCCGGCCCATGGCTTTTTCCTCGTCATTGAGGAATCCGGTGAGCACGTCCACCGGTTGCCCGGCCGGTTTGCCAGCGCTGAACGGCACGAAAATCACTTTGTAGCCACTGAGCGGCTTGCGGTTCCACGAGCCATGCTGGCCGATGAATGCACCTTGAGTGAACGGAGCGGGCAGCTTGCTGTCTTCGGCGAAGGTCAGGCCCAGTGACGCGGTATGTGGCCCCACTGCGTAATCAGGGGCAATGGCCTTGGCTACCAGATCGGGGTTTTGCGGCTCGACGCGAATGTCGACGTGCTGGCCGTAATAGCTGTAAGGCCAGCCGTAGAACCCGCCATCCTTCACTGACGTGATGTAGTCCGGCACCAAGTCGCTGCCGATTTCGTCGCGCTCGTTGACGGCGGTCCACAGTGCGCCGCTCTGAGGTTCCCAGGCCAGACCATTTGGATTGCGAATCCCCGAGGCGAAGATCCGATGCTTGCCGGTGGCGCGGTCCACTTCCCAGATCGCCGCGCGGCCTTCCTCCTGATCCATGCCGTTTTCACCGACGTTGCTGTTCGAGCCCACAGTGACGTACAGCTTGCTGCCATCCTTGCTGGCGATGACGTTTTTGGTCCAGTGGTGATTCAGCGTGCCGCCCGGCAGATCAACCACTTTGATGGGCTGCGACTTGATCGCCGTCTCGCCGTTCTTGTAGTGGAAACGCAGCAAGCGGTCGGTGTCGGCGACGTACAGGTCATTACCGACCAGAGTCATGCCGAAGGGCGAGTTGAGGTTTTCCAGGAATACCGTGCGAGTTTCAGCGACGCCGTCGTGGTCCTTGTCCCGCAGCAGGGTGATGCGGTTCGGGCTGGGGACGCCAGCCCCGGCGCGACCCATGACTTTGCCCATGACCCAGCCGCGAACGCCGCCACCATCGGGTTTGGGTGGTGCGTTGGTTTCAGCCACCAGCACATCGCCATTGGGCAGCACGTAGAGCCAGCGCGGATGATCGAGGCCTTCGGCAAACGCCGTCACCTGAGTCCCCGCCGCGGCGACAGGTTTCGCCCCTTCAGGCCACCCGATCGCCGGGGCGATGTTCACCGTCGGGATCAGGGTTTTATTCGGCTCTGGCAACTTGGGCGAGGGACCTGTGCCATCCGAAACTTGCAAGGTGGAGGTTTCACCACAGGCGGCGAGCCCTCCGGCGAGCGCGATGATGAAAACGAGCTGGGGTTTGCGCATTACTGATCTTCCCTATGAATGCATTGACGTAATCATAGAGAAGCGTAGACGCTCGATGGTTCAACCGGTCAGCCGCGGGCTTCCTTGAATAGCACGGCGATGCCGGGGTGATAGTTTCCGGCTTCGTTGCGCAACTTGCGGTAGGCATACGGGAAATACCAGGCTACGGCGCAGCAGTGTTCCTTCTGCAGGTCATCGACCATGTCCTGAAGTTCTTCGGGTGTAGCGCTCTGCTGAGCTTTTTGCGGCGCAACGAACAGGCAACCGAGTTTCAGGTCGCTGGCGTAGCTGATCCGCTTCGCGTCGCTGGTGATGTCCGCCAGTGCGTGGGTCAGGTTCAGGCTATTGACCCGCGGCCAGCGCTGGGTGGCCTGGAGATACGCGCGCTCTTCGCTGCTGGCGATAAACAGATCGGCGCGGGCGTTGCGTTCACCTTCTTCGTTCTGCTTGCGCGTCGGCGTTTGTTGCAAGGTGACCATTTCCGCCATCCAGGCCGCGGCGGAGAGCAGGCCGAGGTTGGCTTTTTCGTCGTACCAATAAGGTGTGTCGTTATCGCCGCGCACGGTGTTGTAGCGGTCGATACAGTCAAACCAGCGTTCCAGCACCGGTCGCAGGAATTCCAGCTTCGGATTGCTGATGATCATGCCTTGCATGTGGCTCACCCTTGTTATTGTGTTGTCAGGTTGTGGCTCTTTGATATCACTGCTGGCAGTGTGGCACAAGATTGGCGTCAGTTAATTGATCGATGGCAGTTATTCGCTCAGCGGCGCCCCGGCTTTAATTGACGCTCCACCCCCAACCCTCTAACCTTCGCGGCTTGTTTCAGGTGCTCTGTGGCGGTGGCCGACAGAGTGAAACAGGGAAGCCGGTGAGTGAATCTCTTCACCCGAAGAATGATCACGATCCCGGCGCTGCCCCCGCAACGGTAAATGAGTGAAGATTGCGCCTTGAGCCACTGTGTCGAACTGACATGGGAAGGCGCGCAGTCAGGCGTAAGCCGCTCATGAGCCCGGAGACCGGCCTGATCCATTCAGCGGCATCACGGTGGGCGATGCCAGGCTTTTTGCCGTCTATTCTTGTGCCTGCCCGCCGTTATCCAGCCTCAACGGAGAGCTCCCCCATGACTGATACCCCTGATCGTGACGAACGCCATCTGGCACGCATGCTGCGCAAAAAAGCCGTGATCGATGAACGCATCGCCAACTCGCCGAATGAATGCGGCCTGCTGCTGGTGCTGAGCGGCAATGGCAAAGGCAAGAGCAGTTCGGCGTTCGGTATGCTCGCACGATCAATGGGTCACGGCATGCAATGCGGCGTGGTGCAGTTCATCAAGGGGCGCACCAGCACCGGCGAGGAGCTGTTCTTCCGGCGCTTCCCGGAGCAGGTGCGTTTTCATGTGATGGGCGAGGGCTTTACCTGGGAAACCCAGGACCGCCAGCGCGACATCGCCGCCGCCGAAGCTGCCTGGGCGGTGTCCCGCGAATTGCTGCGCGATCCGGCCATTGGCCTCGTGGTGCTCGATGAATTGAACATCGCCCTCAAGCACGGCTACCTCGATCTCGATCAGGTGCTCAGCGACTTGCAGGCGCGTCCGCCGATGCAGCATGTGGTGGTCACCGGTCGTGGCGCCAAACAAGAGATGATCGAGCTGGCCGACACCGTCACTGAAATGGGCATGATCAAGCACGCCTTCCAGGCCGGAATCAAAGCGCAAAAAGGCGTCGAGTTGTGAACTGCACTTTATGAATAGCCATCGTCAATGCCCGGCGGTACTGATCGCCGCGCCGGCCTCCGGTCAGGGCAAGACCACCGTTACCGCCGCGCTCGCTCGTTTGCATCGCAATCGGGGGCGCAAAGTTCGCGTGTTCAAATGCGGCCCGGATTTTCTCGACCCGATGATTCTCGAGCGCGCCAGCGGTGCACCGGTCTATCAACTCGACATGTGGATGGTCGGCGAGCAAGAAAGTCGGCGTCTATTGTGGGAGGCCGCTGGCGAAGCCGATCTGATCCTCATCGAAGGTGTCATGGGGTTGTTTGACGGTACGCCATCCAGCGCCGATCTGGCGCGGCACTTCGGTGTGCCGGTGCTCGGCGTGATCGACGGCACCGCCATGGCGCAGACGTTTGGCGCGCTGGCCCTGGGCCTTGCGCGCTATCAGGCGGATTTACCGTTTGCCGGTGTGCTGGCCAACCGGGTCGGCACTGTGCGTCATGCGCAGTTGCTCGAAGGCAGCCTGACTGAAGGCTTGCGCTGGTACGGCGCATTGTCCCGGGAAACCGGCATCGAATTGCCAAGTCGGCATCTCGGTCTGGTTCAGGCCAGTGAATTGAATGATCTCGACCTGCGCCTCGATGCCGCGGCCGAGTCACTGGCCAGCAGTTGCGACGTCGCGCTACCGCCGGCCGTGGAATTCGCCGCGCCTGAAATGATCGCAGCCGAACCGTTGCTGGCCGGTGTGCGGATTGCCGTGGCCCGGGATGAAGCTTTCGCGTTTACCTATGGCGCAAGCCTGGATCTGTTGCGGGCCATGGGCGCCGAATTGTCTTTCTTCTCGCCGATCCGCGACACCGAATTGCCAGAAGCAGACAGCCTTTATCTGCCGGGCGGTTACCCCGAATTGCACCATGTGGCGTTGTCACAAAACACGTCGATGCTGACGGCGATCCGCGCTCACCACGCGGCGGGTAAACCGTTACTCGCCGAATGTGGCGGCATGCTGTATCTGCTGGATTCCTTGACCGATGTCGAGGGCACTCGCGCTGAACTGGTCGGCTTGCTGGCCGGTGATGCGGTGATGCAGAAGCGTCTTGCCGCGTTGGCCTTGCAGGCGGTCGAATTGCCGGAAGGTTTGTTGCGTGGGCACACCTATCACCACTCGTTGACCAGCACTGAACTTGAGCCGATTGCTCGTGGCTTGAGCCCGAATGGTGGGCGAGGGGCGGAGGCGGTTTATCGCGAGGGACGGATGACGGCTTCTTATGTGCATTTTTATTTTCCGTCCAATCCATCGGCGATTGCCACGCTGTTTGTGCCTGACCCTGAGGCCGCCTTCGCGAGCAAGCCCGCTCCCACAGGGGAACGCATTTCAAATGTGGGAGCGGGCTTGCTCGCGAAGAGGCCATGACAGACAACGCATTCAGCCAGGCCGAACGCGAAGCTGTTTATCGCGCGATTGCCGAGCGCCGCGATATGCGGCACTTCAGCGGCGGCACGGTCGAGCCCGAGTTACTGCGTCGTCTGCTCGAAGCCGCGCACCAGGCCCCAAGTGTCGGCCTGATGCAACCCTGGCGGTTCATCCGCATCAGCGACCGGGCACTGCGCGGCAAGATCCAGCAACTGGTGGAAGACGAACGCATCCGCACCGCCGAAGCCCTCGGCGAACGCTCCGACGAATTCATGAAGCTCAAGGTCGAAGGCATCAATGACTGCGCCGAGGTGCTGGTCGCCGCGCTGATGGATGATCGCGAACGGCATATCTTCGGCCGTCGTACTTTGCCGGAAATGGACCTGGCTTCGCTGTCCTGCGCCATCCAGAACCTTTGGCTGGCGTCTCGCGCCGAAGGCCTGGGCATGGGCTGGGTGTCGCTGTTCGAACCGCAAGCGCTGGCGGACTTGCTGGGTTTGCCGGCCGGAGCCAAGCCTTTGGCCGTTCTTTGTCTGGGGCCGGTCAAGGAATTCTATCCGGCACCGATGCTGGTACTCGAAGGTTGGGCGCAAGCGCGTCCACTCAGCGAGTTGCTGTATGAAAACTATTGGGGAGTGAGTCAATGAGTGTGGCGTTGTTGAGTGTCGCCGCGGTCGCGCTGGATGCGCTGCTGGGTGAACCCAAACGCTGGCATCCGCTGGTGGCGTTCGGTCGTTTTGCCGATCGCATCGAGCAGCGTTTCAACTCCGGTGGTCGCGGGTGGCGCAGTCACGGCGTTACGGCCTGGGTGATGGCAGTCGTGCCACTGACCTTGTTGGCTACCGCGCTTTCCTGGGCGCCTTATGTTGGCTGGATCGTCGAGATTCTCGTGCTCTATTGCGCCCTCGGTATGCGCAGCCTTGGTGAGCATGTCGAGCCAGTGGCCAAGGCTCTGCGCAGTGATGATCTGATCGAAGCACGCAAACGTGTGGGTTATCTGGTCAGCCGTCAGACCAGCGAACTGGATGAAACCGAAGTCGCCCGCGCCGCCACCGAGTCAGTGCTGGAGAACGGCAGCGATGCGGTGTTTGCCGCGCTGTTCTGGTTTGCCGTGGCGGGTGCGCCCGGCGTGGTGCTCTATCGCCTGAGCAACACCCTCGATGCGATGTGGGGTTATCGCAACGAACGCTTCGAACGCTTCGGTTGGGCCGCGGCGAAGATCGACGATGTTCTCAATTACATTCCCGCACGCCTGGTGGCGTTGACCTACGCGCTGCTAGGCAAAACCCGACTGGCGCTGAAGTGCTGGCGTACACAAGGCCCGACTTGGGACAGCCCGAATGCCGGGCCGGTGATGGCGGCCGGTGCCGGTGCGCTGGGTGTCGAATTGGGTGGGGCGGCGATCTATCACGGCGAACTGCATCAGCGTCCACCATTGGGCGAAGGCGTGCCGGCGGATGCCGATTCCATCGACCGTGGCTGGCAATTGGTCCAACGCGGGGTATGGTTATGGCTGCTGATTCTCTGCGTGGGGGCTGAGTTCTATGCTTGAGCACGGTGGCCGCTTGCGCAAGGCGGCGCTTGAATACGGCATTGCCGAAGCCGATTGGCTCGACCTCTCCAGCGGTCTGGCGCCTTGGCCATTCCCGGTCCCGGACATCCCGCTTCGAGCTTGGGCGCGGTTGCCGGAAACCGATGACGGTCTGGAGCAGGCCGCCTGCGATTATTACGGTGCGGCTCAGGTGGTGCCGGTGGCGGGTTCGCAAATGGCGATCCAGTTGCTGCCGCGTTTGCGCCGGGCCGGCAAGGTCGGCGTGCTGTCGCCGTGTTACGCCGAGCACGCCGAAGCCTGGCGTCGCAACGGTTACATCGTGCGTGAAGTGCTGGAATCGGAAGTCGATTTCTTTCTCGACAGCCTTGATGTGCTGGTGGTGGTCAACCCGAACAATCCCACGGGGCTTAGTCTGACCCCGGCTCGCCTGCTGGATTGGCATGCGCGGCTGGCCCGGCGCGGTGGCTGGCTGGTGGTAGACGAGGCGTTCATGGACAACACCCCGCATCTGAGTCTGGCGCCGTTCGCCAATCAGATCGGCTTGATTGTGCTGCGTTCCTTCGGCAAGTTTTTCGGCTTGGCCGGTGTGCGGCTGGGGTTTGTATTGGCCGAACGCACGTTGCTCAAATTGTTGGCTGAACAGGTCGGGCCTTGGGCGGTCAGCGGACCGACCCGCGTGCTGGGCCAGGCGTGCTTGACAGATACCGAGGGGCACACGCGACAGCGCATTCGCACTGACGAAGCCGGCGAGCGTCTGGCGTTGCTGCTTGAACAGTACGGTTTCAAACCTCAGGGCGGTTGCGCCTTGTTTCAGTGGCTGATCACCGAGCAGGCGGAAGCGTTGCATGAGTTCATGGCGCGGCGCGGTATTCTGCTGCGGCTGTTCACCCACAACAGCAGCGTGCGGTTTGGCTTGCCGACGGATGAAACGGATTGGTCACGTCTCGAGCAAGCCCTGCAAAGCTACGCCAAGGAAAACCCATGACAACGTTGATGGTGCAGGGCACCACGTCCGACGCCGGTAAAAGCACACTGGTGACGGCGCTGTGTCGCTGGGTCAGGCGCCAGGGTGTAAGCGTCGTGCCGTTCAAGCCGCAGAACATGGCCCTCAACAGCGCGGTGACCGCCGACGGTGGCGAGATTGGCCGTGCTCAAGCGGTGCAGGCTCAGGCTGCGAATCTCGAACCGCACACCGACATGAACCCGGTGCTGCTCAAACCCAACAGCGATACCGGCGCCCAAGTGATCATTCATGGTCGCGCGGTCACGACGATGAACGCGGTCGCTTATCACGACTACAAAGCCATCGCCATGCAAGCGGTACTGGCCTCCCACGAACGGTTGAGCGCGGCGTATCCGGTGGTAATGGTCGAAGGCGCGGGTTCGCCGGCAGAGATCAATCTGCGCGCCGGCGACATTGCCAACATGGGGTTTGCCGAGGCGGTGGACTGCCCGGTGGTGCTGATTGCCGACATCAATCGTGGCGGAGTTTTCGCGCATCTGGTCGGTACGCTGGAGCTGCTGTCACCCAGCGAACAGGCACGGGTCAAAGGCTTCATCATCAACCGTTTTCGCGGCGACATCGCCTTGCTGCAACCGGGACTGGACTGGCTGGAAGCACGCACCGGCAAACCGGTGATCGGCGTTTTGCCGTATGTGATGGACCTGCATCTGGAGGCCGAGGACGGTTTAGATCAGCGTCAGACCGACAAGGCCGATCAGGTACTCAACGTGGTGGTGCCGGTATTGCCGCGCATCAGCAACCACACCGATTTCGATCCGCTGCGCCTGCATCCGCAAGTGGACCTGCAATTCATCGGCCCCGGTCAGACGATTCCGTCGGCCGATCTGATCATTCTTCCTGGCTCGAAAAGCGTACGCAGCGATCTCGCGTACCTGCGGGCCAACGGCTGGGATACGGCGATTTCGCGGCATTTACGCTACGGTGGAAAAGTGCTGGGAATTTGCGGCGGTCTGCAAATGCTCGGCGAGCAGGTGCACGATCCGCTGGGCCTCGAAGGCACGCCGGGTTCCAGTGCCGGTCTGGGCTTGCTGGCGTTCGAAACGCAGCTCGAAGAAGAGAAGCAGTTGCGCAATGTGCGTGGGCGTCTGGTGCTGGAAGATGCGGAGGTCAGCGGCTATGAAATTCATGCCGGCGTGACCACCGGGCCGGCCTTGGAAAACGCCGCCGTGCAGCTGGACGATGGTCGCTGCGATGGTGCGCAAAGTGCCGATGGGCAGATTTTCGGCACGTATCTGCATGGCCTGTTTGAATCGCCGGCGGCGTGCAGTGCGCTGTTGCGCTGGGCCGGGTTGCAGGATGTGCAAGAGGTTGATTACCACGCCTTGCGTGAGCGCGATATCGAGCGGTTGGCGGATTTGGTGGAGAAGCATCTGGATACTTCGCTGCTGCGTGAGCTCTGTGGGATTTGAGGTGGCTGCACTGGCCCCATCGCGGGCAAGCCTCGCTCCTACGGAATGGAGGTGTTCGCAGCATTCGCGAGCGCCCAAAACCCTGTAGGAGCGAGGCTTGCCCGCGAAGAGGCCCGCCCCGACACCGCACATCTAAGGAATAAACCATGCTGCAACTGATCCTCGGCGGCGCCCGATCCGGCAAAAGTCGCCTGGCTGAAAAACTGGCGGCAGACAGTCAGCTCCAAGTCATCTACATCGCCACCAGCCAGCCCCAGGACGGTGAAATGAACGAACGGGTGGCTCATCATCGCGCCCGTCGTCCAGCCGAATGGGCGTTGATCGAAGAACCCCTGGAACTCGCCCGCGTGCTGCGCGAAAACGCCCGTGCCGATCGTTGCTTGCTGGTGGATTGCCTGACCCTGTGGCTGACCAATCTGCTGATGCTCGATAACGCCGAGCGCCTTTCGGCCGAGCGCGAAGCCCTGCTGAACTGCCTGGCGTCGTTGCCAGGTGAAATCATTTTTGTCAGCAACGAAACCGGCATGGGTGTCGTGCCGCTGGGCGAATTGACTCGCCGCTATGTCGATGAAGCCGGTTGGCTGCATCAAGCCTTGGCCGAGCGCTGTCAGCGAGTCGTCCTGACCGTCGCCGGCCTGCCCCTGACTTTGAAAGGAACTGCGTTATGACTCACTCCTGGTGGCTGAACCCATGCAAGCCAATCGACGCGAAAGCGGTCGAGCAGGCGCAGGCGCGTCAACAGCAACTGACCAAGCCCGCCGGCTCACTCGGCCGGCTCGAATTGGTGGCGGTGCAACTGGCCGGGTTGCAGGGGCAGGTCAAACCGACGCTCGATCAGCTGTGGATCGCGATTTTTGCCGGTGACCATGGTGTGGTTGCTGAAGGCGTGTCGGCATTTGCGCAGGAAGTCACCGGGCAGATGCTGCACAACTTTGTCAGCGGCGGCGCGGCGATCAGCGTGTTGGCGCGGCAGTTGGGGGCTTCCCTGGAAGTGGTCGACCTTGGCACTGTCACGCCGTCGTTGAATCTGCCGGGTGTGCGTCACCTGAATATCGGCCCGGGCACGGCGAATTTCGTCCAGGGGCCGGCGATGACTCAGGCCCAAGGCGAACTCGCTTTGCAGGCCGGCCGCGACAGTGTGCAACGCGCCATCGCAGCCGGCGCGCAGTTGTTCATCGGTGGCGAAATGGGCATCGGCAACACCACCGCAGCCAGCGCGTTGGCCTGTGCCTTGCTCGATTGTCCGGTGGTGCATTTGGCCGGGCCGGGCACCGGTTTGAACGCGGCGGGTGTCAGCCATAAAGCTCAGGTCATCGAACGTGCCTTGGTGTTGCACAACGCTCAACGGGGCGATGCGCTGCAGACTCTGTTCAACCTAGGCGGTTTCGAAATTGCTGCGCTGGTCGGCGCGTACCTGGCCTGTGCTCAGGAAGGTATCGCCGTGTTGGTCGACGGGTTTATTTGCAGCGTCGCCGCACTGCTGGCGGTGCGTTTGAATCCGGCCTGCCGTGAGTGGTTGCTGTTCGGTCATCGCGGTGCCGAGCCGGGTCATCGCCATGTGCTCGAAACCTTGAACGCCGAACCGTTGCTGGACCTCGGTCTGCGACTGGGCGAGGGCAGCGGTGCGGCATTGGCCGTGCCATTGTTGCGTCTGGCCTGCGACCTGCACGGGCAGATGGCGACGTTCGCCGAAGCCGCGGTGGCGGATCGCCCGGCATGACCTTGCGTCTGGACCTGTTGCGCCATGGCGAAACCGAACTCGGCGGCGGTTTGCGCGGCAGCCTCGACGATGCACTGACCGACAAGGGCTGGGAGCAGATGCGCGCTGCGGTGATCGAGCAGGGGCCTTGGGATCGACTGGTCAGTTCGCCGTTGCAGCGTTGCGCACGCTTTGCTGAAGAACTGGGGACGCAACTGGGTCTGCCAGTGCAGCTGGATAAGGATCTGCAAGAACTGCACTTCGGTGCCTGGGAAGGGCAGAGCGCGGCGGCGCTGATGGAAACCAGCGCCGAGGCGTTGGGCTTGTTCTGGGCTGATCCCTATTCGTTCACTCCGCCTGAGGGTGAGCCGGTGGCGGACTTTTCTGCGCGAGTATTGGCGGCCATCGAACGACTGCACGCGACCTGTGCGGGTGAGCGAATCTTGCTGATCAGTCATGGCGGCGTCATGCGTTTGTTGCTGGCTCAAGCGCGCGGATTGCCGCGTGAACAGTTGCTAAATGTTGAAGTTGGCCATGGCGCGCTGTTCTCGTTGTCGGTCGAGTCCGGCGTCTTGTTAAGGGAAGCGATCTGACCATGTTGCCGTTCTGGATCGCCCTGCAATTTCTGAGCAGCCTGCCGATTCGCCTGCCGGGGATGCCGACGCCCGAGGAGTTGGGCCGCTCGCTGCTGTTTTATCCGCTGGTCGGTTTGCTGTTCGGCGCAGTTCTGTGGGGGCTGAACTGGTTATTGCTGGGCGCGCCAATATTGCTTCACGCCGCACTGCTACTGAGCGTTTGGGTCGTGCTCAGCGGCGCGTTGCACCTGGATGGCCTGGCCGATAGCGCCGATGCGTGGCTCGGGGGTTACGGCGACCGTGAACGCACCCTGACCATCATGAAAGACCCGCGCAGCGGGCCGATCGCCGTGGTGACACTGGTTTTGGTGTTGCTGCTCAAATTCGCCGCGTTGCTGGCGTTGATCGAGCAGCAGCACAGCGTGGTCCTGATCATCGTTCCACTGATTAGTCGTAGCGCGTTACTGGGGTTATTCCTCACCACACCTTACGTGCGTCCCGGTGGATTGGGGCAGGCGCTGGCCGATCATCTGCCGCGTTTGGCCGGTCAGCAGGTGTTAGTGATCAGTGCGGTGGTTTGTGTGCTGATGGCTGGTCTTAGCGCCGTGTGGGCGCTTGCATTGGCTGCAGTGCTGTTTATCTGGTTGCGGCAAGTGATGGTGCGGCGATTGGGCGGGACAACAGGCGATACAGCAGGGGCATTGCTGGAGTTGCTGGAAGTGGCGGTGCTGGTGGGTCTTGCATTGCTCTTGTAGGAGCGAGGCTTGCCCGCGAAGGCGGTGTGTCAGTTGATATCAATGTTGACTGTGCTGGCGCCTTCGCGGGCAAGCCTCGCTCCTACGGTAATAATCTGTCGAAAAATTTGCTTTCATTTAACCGCGGGTATATACACGCACCATGCTTCCTTCTCAATGTTTATGCACCAACCTGCGTCGCGCCGCTCGTGGCGTCAGCAGGCATTACGACGGCGCCCTCGACGGCTTCGGGATCAACGTTGCCCAGTATTCTCTGCTGTGCAATCTGCAGCGTCTGGATCAGCCGAGCATCTCGTCTTTGGCCGAAGCCATGGGCCTGGATCGCAGCACCCTGGGGCGCAATTTGCGAGTGCTGGAGGGTGAAGGCCTGGTGACGCTGGTCGAAGGCGAAGACATGCGCAATCGCATCGTCCTGCTCACCGAAACGGGTCGCGAACGTCTGGCAGCGGCCTTGCCGGCCTGGGAAGCGGCGCAGCAGCGGTTGATCGACCGTCTGGGTGCCGAGAAGCGTGAAATCTTGCTGAAACTGCTGGACGAACTGGCTTGAGGCCAGTTTGTTCGATCTTAAGCGGGTATATACCCGCTACCGGAGAACAAGAATGACATCGATGTGGCGGACATGCGGTTGGGTGCTGTTGGGGAGTGCGCTGATTCTGGCGTTGTCCCTGGGTGTGCGACACGGCTTCGGGCTGTTTCTGGCGCCCATGAGTGCCGAGTTCGGCTGGGGCCGCGAAGTGTTTGCCTTCGCCATTGCTTTGCAGAACCTGATATGGGGCCTGGCGCAGCCGTTCACCGGCGCACTGGCCGACCGCTTTGGCGCCGCGAAGGTGGTGTTAATCGGGGGTGTTTTGTACGCATTGGGCCTGGTGTTCATGGGGCTGTCCGATTCGTCGATGACCTTGTCCTTGAGCGCCGGGCTGCTGATCGGCATCGGCCTGTCCGGCACCTCATTCTCGGTGATCCTCGGTGTGGTCGGCCGTGCCGTGCCGCCGGAAAAACGCAGCATGGGCATGGGGATCGCCAGCGCCGCCGGTTCTTTCGGTCAATTCGCCATGTTGCCCGGTACGCTGGGATTGATCGGCTGGCTTGGCTGGTCCGCGGCTTTGCTGGTGTTGGGTCTGGTGGTGGCACTGATTGTGCCACTGGTGAGCATGCTCAAGGACAAACCGCTGCCGGTTCTCGGGCACGAGCAAACCCTCTCTGAAGCGCTGCGCGAAGCCTGTTCCCATTCAGGATTCTGGCTGTTGGCGTTCGGCTTTTTCGTCTGCGGTTTTCAAGTGGTGTTCATCGGCGTGCACCTGCCGGCCTATCTGGTGGACCAACATTTGCCAGCCTCCGTCGGCACCACGGTGCTGGCGCTGATCGGGCTGTTCAATATCTTCGGCACCTATACGGCGGGCTGGCTTGGCGGGCGGATGTCCAAGCCGCGTTTGCTCACTGGGTTGTATCTGTTGCGGGCGGTGGTGATTGTGCTGTTCCTCTGGGCGCCGGTCACTCAAGTCACGGCTTATCTATTCGGTGCGGCCATGGGCTTTCTCTGGTTATCGACGGTGCCCTTGACCAACGGCACAGTGGCGACCTTGTTCGGTGTACGAAATTTGTCCATGCTCGGTGGGATCGTTTTTCTCTTCCACCAGCTCGGATCATTCCTCGGCGGCTGGTTGGGTGGGGTGGTGTATGACCGAACCGGGAGTTACGACTTGATCTGGCAGGTGGCGATTCTTCTGAGTCTGGTAGCCGCAGCCCTGAACTGGCCGGTGCGCGAGCAGCCGGTGACACGTCTGCAAACCCGGATGAGTGCCGCATGAACAGCCTCTGGCCGCGGATGGCTGTCATCGCCATCGGTATATTGCTGCTGGCCTTGGCATGGTGGGGCTGGCATCAAGGTGGCCTGGCATTGATGCAGTTGGGCATGGGTGCTTGCTAGCGAGCGACGAAGGCGAGTAATTTCGTTTTCTGACGATTGTTCAAGGATGCACTGAAATGCTGATGCGCTGGCTTGCAGTTCCCGCGTTGCTGGTGGCTTTTACTGGATTGGCGCGAGCCGAATGCCCAGAGCTTTTGCAAGGCTCGTTGCCTAAGCTGCGAGCCAAGGAATCCATCGATCTGTGCCAGCGCTTCGCCGGCAAGCCACTGGTGGTGGTCAACACCGCGAGCTTCTGCGGCTTTGCCCCGCAGTTCAAAGGCCTTGAGGCGCTGTATCAGCGTTACAAGGATCAAGGGCTTGAGGTGGTCGGTGTTCCGTCCAATGATTTCAAGCAAGAGTCCAAGGATGGCGCAGAGACTGCCAAGGTCTGTTACGTGAACTACGGCGTGACTTTCACCATGACCGAGCCGCAGAAAGTCCGCGGCGATGACGCAACGCATTTGTTCAAGGTCCTTGCTGAACAAAGCAGTTCACCAAAGTGGAATTTCTACAAGTACGTGGTCGATCGCCAAGGCAAAGTGATCGCCAATTTTTCCAGCTTGACCAAACCTGACAATCCCGAGTTTATCGAGGCGGTTGAGAAAGCCCTGGCTTCGCAACCCTGATCGACGCGCACTAAAAAGCCCCGCCTCTGGACAAGAGTGCGGGGCTTCTTCAATTCAGGCAGCGAGTGACGAACCGTCAGAAACGGTAGGTCGCGCCGACACCGAAACCGTTCGCCGAGTTTTCATACTCGGCGTTATAGGTCTGGCCACGGTTGTTGCTGTTGTTGATCTTGACCGACTCTTCATGCAGGTAGGAATACGCCACGTCGATGGTCAGATCATCAGTCGGGCTCCAGCCGGCGCCCAGGCTGAAAATCTTGCGATCGCCTGTCGGGATGCGCGGGGAGCGGTTGACGTTGTTGGTCGGTGCCTGGTCGACGGACAGGCCGGTACGCAATACCCATTCCTTGTTCAGTTGGTAGGACGCGCCGATGGCGTGAGCCCAGGTATCGTGCCAGTTCTGTTCTTCGGTGATGGTGCCGAACTGGCCGTTCAGGAGGGTCGGCACGCCTTCGTTTTCAACGGTGATATCTTTCAGGCGGCTCCAGCGAGTCCAGGTGCTGCCTGCGTAGAGGGTCCACTTGTCGTTCAGCGCGTGAGTGACCGAGAAGTCGACCGATTCAGGCGTGGTCAGGTCCAGCGAAGCATCGTACTTCTGGCTTGTGCTCTGGCCCACCGCTGCGAGGACGTTGTAGTTGATCTTGGTGTCGCCTTCGAGCTTGTACTTCACTTTCGAGTGGTAGGTCAGGCCAACGCGCGTGCTGTCGGTGGCTTGAACCAGCACGCCGATGTTGTAGCCCAGCGCGGTGTCGTCGCCCTTGATCTTGACCTTGCCGTCCGGCGCGGCCTGGGTGATCGACAGGTTCGATTCCAGTGTGCCCTCGATGCGGTTGATGGTCGGGCCGAAGCCGATCGACACTTTGTCGTTGAAGGCGTAGCTGACGGTCGGTTGCAAGGTGATGACTTTCACTTCGCTCTTGCTGCCGAAGTAACGGCCGGCAAAGCCGTTCTCGTAGTCGGTCACCAGACCGAACGGGGCATACATGCCAATGCCGAATGCCCAATGCTCATCGATTGGCTTGACGTAGTAGCCCATCGGTACGGCAACGAGCGGAACCATGTCGCCATCGTTGCTGCCGCTATTCGGGCTGGAACTGGCGTGGCTGATGTCAGTGTGTGCGTCGAGCAGTGCAGCACCACCGGTCACTTGTTCGCGCTTGAGGCGAGACATACCGGCAGGGTTGCCAAAAATGGTGCTTGCGTCGTCGGCAGAGGAAGATCGCCCGGCAAAACCTGTACCCATCCCGCTGATGCTTTGTTCATTGAGGGCAAAGCCACTCGCAAATATTTGGGTGGATGCCAAGGCAACGGCGAGGCTAAGGGTGGTTTTGAGCATTACTTTTTTCATTATTAGAACTCTTGGTGATCACCGGGGCGAAAATTACCAACATTTTCGTTCGGGCGCTATAGCCTATATCGCTTGAGTTAGAGCGGTTTTGTAGGACAATCCGACCAAAATCGCGACATTTTGCACGATCTTCGGAAAATGGGGAGATCAGCAGGCGACCTGATTCAAGGATGAAACACAGGTTTGCCAGGCATAGGTGAAATCTCGCAGACGACCTTGGGGCTGGAATGTCTGGCGCCAGATTCGGGCCATTCCCAACAGGTCATCGGAGGCGGGGAGGGGAGTGTTCTGTTCTTCTACCAGCAGCCAGGCGATGGCAGTGGCGTAACGCAGGTTGACGGTCAATTCCACGTGCGGGCCGCTGAGAAAAGCATGCTGGCTGGCCAAGCCGCGGACCAGGCTTGCCCGATCCGGGTCCAGAGCCAGGTAGTGATCCCAAAGTGCCTTGTGGCGGAGTTCGGTGATTCGGTACAAGCCGTGTCCACGGCGGTCATGCAGGGCTGAACCCAGGGCTGACTGACTGGCGGCGATGCCCAGCAGCAGGGATTCGGCAGTTGCGCTGTGGCGCCCGAGGTAGATCAATGTCGGGCGGATCACATAACGACACAGTTCGCTGGCAGCGATACCCATAAGCCCCTCGAAACATGAGGTGGTCGGCGAGGCCTGAAAGGCGCCTTGGCAGCTTGGATCGATTCAGGCTCGCCGCAAGCGGATCAAGCCGCTTGAGTTGAAGTGTAGTGTCATTATTTCGCTGTAAAGGACTGTTTTTAAAATATTTCCGGCTTCGAGTTATAACCGTTATATCGGTTGGTGCTTAGTCGCAGGCCATGAAATTAGAAATATCGGGCAATAAAAACCCCGCTTTTCAGCAGGGTTTTTGGGGTTTCAGCCTTTCTGGCGTCTCAGGCAATCAATGCCTGGCGAGTACGTTCGATCACGGCCTGCAGCGGTTCTGCGCTGGAGTATTGATCGGGGTACAGGCGTTCGCTGTGACGAGCGATGCCGTGTTCGTTGACTAGAGTGAAGCTGAAGCAGCCTTTGCGAGCGGCCATGATCAGGCAGTTCATTGGAGCAAAAGCGTTGGTTAGGGTGCGAATGGCATCCTGAGCGTGGATTTGAGTGGACATAATGGGTGTTCCTACAAGCGACACGGATAAGAACCGTGCAAAGTTAAAACGTTCCAGTGACGACGACCACCATTGGTCGAACGAAGAACCCGACTGGAACAAAGCAGCCAGTTTGAAGCGCTGATAAATTGGCGCGCTTGGGCTGGCAGGTACGTACTTAGGAGGGCAGGCAACACATCAAGGGCAAAGGTTCTGGGCCCAGGGTGAAGATCCTGATCAATTTGCAGGTTGGTTCGGTCAGAGTAAGTGAGCTTCGCAACACCCTTTGTTTTCGATTCAAAGGCTATGTTGGCGCAAGGTTTACCTGGAAACCATCGAGGTGGTCGATCCCGCTTTGTCGGTGAGGGCCTCTCTTGGAGAAGGCTGACCGGGGGGATTTGTTCGACCAGAATTGACTTTCAGCTTGGTACTAACGCCGCGGATACTAACGGATTGCACTGCCGAAGGGAAGTCTGTTCGCAAAAAAGATCGCTGGAGTACCTACCGACGAGTTCCAGCTGAGTGGTCGCAAGCGTCATCCGCAGACGAGTGCCCCGTGATAACCCGCAATCCTACCGTTGATCCGAGAGAACGATCGAGCCAGGATCAATCGTCGCGCGGGTTGCCCGGGTTTATCCCCAGGCCTTACCAGAAAACGCGCCGAAAAAGCGCATCGATATAACTGCCTCGCAGGGACTTGTGCACATAAGTTGCGCGAACTGTAATCCCACTGTCATCCTCGCCTCAATGGGAGTGGGTGCCTGTAATGAAAATTTAAGTCAATGAAAAACATCGCTTTTTTTTACTGGTGAAAAAATCGTCAGTTTGACTGCGAGCCCCATCCCACACGGCTTTGCGCGAGTTCAAAGGCGGTTGTCCACTGAGTTATCCACAGCTTCTGTGGATTGTCCCAAGCGCTTGCTCTAGGACGGGCGTGCAGGCTTTTTTCGGCTTTACCTGTACGAAAAAAAGAGTAGAGTGGCGCGCCTTCCGATCTGCCCCACAGTGCTTTATGAAGTTTCGCTCAGTATCAGTCCCTGTTGCCCCAACATCCCCCAGTGTTACCCCACCCAAGCGCTTTTCAATGCGCGTGGCCGAGTGGCTATTGGATAGCCCGCGACTGGGCGAAAACTCCAACGTCAAACACTTTGCCGGACGCTTGCTCAAGCAGCCTGCCCGCGAAGGCGTCGTGGCTGCGCAAAGCCGCCTCGGTCAGCTGATGTGCCGCGAATGTGGAAATGCCCGGGATCGCCGCATTGGTCAGGAGCTGTTGCGTCAGGCCGCACGTGCGGGCGACCGACGCGCACAACAGGAACTCGGCCTGACCGAAGACTGAGCTGTCCAAGACCTGACGCCTTGGTTAACCTTCACGCTTTATCTAATCGGCAGGAGTGGCTATGGCGATGGACTTGACCAGCGCATTGCTGGGTCTGGCGGGCGCTGCACTGCCGTTACTGGTACTGGCCTGGCAACTTCAGCGTCGGGCAAGTTCGGGGCAGGCCGAGCTGGCGCTGCTGGAAGAGCGCCTCGCCATCGCCCAGCTGACGCAGGACGGCTTGAATGCCCAACTTGATACCTGTCGTGATGAAATCGCCGACTTGAGCCAGGCCAACGCCGCCAAACAGGCCGATCTGGCCGCCGTGCGCCGTGAAGTCGAACTGCTGCAGATCGAGCGCGACGATGCCCGTGACGCGGCCCACGCCTGGAATATCGAGCGCGCAGGCAAAGAGGCTGAGTTGCGTCGCCTCGACGCTCAGGCAGCCTCTCTTAACGCCGAACTGCGTGAGCAGCAGGAAAGCCATCAGCAGCGCCTTAACGACCTGCAAGGCTCTCGAGACGAGCTGCGTGCACAATTCGCCGAGCTGGCGGGCAAGATCTTCGATGAGCGTGAGCAACGCTTTGCCGAAACCAGCCAACAACGTTTGGGGCAGTTGCTCGATCCGTTGAAGGAACGGATCCAGTCGTTCGAAAAACGCGTCGAGGAAAGCTATCAGGCCGAAGCCCGCGAGCGCTTTTCCCTGGCCAAGGAACTGGAGCGGCTGCAACAACTGAACCTGCGCCTGAGCGACGAAGCCACCAACCTGACGCGCGCCTTGAAAGGGCAGAAAACCCAAGGCAACTGGGGTGAATTGATTCTCGAACGGGTGCTTGAGCACGCGGGCCTGGAGAAGGGGCGTGAGTACCAGACCCAGGTCAATCTCAAGGGCCCGGACGGTGAGCGTTTCCAGCCGGATGTGATTATCTACCTGCCCGGCGACAAGCAGGTCGTAGTCGATTCCAAAGTCAGCCTCACGGCTTATCAGCAATATGTGGCGGCCGAGGACGATGCCATCGGCCAGATCGCGATCAAGCAGCATGTGCTGTCCCTGCGCAGTCACGTCAAAGGCTTGGCCGGCAAGGACTACAAGCGGCTCGACGGCTTGCACAGCCTGGATTTCGTTCTGCTTTTCGTCCCGATCGAAGCGGCGTTTTCTGCGGCGTTGCAGGCTGAGCCGACGCTGTTTCAGGAGGCATTCGACCGCAATATCGTGATCGTCAGCCCGACCACGTTGCTGGCCACCTTGCGGGTCATCGACAGCCTGTGGAAGCAGGAGCGCCAGAGCCAGAACGCCCGGGAAATCGCCGAGCGCGCCGGTTGGCTGTACGACAAGTTCGTGTTGTTCATTCAGGATCTGGATGAAGTCGGCAATCGCCTGCAGCAACTGGACAAGGCCTACAGCTCTGCACGCAATAAGCTGACAGAAGGCCGCGGCAACCTGGTCAGCCGCAGCGAGCAGCTCAAACTGCTTGGGGCGCGGGCCAGCAAGAGCTTGCCGGCGGACCTGCTGGAGCGGGCGATGACGGATGTCGATGGCTTGGCCGAGTTGCCTGAATAGCCGAAAAGCTTCGGGGGCTTGCCCCAATGCCAGTCAGTTAAGCGAAACTCCTGTAGGAGCGAGCTTGCTCGCGAAAGCGGTAGGTCAGGCGACATCAATGTTGACTGTACTGCCGTCTTCGTCGGAACGCCGCCCGGAGCAAGCTCGCTCCTACAGGGTCTCGCGGCTTAACTGACAGGCATTGGGGCAAGCCCGCGAAGGCGTCAATCGCCCCACTACAGGATGCAAAGCTTGCCGCATTACAACGGCAAATGCCGACTCAACAATGCCCGCAACGCCGCCGGTTTCACTGGTTTGGCCAGGTAATCCAGGCCCGCCGCATGCACCTGGGCCACCGTCTCCGGTCGTCCATCGGCACTGATCACCACCCCTGGCACCGGCTCGCCCAGTTGCGTGCGCAACCACGCCATCAATTCGGTTCCGGTCTCTCCATCGTCCAGGTGGTAATCCACCAGCGCCAATTGCGGACGCATCCCATCGCCAAGCAGCGTCGCGCATTCATCACGATTGCGCGCAGTCCAGACCTGGCAACCCCAGCGCGTGAGCAAACTGTTCATGCCGATCAGGATGCTGTCTTCGTTGTCGATACACAGCACCTGCGCGCCGCTGAGCAAATGGCCATTGAGTTCGGCGACTTTGGTCGGCGCCACGGTTTGTGCCCGGGCCAGCGGCACGCTGACACTGAACACGCTGCCACGCCCCGGCCAGGAACGCACGTGCAAGGTGTGACCCAGCACGCGGCACAGACCATCGGCAATCGCCAGGCCCAGGCCCAAACCTTTTTCGGCCCGGGTCTGGTGGCTGTCGAGGCGTTTGAACTCTTCGAAAATCACCTGCAGTTTGTCTTCCGGAATGCCCGGTCCACGATCCCAGACCTCAAGGCACAGCTCACCGTTGCGCCGCCGAACGCCGAGCAGCACCGGCCCTTTGGCGTAGCGGAAGGCATTGGTCAGGAAGTTCTGCAAAATCCGCCGAAGCAGTTTGATGTCGCTGTCGACCCGTAACGCGCTGCCCCGGACACGGAACTCCAAGCCCTGTTCTTGCGCCAGAGCCTTGAACTCGGCGCCCAATGTACGGAACAACTCATTGAGTTCGAAGGCCTTGCGATCAGGGTTGATCTTGCCGTTTTCCAGGCGGGAAATGTCCAGCAGGTCGCTGATCAGGTCCTCGGCCGAGCGTAGCGAACTGTCCAGGTGATGAACCAGTTTCTGCGCCTCACTGGATAAACTGTCTTCCTGATGAGAGAGGGCGGCAGAGAACAGCCGCGCAGCGTTCAGCGGTTGCATCAAGTCATGGCTGACGGCGGCCAGGAAACGGGTTTTCGACTGGTTGGCCGATTCGGCGGTGCCCTTGGCTTCGGTCAGGGCAAGGTTGAGTTGCGACAGTTCGTGGGTCCGTTCGGTGACCCGTTGCTCGAGGCCTTCGTTGGCTTCTTTCAGCGCTTGCTCGGCTTCGCGGAACGCGGTGATGTCGGTAAAACTCATGACGAAACCGCCGCCGGGCATCGGGTTACCGATCAGCTCGATCACTCGACCATTGGGAAACAGCCGCTCGGAGGTATGGGCCCGGCCCTGACGCATCCAGTGCAAGCGACGGGCGACATGCACCTCCGCTTCGCCGGGCCCGCACAGACCGCGCTCGGCGTTGTAGCGAATGATGTCGGCAATCGGCCGGCCAACGCTGATTAAACCGTCGGGGTAGTTGAACAGCTCAAGGTAGCGCCGGTTCCAGGCCACCAGTTTCAGCGACTGGTCGACCACGCTGATGCCCTGAGTGATGTTCTCGATGGCGCCTTGCAACAAGGCGCGGTTGAACTGCAGCACTTCCGAGGTTTCGTCAGCGATCCGCACGACATCCTCGAGTTGCATTTCCCGACCTTCGATGGCGGCTTTTACCACCGCCCGAGTTGAAGATGCGCCGAGTACACCGGCCAGCAAGCGTTCGGTATGGGCGATCCATTCACCGTCCGCATTCAGGTTCGGATTGAAGCCTTTGCCCTGACGGTAGGCGAAACGGATGAAGCTTTGACGAGCCCGTTCTTCGCCGACAAAACGGGCAGCCAGTTGCAGCAAGTCGTCGATTTGTACCGCCAGCATCGAACGGGCGTTGGGGCGGGCGCTGATTTCCTGGCCGATGAAGCGGCCGGCCTGCCAGTGCTCCGACACCCGCGTGCGCGACAGCACAGAAACCCAGGCGAACAAGGTGAAATTACCCGCCAGGGACAGCACCACGCCTTGAGTCAGCGGGGTGATCGGCAGGTTCAACGGGTTGCCTTGCAGCCAGGCCAGGCCCGGAAAACTGCTCAGGGGCAAGCCGAGACCGTTGGCGGCAATCGGCAGCACCAGGGTGTAGAACCAGAGGAACGTGCCGGCGGCCAGCCCGGCGAATACCCCTCGACGGTTAGCCTGCTTCCAGTACAGCGCGCCAAGCATGGCCGGGGCCAGTTGGGTGACGGCGGCGAAAGCGATCTGGCCGATGGTTGCCAGGCTCGCGGTGGAGCCCAGCAGTCGATAACTGACGTAGGCCAGCAGCAGAATGACCACAATGCTCACCCGACGCGCCGAAAGCATCCACTGGCGGAACACTTCGAACGGTCGCTCGGCGTTGTTGCGCCGCAGTAACCAGGGCAGCAACAGATCGTTGGAAAGCATGGTCGACAGCGCCACGCTGGCCACGATCACCATGCCGGTCGCCGCTGAAGCACCGCCGATAAACGCCAGCATTGCCAGGGCAGGGTGGGATTGGGCCAGGGGCAGGCTGATGACGAATGAATCCGGCAATACCGAACTGGGCAGCAACATCTGACCGGCCAGTGCGATCGGCACCACAAACAACGCTGCCAGCGCCAGATAGGCCGGGAACACCCATTTGGCCAGGCGCAAATCCTGGGGCTCGATATTTTCAACCACGGTCACGTGGAACTGCCGGGGCAGGCAGATGATCGCCATCATCGCCACGCCGGTTTGCACCACCATGGACGGCCAATTGATGGTTTCTTTCCAGTACGCTTCGAGGCGCGGGGCGAGCATGGCCTGGTCGAACAGGTCGTCGAAACCGTCGTACAAGCCGTAGGTCACGAACGCGCCGACCGCGAGAAAAGCGAACAGCTTGACCAGCGATTCAAAGGCAATCGCCAGCACCATGCCGCGGTGGTGTTCCGTGGCGTCGAGGTTGCGGGTACCGAAAACGATGGTGAAAAGCGCCAGCACCAAGGAGACGATCAGTGCAGTGTCCTGCGCGCGGGTACCCATGGCATCGGCACCGGCGCCGATCAGCAGGTTCACGCCCAGCACGATGCCCTTGAGCTGCAAGGCGATGTAGGGCAACACGCCGACCAGACAGATCAGCGCCACCACCACCGCCAGCGATTGGGATTTGCCATAACGGGCGGCGATGAAGTCGGCGATGGAGGTGATGTTTTCCTGCTTGCTGATCATCACCATTTTTTGCAGAACCCACGGCGCACACACCAGCAACAGGATCGGCCCGAGGTAGATCGGCAGGAATGACCAGAGTTGTTCGGCCGCCTGGCCCACGGCGCCAAAGAATGTCCAACTGGTGCAATAAACGGCCAGCGACAGGCTGTACACCCAGGCACGCACCCGTGGCGGCAACGGCGTGCTACGACGGTCGCCGTAAAAGGCGATAGCGAACAGGATGGCCATATAGGCCAGGGCGACGGTGGCGATCAGCCCGATGGACAGCGACATGGGAGCTCCAGGCAAAAGACATCCGGGACTGCGCCCGGTCAAAACAGTTTCGCATGACCACCAGCGTTAGTCAGTGTCGACCAAGGTCGTGGCGCGGTGGTGTGTCGCAGGCGAATTATCTGTCATTTGTGCGGGCCCCTTCGCGGGCAAGCCTCGCTCCTACAGCAACGCAATATCGATCAACCGATGCAGTCCGTCAAAGTCTGTGGCATCGATGTTCCATGACCGTTAGCCTTGGCACCGCCATTCATTTCGACGGACCGACCCCTTGAAAATCATCCGCAGCCAATCCTTCACCGCCGATCGTGCCTGGGGCGCTTTGGATATCGCCAACATGAACGGCATCACCACTCGTTTGCACTGGACCGATCAGCCCTATAAATGGCACATCAACGACGGTCAGGAAGTGTTCGTGGTACTCGATGGGCAGGTGCAGATGCGTTATCGCGAAGAAGGCCTGGAAAAAGAAACGCTACTCGAAGTCGGCGATATTTTTTATGCCTCAGTGGGCGCCGAGCATGTGGCTCATCCGTTGGGTGTGGCAAGAATATTGGTGATCGAATCTGAAGGCAGTGTCTGATTGGTTATCTGTAAAGCAGATAACAGTTAGAGATATTACCCGTTATATCGATATTCTATTCGGATCTATCATGAGCTCCACCTCACAAGAGGACAGGAGTTCACCATGACCTGCACCCATAGCGTCAAACCCGGTATCAAACCGCTCAGTCATTTGCAGCACCCTCGAGAGGCCATCCGCCAATTCACCCCCAACTGGTTCGCGGCGACCATGGGCACGGGTGTATTGGCACTGGCGCTTGCGCAATTGCCGGTGTCGAATCCCGGTCTGCATGCCTTTGCCGAAGGGGTGTGGCTGTTCAATATTGCCCTGTTTGTTTTGTTCACGGCCCTGTATGCCGCGCGTTGGGTCATGTTCTTCGACGAGGCGCGGCGGATTTTTGGGCACTCCACGGTTTCAATGTTTTTCGGCACCATTCCCATGGGGCTTGCGACCATCATCAATGGCGTTCTGCTGTTCGGGCTGCCGCGCTGGGGCGACGGTGTGATTCATCTCGCCGAAGTGCTGTGGTGGCTCGACGTGGCGATGTCGCTGGCCTGCGGCGTATTGATTCCCTACATGATGTTTACCCGTCAGGAGCACAGCATCGACCAAATGACCGCCGTCTGGCTGTTGCCAGTGGTGGCGGCGGAAGTGGCAGCTGCCAGTGGCGGCTTGCTGGTGCCGCACTTGGTCGATGCCCATTCACAGCTCGTGGTGTTGGTGACCAGCTACGTGCTCTGGGCGTTTTCCCTGCCGGTGGCGTTCAGCATTCTGACTATCCTGTTATTGCGCATGGCGTTGCATAAATTGCCCCACGAAAATATGGCCGCCTCGAGTTGGCTGGCCCTTGGGCCGATTGGCACCGGTGCGCTGGGCATGTTGCTGTTAGGCGACGATGCGCCAGCGATCTTTGCCGCCAACGGTTTGCCGGGTATCGGTGAGATTGCCGAAGGGCTTGGCTTGGTGGCCGGCATCACGCTGTGGGGCTTCGGGCTCTGGTGGATGCTGATGGCGTTGCTGATCACCGTGCGTTACTTGCGCGCCGGTATCCCGTTCAACCTCGGCTGGTGGGGCTTCACGTTCCCGCTGGGGGTCTACTCCCTGGCTACGCTGAAACTGGCCAGCACCTTGAGCCTGACGTTTTTCAGTGTCTTTGGTTGCGTGTTGGTGGCGTTACTGGCGGTGATGTGGTTGATCGTCGCCAAACGTACGGTGCAGGGCGCGTGGCGGGGTGAGTTATTTGTTTCGCCGTGCATTGCAGGATTAAAGAAATAACCGGCAAAGATTGGGTAGTCTGTGGCCTGGATCTAGGATCGATATTCCAATAAAAGTATCCACGCCACTCTCTACCTAAAATCAGCTACCCACTCTCTAGCCAACATCAGGACACATGGAAGATGAGTCACCCCTCACAGTTCACCTTGCTTCGCACTCGGCGCTTCCTGCCGTTTTTTATCACGCAGTCGCTTGGGGCGTTCAACGACAACATCTTCAAGCAGTCGCTGATTCTCGCCATTTTGTACAAGCTGACTATCGAGGGTGACCGCTCGATCTGGGTCAACTTGTGTGCGTTGCTGTTTATCCTGCCGTTTTTCCTGTTTTCGGCGCTGGCCGGGCAGTTCGGGGAAAAGTTCGCCAAGGACGCGCTGATCCGTCTGATCAAGCTCGGGGAAATCGTCATCATGGCGGTGGGCGCGGTCGGTTTCATGTTCGATCACCTGTCGCTGATGCTGGTGGCGCTGTTTGCCATGGGCACCCATTCGGCGCTGTTCGGGCCGGTGAAGTATTCGATCCTGCCGCAGGCCTTGCGCGAAGAAGAACTGGTGGGCGGCAACGGTCTGGTAGAAATGGGCACCTTCCTGGCAATTCTCGCCGGGACGATTGGTGCCGGGATCATGATGTCCGCCAGCAACTACGCACCGGTGGTGTCCACGGCCATCATCGGTATCGCGGTGCTCGGTTACCTCGCCAGCCGCAACATTCCCCGGGCCGCGGCGGCATCGCCGCAAATGCGCCTGAACTGGAACATCTTCAGCCAGTCCTGGGCCACCTTGAAACTGGGTCTCGGGCAAACCCCTGCGGTATCGCGTTCGATCGTCGGCAACTCATGGTTCTGGTTTGTCGGGGCGATTTATCTGACGCAGATTCCGGCCTATGCCAAGGAATGGATGCACGGCGACGAGACCGTGGTGACGCTGATTCTGACGGTGTTCTCGGTCGGTATCGCACTGGGGTCGATGCTCTGCGAGAAGCTCTCCGGGCGCAAAGTCGAGATCGGTCTGGTGCCTTTCGGCTCATTCGGTCTGACGGTGTTTGGCCTGTTACTGTGGTGGCATTCTGATGGGATTCCAGACAGCGTTGCTGGCCATGGCTGGATCGAAGTCCTGGTATTTGGCCACGCCTGGCTGGTGTTGATCGATATTCTCGGGCTCGGAATCTTCGGCGGTTTCTATATCGTGCCGCTGTATGCGCTGATCCAGTCGCGCACCGTCGAGAACGAACGGGCACGGGTAATCGCCGCCAACAACATTCTTAACGCCCTGTTCATGGTGGTGTCGGCGATTGTGTCGATCGTCTTGCTGAGCCTCGCCAAGCTGTCGATCCCGCAGCTGTTCCTGGTGGTGTCGCTGCTGAACATCGGCGTCAACGCTTACATCTTCAAGATCGTCCCTGAGTTCAGTATGCGTTTCATGATCTGGCTGCTCGGCCATTCCATGTACCGTGTCGAGCATCGCAATCTGCAGCTGATTCCCGATGAAGGCGCGGCACTGCTGGTTTGCAACCATGTGTCGTTCGTCGATGCCTTGCTGATTGGCGGCGCAGTGCGTCGGCCGATTCGCTTTGTGATGTATTACAAAATCTACAACTTGCCGGTGCTGAACTTCATCTTCCGCACCGCCGGGGCAATTCCGATCGCGGGGCGTCAGGAAGATATACAGATCTACGAAAAAGCCTTCACTCGCATCGCCCAGTATCTGAAGGATGGCGAGTTGGTGTGCATTTTCCCTGAAGGCAAGTTGACTGCCGATGGCGAGATCAATGAGTTCAAGGGCGGGCTGACACGGATTCTCGAAGAAACACCGGTGCCGGTGATTCCGCTGGCGTTGCAGGGATTGTGGGGAAGTTTCTTCAGCCGTGATCCGGACAAGGGCGTGTTTCGCAGGCTGTGGTCGCGGGTGACTCTGGTGGCGGGGCCGGCGGTGGCCGTTGAAGTGGCTGAACCGGCGACACTACAAGGGTTGGTGGGGGAATTGCGTGGGGCCGTTAGATAGTCGGTGATCGGGCGGGCCTCATCGCGGGCAAGCCTCGCTCCTACAGGTTTTGTGTCGGTCGCAATAATCACATACGACACCAACCCCTGTAGGAGCGAGGCTTGCCCGCGAAGACGGTAGAGGCCTAAGCGCTAATCTTGAGCCCAACCAACCCGGCAATGATCAACGCCACACTGGCCAGCCGAAACAGCGCCATGGATTCGCCAAACAAAATGATCCCGGCGATTACCGTTCCGACTGCACCCACCCCGGTCCAGATCGCATAGGCCGTGCCCAGCGGTAATTCCTTCATGGCAAGGCCCAGCAGGCCAAGGCTGATCGCCATGGCGGCCACGGTCAGTGCGGTAGGAAGAGGGCGGCTGAAACCGTCGGTGTATTTCAGGCCGACGGCCCAGCCGACTTCGAACAAACCAGCGAAAAACAGAATGATCCAGGACATCACAGACCTCCATCGATGGATGGGGTCGTCCCCGGATTAATCACTCGATCGAACCGCGAGGTCGTCCCCGCGTTGCGCCATAGAGTGCCCATCATTAATCCGAGGATCAAGTCGGCGGCTTGATTCGCCGGGAGCGGGCTTGCTCGCGAAGGCGTCCTGGCAGTCAACATCATCGTTGAATGGCAGATCGCCTTCGCGAGCAAGCCCGCTCCCACATTTAGACCGTGCGTCGGCTTAGATACCCTGCGGGGTCTCTTCACCACCCAACGCTTCAACCATCGACGGCAGGAAGTCGCCGAACGTCAGCATCATCAGGGTGAAGCTGGCGTCCAGTTGGCCCAGTGCTTCGTCGCCACCGTCCTGTTCCGCCTGATCTTGCAGCAGGTCTTCGAACTTCAGGCGCTTGACCACCATTTTGTCGTCGAGCACGAACGACAGTTTGTCCTGCCAGGCGAGCGACAGTTGAGTGACCACTTTGCCGGTACTCAGGTGCAGCTGGATTTCTTCGCTGGTCAGGTCCTGACGCTTGCAACGCACGATGCCGCCGTCTTCGTGGGTATCGCGCAGTTCGCACTCGTCCAGCACGAAGAAATCATTCGCGGCTTTCTGGGTGGTGACCCACTCGGTCATGGTCGCGGTCGGGGACATTTTTACGGTCAGCGGACGCACCGGCAGGGTGCCAATCACTTCGCGCAGGGTGGACAGCAGGTCTTCGGCACGTTTCGGGCTGGCCGAGTTAACCAGGATCAGACCCTGTTTCGGCGCGATGGCGGCGAAGGTCGACGAGCGACGGATAAAGGCGCGGGGCAGGAAAGCCTGGATGATTTCATCCTTGATCTGATCGCGTTCCTTCTTATAGACCTTGCGCATTTGCTCGGCTTCGATCTCTTCGACCTTTTCCTTGACGGCGTCACGTACAACGCTGCCTGGCAGAATGCGTTCTTCCTTGCGTGCGGCAATCAGCAGGAAATCGCCGCTGACATGCACCAGTGGGGCATCTTCGCCTTTGCCGAACGGCGCGACGAAACCGTAGGTGGTCAACTCCTGGCTTGCACATGGACGCGCCAGTTTGGTGGCCAGTGCAGTTTCCAGCGCCTCAGCATCAAAAGGCAGATCTTGGGTCAGGCGATAGATAAGCAGGTTTTTGAACCACATGGGGTGAGTCTCTCCTTTATACAAAGGGGGGCATTATTCTCCGCGCGGCGTCATAGGCCAACCCTTCGCTAAGCCTTTGGAAGGCCTGAGGAAATTATTTAAAAAAGTACTTGCCAGAGGTTGGGTCGCTCCGTAGAATGCGCGCCACACCGAAGCGAAGGGTGATTAGCTCAGCTGGGAGAGCGTCTGCCTTACAAGCAGAATGTCGGCGGTTCGATCCCGTCATCACCCACCATTCGTTTTAAGTGTTACGCGCAGCGGTAGTTCAGTCGGTTAGAATACCGGCCTGTCACGCCGGGGGTCGCGGGTTCGAGTCCCGTCCGCTGCGCCATATTCGGTAACCTGGAACGCTGAACGCCAGGTCACCACGGAAAAGCCCGCTTAGGCGGGCTTTTTTCTGCCTCAAGTTTCACTGTTGTTCCTGTGGGTTGCATCGTTTCACCGGTTTTTAGATTTTTTGAAAAAAACTTCAAATAAATCAACACTTTATAAAAACCTGTGGCATAATGCGCCCCGCAACGAAGGTAAAGGGTGATTAGCTCAGCTGGGAGAGCGTCTGCCTTACAAGCAGAATGTCGGCGGTTCGATCCCGTCATCACCCACCATTTACTTTCAACGCTACGCGCAGCGGTAGTTCAGTCGGTTAGAATACCGGCCTGTCACGCCGGGGGTCGCGGGTTCGAGTCCCGTCCGCTGCGCCATATTCGGTAACCTGGAACACTGAACGCCAGGTCACCACAGAAAGCCCGCTTAATGCGGGCTTTTTGCTGTCTGGGATTTGGCTTTGTGCTGGTCTTCCACTGAAAAAGCGACCTGTTCGGGTAATTGTAGGAGCCAGGCTTGCCGGCGAAGGCGTCCTTAAGAGCGCCTTCGCCGGCAAGCCTGGCTCCTACGAAAAGCCTTTTTCGTTTCTACCTTGCCTATCGTTCGGCGTTGCGACTGTGTCGATAGTCGCTGACAGCTTCGTAAACGGCTTTGCGCAACCGGTTGATCCCGCCAATCGGCCTATGGGCTTCAAGGCCGAACCATGGGTTGAACGACTGATTGTCGCATTGCAGGTTCAGCGCCGGGGTGTCGAAGTCCTGGGCAGGCAGTTTGATCCTGGCCACGGTTTCGAAGGGCGCGTAGCTTTCGCTCCACTCGATACTGGTGTCTTCGATCGGCATGTACTTGCCCACATCCTGGCGCTGGATCTGCAAGACGAAACACGCCGGCACTCGATCGGTCGATAACTGCTGGTTCAGCGCACTGCGCAGGAAGTTCGGCAGGTTTTCATTTTGCATAGGCAGCACGTAGGCCGGGCAGCTATCAGGATCCGGCATCACCCGGAATTTGGCGTTGGCTTCACCAAACTTGTATGGTGATACCGAAAAGTAAGTGGTCTGCGTCGGGCTTGCCGGGGCAGGGGAAAGGGTCGCCAGCGCAATAAACAGATGGCGCACCTGCCAGGTGCGCGGGTCCCAACCCGGGAAGAACGCCATCACCTTTTTGCCATCAGCCTGAGCGGCCACATTCTGACGATACTCGGCGACATCGCTGACAAAGAAGTTCGGATGGTTGAACATCACGAAATCCTGCTCGTTGCGCCCTTGTCGGTCACTCAGCAACTGTTTGCCGGGCACATCGAACAGTTTGATCGCCATGCCCCGGGCATCGCGGATGCTGTCGAACTGCGGATACGCATTGCCATTGGACAGACGCATCGTCGCTTGCCAGGTTTTGCCGGGTTCGCTGAACACCCCTTGACGTAGCTCCGCCGCCAGATCCGGCAGCACCTGAACCTCGGCCTTCACACAGCCATGAGCCTTGGCATGGGCATCGCGCAGGTAGCGGGTACTTTCACGGTGTTGATCGACGATACGCACGGCGGTCTGGATGATGTCCTGGGTCATTGCCGCTTCGCCTTCCGGAATCAGCTCTTCAGCCGACACCGGGCCGCGATGCTGCCAGGTGGACCAGGCCATGACCAGCGCCCAGCCGAGCAAGCCCAGACCCAGCAACCACAGCAGGGTTTTGCCAAGGAAGGCGCCCAGACGCAACCAGAGAGTGATCAGCATGGGTCAATCCTTTTGACTGAGACGGTGGTCTGGCAATTGCGACTCCAGCGGGCCGCCCAGCACTTTCAGGTATTCCAGCAGCGCCCAGCGTTCCTCCGGTTGCAGCAGGCGACCGATCACGCCATTCCCGCGCTCGCCTGCCCGGAACTCGTGACCGCTGTTGTGATTGCCGGTGATGCGCGTGTCGAACACAAAACCATTGGTGAAGGCTTCGGTGCGATAGCCCAAATGCTTGGGGTCGTATTCGAAGGTGCCTTTGTAGAATGTGGTCGCGCGTTCATCCTGGGGCGAGAGCAGTTGATAGATGCTCGGTACTGAACCGTTGTGCAGAAACGGCGGCGTGGCCCAGACGCCCGCCAGTGGTCGGGCCTTGTAGCTGCGTAATTCCTGAACGCCGATCGGCAGGCCGAATCCGTCCAGGTTCGGGCGCTCTGCGGGCGTCACATTGGCTTCGCGGTAGGCCTGGGTGCCCACGAAAGCAGTGACGTAAGCCAATCCCTTGGCCACTGATAACTGGCTCAAATCCAATGGTTCCGTGGGTTTGGGATGCAGTTGTACGTCCAGTTGCGCAAGCTCTGCCGGATCCCACTGCAAGGCCGTCAGGTCGAATCGATGGTCGGCAATGTTGTTGGCGGCGCCGGGGTCTGTGCCAACCACCTCCACAGGCAGCAATTTCAGATGTTGCACCGGTCTGCCGTCGCTTTGTGTGACGCGAGGTACATGACACCCTGCGCAGTTTTCAGCGAACAGTTCGCGGCCTTTTGCGGCCATGGGCTTATCGATGTTGCCCAACAGGGCCTCCGGCCAGGCAGGCGGTTTGAGTCGTTGCAGCGTTTCTTCGATCCGGTGCAGATCGCGCACCCTGACGCTGGACGGGTAGCGGTCGTCGCCCTTGAGCGGCTGCCCGCTGCTGTCGAAGAAATTCAGCGTAGCGCCCACACCCAAGGCTTCACCGATATTACGGGCCATCGGTTGCTGCGCCGAACCGTTCCATTGCACCCAGTCGAAGGTCCACATCTCCCACAGTTGCGGGTAGTCCACCGGAGCATTGGCCACGCGGTAGTTGGCGGGTGAAATCGCGTCGCCGAAGCTGGCGTTGGCAATACGCCCGAAGGCGTCAGTACGACCGGGGCCTTCTTCGGTGGGGTAGAGGCCGCGATGGGTGTCGTTCCAGGCGACTTTCAAGAAGGTATCGAGGGAGACTTTGAAGTCTTTGCGCAGCTGTTGATGCCGGGCGTCGTAGTCCTGACCCAGAACGTTGCGTGCGAAACGTTCGAATTTCCAGGGGTTGTAGTAAGTCGAGGTCAGACTGGCGACCAGTGCTTGTCCGAAACTTCCGCCTCGCAGCGTAGGAACGCTGGACGGCAACACATGCTGTGCCGAGCCGCCGTCGATGCGCACGGCCTGGCCATTGAAGCGCAATTCGCCGGTGTGGCAGGCGGCACAAGTGATGTCCAGAAACTCGTCCTGACTGCCGGGATTTTGATGACGGGCAAAGCCGACAGGCAGGTTACCAGGGTTGTTCGGCGTAGCTTTCTGGTTCGGGTCGATCAGAAAACCAAAGCGTGCGAGGTATTCGGGAGCGGCGAATCGGCGTTGCGAGAAGGGCAGTTCCAGGGCGTTGAACCAGTCATAGCGCAAACCTTTGACCTGGGTACCCTGAGGCGTGAAGTAGTAAGTCTGTCGGTCGGCGGCGCTCCATTGCTCCAGATAATTCACCTGTTGTGCCGGTGACCAGACCGGCAATTTCGGGTTGGCAACGTAGTACAGCACCACGGCAAGGGACAGCCCCAGCAGTACAGCGATCAGAATCAGCAAGCGGAATATGAGGCGCAAGATAAACATCCTTGTCAGTTTGTAGCTGTCTTATGCCTCAGCTGACGAGATGCGGCAAGAGGCCATTACGCCGGAGGCTGTGGGAACCTGCATACGACGCTGTAAGAGCCAGATGACAGAAGCTTCATCGTTCTAATCCCGAAATGCGTTTAAACACCTGAACTTATCAGACGTTTCCTGCTCTCATGCCGGTAGCCATTGGTCGTGGCCGCCTGATAAGCTCGCGGCTTTACTCGATTGCCCTTTAGGCGCATGAACAAGGAAATAGCATGAAACAGCATCGGTTGGCGGCGGCGGTGGCCCTGGTTGGCCTGGTACTTGCGGGTTGTGATTCGCAGACCAGCGTAGAGCTGAAAACCCCGGCGCAAAAAGCTTCCTACGGCATTGGCCTGAACATGGGCAAAAGCCTGGCTCAAGAAGGCATGGATGACCTGGATTCCAAAGCCGTAGCCCAAGGCATCGAAGATGCCGTCGGCAAGAAAGAACAGAAGCTGAAGGATGAGGAACTGGTTGAAGCCTTCGCAGCATTGCAGAAGCGTGCTGAAGAACGTTTGGCCAAGATGAGCGAAGAGTCGGCCGCTGCCGGCAAGAAATTCCTCGAAGAGAACGGCAAGAAAGCGGGTGTCATCACCACGGCTTCCGGTTTGCAATACGAAGTGGTCAAGAAGGCCGATGGCGCACAGCCCAAGCCGACCGACGTGGTGACTGTTCACTACACCGGTAAACTGACCAACGGCACCGTTTTCGACAGTTCCGTCGAGCGCGGCAGCCCGATCGATCTGCCGGTCAGCGGTGTGATTCCGGGTTGGGTCGAAGGCCTGCAACTGATGCACGTTGGCGAGAAGTACAAACTGTACATCCCTAGCGAACTGGCTTACGGCGCCCAAAGCCCAAGCCCGGCGATCCCAGCCAACTCGGTGCTGGTATTCGACCTGGAGCTGCTGGCCATCAAGGATCCAGCAAAACAAGACGCCCCCCAGTAATCCGCGTCCGCTCTGACAACAACGCCTCGCTTATGCGGGGCGTTGTTGCATCTGGCGTTCAGTGGAGGTAAACAAAGCGAACGGATGCGGTACGCTGAAGTCATAGCCAGTGAGAGCGCTCGATCTAGACGGGCCAGAACGCCAAGTCAATGAAATCTTGGGGTTTTTTTATGTGAGTAAAAAACGCCCGATCTGAGTCAGGCCCTTATGAGACGGGGCTTTCAGCGATGAAATGCAGCTCTGTTCACAAGGTTATCCACAATTTGTGTGGATAACATTTCAGCGAGAGGAACAAATGAAAACGCCCTGGAATTTCGCTCGTTTCCTGCCTCTGGCCGGACGCCTGCTCGCCCGTGGTCGTTTGCCGACCCTGCTGTTCGCGGTTGCCAGCAAAGGTGCCAGCCAGGGGAATCGTCTGGGTAAGCTCAAAGACGATCTGCGCCTGTTACAGGCACTCTGCCTGGCTTACTGGCGTGGCGAATACCGGGCCATCAGCCCGAAAGCAATAGTTTCGGTGGTGGCGGGGCTGATGTACTTCCTGAGTCCGCTCGATGCGATCCCGGATTTCCTTCCAATGTTTGGCATGCTCGACGACATTGCCGTGCTCGCCTGGTTGATGAAAGTCCTCGATGACGAGCTCAACGCCTTCCGCGCCTGGCGCAAGCGCCAGCTGCCGGAGAAGCTCGCGGTGGTCGAACGCCTGCCCGATACCCCGGAACAACTGCAGCTTCAGGGCCCGAAAAAAAACTGAGCCAATTCAGAATCCTCCCTATATTCATACCCCCCCGCGACCTTGGCCGCTGTTAGGATTACACTTCTAAGGAAAAGCGCCGACTCGCTAAGTGTCGTTGTCCTACGGGGTAGTCATGGATATTCAGATAATTACACGCGAAGGCGAACCCGAGTATGCGGTTCTGCCATGGGCTCAGTATCAGGCTCTACTGAAAGCAGCAGGCATCAAGCAACAACCAGCGCGCGACGCCACAGTGCCTTGCGCGGTGACACCAGACCCGATTCTTCCGGGTCTGGATCAACTACGCAGTTTGCGCGAAGGGAAGGGCATCGCCATTGAGGCGCTCGCCCGCACGGTAGGCATCAGCCCGTCATATCTCGCCTTGATCGAAAGCGGTGAGCGTCAACCCGACGCTGCTATTCGCCGCAGCCTCGCCTGGGAATTGACGGTGCCAGGATGGAGGGATGAATCGTGAGCGTACGCATCAGTCGTCAACATTGGGATGGATTGTTGGGGGAGCTGGACCAGGCGCGTCGTCAGCGCCATCTTTTGACTTATCGGGCGTTGCTGGAGCGTTTGCAGCTACCCACGCCGGCCATGCAAACATTGACCGCAGCCCTTGAGCATCTGGCCGCGCTGGATGCCAGAGCCGAGCAGCCGTTGCGCAGCTCGTTGGTGATCAGCCAGGGCGCCAGCCGCTTGCCGCGCACCGGCTTCTTTGAATGTGTCGAGCGCCTCGGGCGCTTTTCCGGACCGTCCGATGGCGTGGCTGCCGCGTCCTGGCATGCTTCGGAAGTGGTGCGGGTGTTCGAATACGAGTACCCCGAGTCGGCGGAAGCCTGAGTGTTTCTACGACTCAAGGCGCGGGCCGGTTACTGGCTGGCCCGTCGATTGTTCCACTGGTCGTGGTTTGTGCGTCAGCCGCGAGGCTGGAATTGGCTCGAGGGCCAATTCGCCCGTATGGCGAACCTGGGTGATGTCGGCGCCCAGAGCTTCTACGGCCACATTCTGACCTTTCGTGGCGTCGGTCTTGGTGCGCGCGAGGAGGGTGTGCGATTACTGCGCCTGGCTGCGTTGGCGGGGGATGGCAAAGCGGCCTATCAGGTTGGCGTTATCAGCCTGGCCGGAACGCCGAGCAAGGCGCCGGATCCGGTTGAAGCGGCTCGCTGGTGGGAAATGGCGGCGAAAGTCGGGCATCCGCTGGCTGAGATCAAATTGAAAGAATTGGCGTCTCGCAGTTCTGCGGATTAAATAATTGTGTGTCTGACAAATTAACGTGGCGTGAGGGAAACCTCCCGCCACGTTTGCGTTTCTGCCTGTTTGTTGATTAATGGCTGGATGTGATTGGGCGGCGGTTGCGGGTTCGGGCTTCGGGCGATGCCTAGTGATGGATTAGTCCTGGGAATTTGTGGTGCCTGAGCGGGCCTCTTCGCGGGCAAGCCTCGCTCCTACAGGGTTTGGTGTCGTTCGCAATAATCACATACGACACCAAACCCTGTAGGAGATTCCCCGCCGCCAAGGCGCCGCGCTGTCGCGCAACAAACAAGTGAATGCGCCAGGCATCAAGCACGATGAGAGGCTGATACCGCAACGGCATGTAGCGTCAGAGCAGACTTGTTAGGA
>NZ_JAKLSP010000004.1:0-230563 GCF_022014505.1 Pseudomonas sp. PGPR40 | reverse complement strand
GTAATTCATTTCTACAACCAAGCGAATGGCTTCCGCTTTTTCCTCGGCGTTAACAACCCGATATCCCATGATGCTTCCTTAGATCGACACTCCTACATCATGGTCCAAAAACATTGAGCCACAACAGCCTCGCTCCTACAGATCACCAATATCTGTAGGAGCGAGCGGTGCGGCGATCCGACTTGCCCGCGAAGAAGCTGACGCGGTCTCAAGGCTGCCAGAAGTTTTTCTCCCCGCTCAACTTCCTGTTCAGGAAACTCGCCGCGCTGATCAGTGCCAGGTGCGTCAGCGCTTGCGGTGTATTTCCCAAATGCCGGGCATGGCTGTCGAACTCTTCGGCATACAGCCCCAACGGGTTGGCATACTTCAGCAATTGCTCGAACTCCAGGTGCGCCTTCTCCACCTGGCCGGCCCGGGCCAGGCATTCGACGTACCAGAACGAGCACGCGGCGAAGGCGCCTTCGGTGCCGGGCAGGCCGTCGATCTGGTTGTCGTCGTTGCGGTAGCGGTAGACCATGCCCGCGCGCACCAGGCTTTTTTCGATGGCTTCAAGGGTCGCGATCCAGCGCGGATCCTTGGCGCTGACGAAGCGCACCAGCGGCATCAGCAGCATCGAGCCGTCGAGGCCGGTGCCGCCGATGTGCTGGACGAAATGCCCGCGTTCTTCGTTCCAGAAGTTGCTCCAGATATCGGTGTAGATCGCTTGACGGGTCTGGTCCCAGCGGGCGAACGGGGCGGGTAGCGAGCGTTTGGAGGCCAGCCGGATGGCCCGGTCCACGGCCACCCAGCACATCAGTCGCGAGTGCAGGAAATGATACTGCTCGCCGCGCATTTCCCAGATGCCGACGTCTTTTTGCTGCCAGGTTTCGCAGATCTGATCGACCACTTCCACGGTGTGTTTCCAGCCTTCATGGGAAATCGCTTCACCGTGCTTGTTAACCAGGTACACCGCGTCCAACAGCTCGCCGAAAATGTCGAGCTGGATTTGATCCCAGGCCTGATTACCGATGCGTACCGGTGTCGCGCCGCCATGACCGGACAAGTGCGAGAGTTCGGTTTCCGGCAGTTCCTGACGGCCATCGATGGCGTAGAGGATGTTGAGTTTCATGGTCTTGCCGTGACAATCCCTGACCCGACCGCGCAACCAGCGCGTGTAGGCGTTGGCTTCTTCGACGAAGCCCAGGCGCATGAAGGCATAGACGGTGAACGAGGCATCGCGGATCCAGGTGTAGCGATAGTCCCAGTTGCGTTCGCCACCGGGAACCTCCGGCAGGCCAAAGGTAGCGGCGGCGAGGATGGCGCCGTGCTTGCGCGAGGTCAGCAGCTTCAGAGCCAGGGCCGAGCGATTGACCATTTCCCGCCAGCGACCGCGATAACTGGACTGGCCGATCCAGTCGCGCCAGAACTTCAGGGTGCGCTCCAGGCACAATGCGGCGGCGCCTTCCTTGAAGCGCGCATCGTCAACGCCGCCGAGGAGGAACTCGGCGCTCTGGTCCTGTTCGAGAATGAATTCGGCGACGGCCGCATGGCCCTCGACGCGCAAGGACTGATCCGAACACAGCTGCATGGCTGGCTGGCCGGTGGCCTCGAAATACACATTCCGATCGCGTGCCCGAGCCTTGATGGGAGCCCGGGCATAGTCATGACGCACGGCGCAGCGCATGCGGATCGTCGCTTGACCGCTGACCACTCGCACCCGACGCATCAACATAGGCAAATCATCCTCGCTGTCGCCGATGGGCAGCAGGTCGGTGACTTCGACCACCGCATGATCGCTGAGCCATCGGGTTTGCAGGACGTTGGTGTCGGGCAGGTAAATCTGTTCGCGGCGGGCATCGGGCAAGTCCGGAGCAAGCTGGAAGATGCCGGCTTCGGGGCCGTCCAGCAGTGAACAGAAAATCGATGGACTGTCGAATTCCGGCCAGCAGAAAAAGTCCACGCTGCCCTTGTCGTTGACCAGCGCTGCGCTGCGCATGTCGCCAATGATACCGTGGGCGTCGATGGCACTTTGTCGTTCGGAAGGATCAGCCATTGCCGCAGAGCTCCGGGATCTGAGGGCCTAACTAGCTGACCGGTTTGGGCCGCAGAGAGTTCATTTGCCAGCAAACCGCCGTTCACACTCAACCAACAATTCGACGCTTTCCCCGGGGCAGACGTTTGTGGCAAGTTGCAGGCCCTTGTTGAGGCCGGATCCCATGGCAAACCCCTACCGCGAGCTGTTTCACGCCCCAGGTGCACGCGCCTTTGTGCTGGCCGGCATGATCGCGCGCATGCCGATTTCCATGACCGGCATCGGCCTGATCACCATGCTCTCGCAATTGAAGGGCGGTTACGGCCTGGCCGGCTCCATCGCCGCGATCTTTGCCTTGGCCACGGCGTTTTGTGCGCCGCAGGTCTCAAGGCTGGTGGACCGTTTTGGGCAAAGCCGGATCTTGCCGGTATCGGCACTGGTCGGTGGCGGGGCGTTGTTGATGCTGTTGCTCTGTACCCGGTTGCAGGCGCCGCACTGGACGTTGTTTGCGTTTGCCGCGCTGGCCGGTTGCATGCCGAGTATGTCGGCGATGGTGCGGGCGCGTTGGACCGAGTTGTATCGCGGCCGCCCTGAGTTGCAAACCGCTTATGCGCTGGAATCGGTGCTGGACGAACTCTGCTTTATTGTCGGGCCGCCGCTGTCGGTGGGGTTGTGCGTGGTGGCGTTCCCGGAGGCGGGGCCATTGGCGGCGTTGCTGATGCTGGCGATCGGGGTCACGGCGTTTGTGTTGCAACGTGGGACCGAACCGCCGGTGCATCCTCATGAAGAGCATCATCAGGGCTCGATCATCCGTTCAAGCGAGATCCAGTTGCTGATGTTGTTGATGGTCGCCATGGGCACCATCGTCGGCGTGGTGGATGTGGTCAGCGTTGCGTTCGCCGAGCAACAGGGGCAACCGGCGGCGGCGAGCATTGTGCTGTCGGTATATGCCATTGGCTCGTGCCTGGCCGGATTGGCGTTCGGTGCATTGCGCTCGAAACTGCCGCTGCCTCTACTGTTCCTCTGCGGCGGGGTGGCGACGGCGGTGACCACGTTGCCGTTGCTGTTGGCGGCCAATATTTTCGGGCTGTCGCTGGCGGTGTTCGTCGCCGGGTTGTTCTTTGCACCGACCCTGATTGTGGCCATGGCGTTGGTGGAGCGCATCGTGCCGCCGGCCAGGCTCACCGAAGGCCTGACCTGGCTGGTCACCGGTTTGAGCATCGGCGTGGCGATCGGTGCGGCCAGTTCGGGCTGGCTGGTGGATGCGTTCGGTGCGCGCAGCGGGTTCTGGGTGGCGATTGCCGCCGGTGCCGTGGTGTTGGGTTCGGCGGTGCAGAGTTTTCGCCATTTAACCGTCGGGTTACCAGCCTCTTCCTGAGTCACCCAGAAATTCACCGAACGTGGTTTTGGTCCGAACTGGTTTTAATCTGAACAGGAACGAGCACCTATAGGGGAAATTTAACCGACGCTGACTAATTTGCGCCGCTTGCGGACCGTCCTCCCTTACAGACGACTTTTTGAGGTAAAACGTGGTGACCGAGCTGACCCTGCTGTGCCTGCCGTATTCTGGCGCCAGTGCCATGGTCTACAGCCGCTGGCGACGCAAGTTGCCGCAATGGCTGCAGTTGCAGCCGGTAGAGCTGCCGGGGCGGGGCGCACGGTTCGGCGAACCGCTGCACACCGACATGCGCGCACTGGCGATGCAATTGGCCAGGGAACTGCGTTCGACACTCAAGGCGCCCTATGCCTTGTTTGGTCATAGCCTGGGCGCCTTGCTGGCGTGCGAGATGGCCCACGCCTTTCGTGCGCTGGGCTGCCCGGCGCCGGTGGCCCTGTTTGCCTCGGGAACGGCGGCGCCAACGATGCGCGCCGACTACGACCGCGGCTTTGCCGAGCCGAAAACCGATGCGCAGTTGATCGAACAGCTACGAACGCTCAATGGCACCAGCGAAGAGGTGCTGGCCAATGAAGAGCTGATGAGCCTGACACTGCCGATCCTGCGCGCGGACTTTCTGTTGTGCGGACGCTTTCAGCCGGTGCAGCGGCCATTGCTCGAATGCCCGGTGCACGTGCTGGGGGGCGCGTCCGACAAGGCCACCACCGAGCAGTTGATCGGCTGGAGCAAGGAAACCCATGGCAGCTTTTCGGTGGACATGCTGGCCGGTGGGCACTTCTTCATCCATGAGCACGAAGCCAAGGTGCTACGGGTGATCAAGGATCAGCTGGATGTTCATCATCGGCGGCATGCCTTGGTTGCCACGGCCTGAATATCCACCCGGTTTCCCCCTGTGGGAGCGAGCCAGTGTGGCGAGGGGGCTTGCCTCAATACCTGTCAGTTAAGCGAAATTTCTGTAGGAGCGAGGCTTGCCCGCGAAGAATGCACCGCGGTTTTTCAAGTATTACGCGTCATCGTTCTTCGCGGGCAAGCCTCGCTCCTACAGATTCCGCCTTAACTGACAGGCATTAGGGCTTGCCCCCTCGCCACACTGGCTCGCTCCCACAAGGGTTATGGCCATCTGTATTTCCTCGCATTACCTCCCTTCCTGATACTTGTTCTCAAACGCTAATTTTTCCGGTCTGCATTCGTTTTATTGGGACGACGTGCCTTTGTGCTTCCTGCCTACTGATCCGGATGCTAAGAAATGAATGCTGAAGACTCCTTGAAACTTGCTCGCCGGTTTATCGGGTTGCCCCTGGAAAAGCGCCAGATGTTCCTTGCGGCCTTGCACAAGGAGGGCGTGGACTTCGCCCGTTTTCCGATTCCGCAAGGGGTCGAGGCCGAGGACCGGCAAGCGCTGTCCTATGCTCAGCAGCGCATGTGGTTTCTCTGGCAGCTGGACCCGCACAGCGGCGCCTACAACTTGCCGGGCGCGGTGCGCCTGACCGGGCGATTGAACCTGCCGGCCCTGGAGCAAGCGTTCGCCAGCCTGATGGCGCGTCATGAAACCCTGCGCACGGTGTTTAAGCGTCAGGCCGACGAGACCCTGCAACAAGTGCCAGCCAGTGCACCGTTGCTGATCGAGCAGGTCGATTTCAGCGGGTTGCCGGCCCTTGAGCGCGAGCAGGCCGTGGCCGAGGCCGCCCAACAGCAATCGCTGCTGCCGTTCGACCTCGCGGTCGGGCCGCTGCTGCGGGTCAAGCTGCTCAAGCTCGCCGAGCAGGAGCACGTGCTGTTGCTGACCCTGCACCACATCGTTTCTGATGGCTGGTCGATGAATGTGTTGATCGATGAGTTCATCCGCTGCTACGACGCCCACGATGCAGGCACGCAACCGCAGCTCGCACCGCTGCCGATTCAGTACAGCGACTATGCGTTGTGGCAACGCCGCTGGCTGGAAGCCGGCGAGCAGGCGCGGCAACTGGACTACTGGCAAGCCCAATTGGGCTTTGATCATCCGGTGCTGGAGCTGCCCACCGATCACCCACGCCCGGCAATGCCCAGCTATCGCGGCACGCGTTATGAATTCGGCGTCGATGGTCAACTGGCCGAGCAATTGCGTGCCACCGCGCAGAAACACAACATCACCTTGTTCATGCTGTTGCTCGGCGCTTTCAACGCGTTGCTGCACCGTTACACCGGGCAGACCGACATTCGCGTCGGCGTGCCAATCGCCAACCGCAACCGCGGTGAAATCGAAGGCCTGATCGGCTTCTTCGTCAACACCCAAGTGCTGCGCACCCGGCTCGACGGCCAGACCCGCGTGGCGGATTTGCTCAGTGACATCAGGGAAACCGCCCTCGGCGCCCAGGCCCATCAGGATTTGCCGTTCGAGCGGCTGGCGGAAGCGTTGAAGCTGGAGCGCAGCCTCAGTCACACGCCGTTGTTCCAGGTGATGTACAACCACCAGCCACAGGTCGCGGACATTTCCACGGTGACCACCGCGTCGGGCCTGGAGCTGGGCGTGATCGAATGGGAAGGGCGTACCACTCAGTTCGACCTGAGCCTGGACACCTATGAAAAGGCCGGCAAACTGCACGCCGCGCTGACCTACGCCAATGACCTGTTCGACGCCCCGACGATCGCCCGCATGGCACGGCACTGGACCCATCTGCTGCACGGCATGGTCAGCGACAGCCAGCAGCGCATCAGCGATTTGCCGTTGCTTGAAGCGGCGGAATACCAGCGCATCGTCCATGACTGGAACCGCGCTGACCAAGGTTTCGCCGACAGCCTGTGCATCCATGAGCTGATCGCCAGGCAAGTCGCGGCCATGCCGGACGCGCTGGCGGTGACCTTCGCCGCGAAACAGCTGACTTACGCCGAACTCGACGCTCAGGCCAACCGTCTGGCGCATAAATTGATCGGGTTGGGCGTGGGCCCGGAAGTGCGGGTCGGCGTAGCGATGCAGCGCTCGGACAGCCTGTTGGTCACGCTCCTTGCGGTGCTCAAGGCCGGTGGTGCCTACGTGCCGTTGGACCCGGATTACCCGGCCGATCGCGTGGCCTACATGCTCGAAGACAGTCGCGCACTGGTTTTGCTGACCGAGCAGGCTGTTGCTGCAACCTTGAACGTGACGGCGGGCACCCAAGTGCTGCTGATGGACGCCGCCGAGCCATGGCTGGCCGCTTATCCGAGCAGCGCGCCGGTATCCCGCGTCACACCGGATAATCTCGCGTACGTGATCTACACCTCCGGTTCTACCGGCAAACCCAAAGGCGTGGCCATCGCTCATCGCAATGTGCTGGCGCTGATCGACTGGTCGCAGTCGGTGTACAGCCGCGACGATATTCAGGGGGTATTGGCGTCGACGTCGGTGTGTTTCGACCTGTCGGTGTGGGAGCTGTTTGTCACCCTGGCCAACGGCGGTTCGGTGATCATCGCGCGCAATGCCCTGGAGTTGCCGTTGTTGCCGGCCCGGGATCAGGTGCGCCTGATCAATACCGTGCCGTCGGCGATCAATGCCTTGCAGCGCGACGGGCAGATCCCGCCGAGCGTGCGCATCATCAACCTGGCCGGTGAGCAGCTGAAGCAGAGTCTGGTGGAGGCGCTGTATCAGCAACCGACCGTGGAGCATGTCTACGATCTTTACGGTCCATCGGAAGACACCACCTATTCCACCTGGACTCGGCGCGAAGCCGGCGGCACCGCCAACATTGGTCGGCCACTCAAACACACCGCCAGCTATTTGCTGGACGCCGATCTGCAACCGGTACCTCAGGGCGTATCGGCCGAGCTGTACCTGGCCGGCGCCGGCATCGCCCGCGGTTATCTGGGCCGGCCGGGCATGACGGCCGAGAAGTACCTGCCGAACCCGTTCGCCGGCAACGGTGAGCTCCTGTATCGCACCGGTGACCTGACCCGTTATCAGGTCGATGGGGCACTGCAATACGTCGGTCGAATCGACCATCAGGTCAAGGTTCGTGGTTTTCGCATCGAACTCGGTGAGATCGAAGCGCGGCTGTTGCAGCAGGACGCGGTACGCGAACTGGCGGTGCTGGCTCAAGACGGCGCCAGTGGTCAGCAACTGGTCGCCTATATCGTGCCGACCGATGCCGCCGTGCTGGCGGACGATGCCGATGCTCACGCGAGCCTGCGTGAAACCCTGAAAGCCGTCCTGCGCCAACATTTGCCGGACTACATGGTGCCGGCTTATCTGTTATTCCTCGAACAATTGCCGTTGACGCCCAACGGCAAACTCGACCGCAAAGCCTTGCCTGCGGTCGACGGCACTCAGCAGCAACGCGAACACGTGGCGCCACGCACGGTGCTGGAAAAGTCGCTGGCAGCGATCTGGCAGGACGTTCTGGCCATCGACAACGTCGGCCTGGAAGACAACTTCTTCGAGCTGGGCGGTGACTCCATTGTGTCGATGCAAGTGGTCAGCCGCGCGCGTCAGGCGGGCATCGTGTTGAGCCCCAAAGACCTGTTCCAGCACCAGACCATCCGCAGCCTGGCGCAAGTGGCCCGCAGCGGCGAGCAGAACCTGATTGATCAAGGTCCAGCCGTTGGTTCGGTGGCCCTGGCGCCGGTGCAGCATTGGTTCTTCGAGCAAGCCATTGCGCAGCGTCAACACTGGAACCAGTCGCTGCTGCTGGTACCGCGCGAAACGCTGGATGCGGGGGCGCTGGATCAAGCATTGACGCAGTTGCTCACACATCACGACGGTTTGCGTCTGCGCTATGAAATGACTGGTGCCGGTTGGCAGCAAGCCTATGGCGCGGCGTCCAGCGAGTCGGTGTTGTGGCAACGCTCGGCGCAATCGGTCGAAGCGTTGAATGCCTTGTGCGACGAAGCCCAGCGCAGTCTTGATCTGAGTCACGGCCCATTGCTGCGAGCGCTGTTGGTGGACATGGCCGACGGCACGCAACGGCTGCTGTTGGCTATTCATCACCTGGTGGTTGACGGGGTTTCGTGGCGGGTGTTGCTGGAGGATCTTCAGCAGTTCTACAGTCAGGCACGCGACGGCTCGACGCTGACGGCGGCGGCGAAAACCAGTTCCTACCAACGTTGGGTGGCGCGTCTGCAAAGCCACCTGCCAACGTTCCAGAACACTGTCGATTATTGGCAGACGCAACTGCGCGATGCGCCGCAAAACGACTTGCCGTGCGACCGCCCTGACGGCGCACTGCAAAACCGTTTCGAGCAGAAAGTCGAACTGACCTTCGACGCCGAGCAAACCCGCAAACTGCTGCAACAGGCACCGGCGGCGTATCGCACGCAGGTTAACGATCTGCTGCTGACCGCGCTGACGCGGGCCGTGTGCCGCTGGACCGGGCAGGGCAGCACGCTGATCCAGCTCGAAGGGCATGGCCGCGAAGACCTGTTCGACGACATCGATTTGACCCGCACCGTCGGCTGGTTCACCAGTTTGTTCCCGGTCAACCTGATCCCGGCCGACGATCTCGGCGCCTCGATCAAAACCGTCAAGGAGCAGCTGCGCGCGGTGCCGGACAAAGGTCTGGGTTACGGTGTGCTGCGCTACCTGGCCGATCCGCAAACGAGCACGGTACTGGCGGCCCTGCCGCAACCGCGCATCACCTTCAATTACCTCGGGCAATTCGACCGCCAGTTCGACGAGGCAGCGCTATTTGTGCCGTCCAGCGAAGACAGCGGCGCCGCCCAGGATCCGTCGGCACCGTTGGCCAACTGGCTGACGGTCGAAGGTCAGGTGTACGGCGGTGAGCTGTCGATGTGCTGGTGCTTCAGCCGCGAGATGTTCGACACGGCGACCATCCAATCGCTGGTTGATCAATACGCTGTCGAACTCAACGCGTTGATCGAGCATTGCTGCACCCTTGAGGCCCCACAGGCCACGCCGTCGGACTTCCCGCTGGCGCGCATCACCCAGGCGCAACTCGATGCACTGCCGGTGGCCGCCGGACAACTCGACGACCTCTATCCGCTGTCGCCGATGCAGCAGGGGTTGTTGTTCCACACCCTTTACGAGCAGGCGGCGGGCGAGTACATCAACCAGCTGCGGGTCGATGTTCAAGGCATCGACCCCGAGCGTTTCCGCGCGGCCTGGCAGGCCACTGTCGACGCTCAGGGCATTCTGCGCACAGGCTTTGTCTGGCAGGGTGAACTGGAGCAACCGGTGCAGATCGTCCACAAACAGGTTGAGTTGCCGTTCACTGTGCTGGACTGGCGTGAGCGTGGCGATCAGGTTCAGGCCTTGCGTGAACGGGCCGATGCCGAACGCCAGCAAGGCTTCGACCTGAGCCAGGCGCCATTGCTGCGACTGGTGCTGGTGCAAACCGCGACCGATAGCTGGCATCTGATTTATACCCATCACCACATCCTGATGGACGGCTGGAGCAATTCGCAGTTGCTTGGCGAAGTCTTGCAGCGTTACAGCGGCCGGGCGCCGGCGTCCTCTGTCGGGTGCTATCGCGATTACATCGGTTGGCTGCAATGTCAGGATGGGCAATTGAGCCAGGACTTCTGGCGCGAGCCGTTGGCCGCTTTGCAAGAGCCGACCCGACTGGCCCTGGTGGTGTCCGGCAACGAAACCCTGAGCGGGCACGGCGATCACTTCCAGACCCTGGAAGTCAGTCATACCCAAGGTTTTGAAGCTTTTGCCCGGCAACAGAAAGTCACCCTCAACACTTTGGTGCAAGCTGCGTGGCTGCTGTTGTTGCAACGCTACACCGGTCACGAAGCGGTGGCCTTCGGCGCTACGGTAGCCGGGCGCCCGGCAGACTTGCCCGGTATCGAGCAGCAGGTCGGTCTGTTCATCAATACCTTGCCGGTAATCGGCGCGCCGCGTTCGGACCAGAGCGTCGGCAACTGGTTGCAAGCCGTACAGGCGCAAAACCTCAACTTGCGCGAGTTTGAACACACGCCGCTGGCGGATATTCAACGCTGGGCCGAGCAGGGTGGCGAAGCCCTGTTCGACAACATTCTGGTGTTCGAGAACTACCCGATTGCCCAGGCGCTGCAGCAGGGCGCGGAGCAAGGCGTGGTGTTCGGCAAAGTCGCCAACCTTGAGCAAACCCACTATCCGTTGAGCGTGGCCGTGACGCTGGGCCAGACGTTGGCGCTGCATTACAGCTTCGACCGGGCGCATTTTTCCACGTCGGCGATCGAGCGCATCAGTGCGCACCTGCTGCAACTGCTGGAGCAGTTCGCCGAGTCGGCGGAACGCAACCTCGGCGAAATCGCCCTGGCCAATGCCGCCGAGCTGGCGCAGCAACAGGCCAATAATCAGTCACAGCCGTATCCGGTGAGCATCGCCGTTCACCAGCGCATCGCCGAACTCGCCGCCCAGAGCCCGGAGCGCACGGCGGTGATCTTCGCCGGTCAGCGTTTCAGCTATGGCGATATCGATCAGCGCGCCAACCAGTTGGCCCACGCGTTGATCGCGCGGGGTGTCGGCCCGGAAAGCCGGGTCGGCGTGGCCTTGCCGCGCAGCGAAAGGGTGATCGTCGCATTGCTGGCGGTGCTCAAGGCCGGCGGTGCCTATGTGCCGCTGGACACCAGCTACCCTCGTGAGCGTCTGGCCTATCTGATTGAGGATTCGGGTCTGGCATTGTTGCTGACCGATTCTTGTGTTTCTGCGCAGTTGCCGGTGGAGGATTCGGTCCCGATGCTGGAGCTCGACCGCCTCGATCTGCGCAGCCAATCCCTCCATGCGCCCAAGGTGCAGCTCGATCCGCAGAACCTTGCTTACGTCATCTACACCTCCGGCTCCACCGGTAATCCCAAAGGCGTGAGCGTCGCCCATGGCCCGCTGGCGATGCACTGCCAGGCCATCGGCGAACGCTATGAAATGCGGGACAACGATTGCGAATTCCACTTCATGTCCTTCGCGTTCGATGGTGCCCACGAACGTTGGCTGACCAGCCTGACCCACGGTGCCTCATTGCTGATTCGCGACGACAGCCTCTGGACCCCGGAACAGACTTACAACGCCATGCGTGAACACGGCGTGACGGTGGTGGCGTTCCCGCCGGTTTATCTGCAACAACTGGCCGAACATGCCGAGCGTGAAGGCAACCCACCGAAGGTGCGGATCTACTGCTTTGGCGGCGATGCCGTGCCCAACGCCAGTTTCGAGCGGGTCAAGCGTGCGCTCGATCCGGACTACATCATCAACGGTTACGGTCCGACCGAAACCGTGGTCACGCCGCTGATCTGGAAGGCCGGGCGCGATGTGCAGTGCGGCGCGGCCTATGCGCCGATCGGCAGTCGCATCGGTGACCGCAGCGCTTACGTGCTGGACGCCGACCTGAACCTGCTGCCCCAAGGCATGGCCGGTGAGTTGTACCTGGGCGGCACCGGCCTGGCCCGGGGTTATCTGAACCGTCCCGGGCTGACGGCGGAACGGTTTGTCGCCGATCCGTTCAGCGCTGTCGGTGGCCTGCTGTACCGCACCGGCGATCTGGTGCGTCAGCGTGTCGACGGCACTTTCGATTACCTGGATCGCATCGACCATCAGGTGAAAATTCGCGGTTTCCGTATCGAGTTGGGGGAGATCGAAGCGCACCTGCAAAACCTCGAAGGTGTGCGCGAAGCCGTGGTGGTCGCCCAGGAAGGCACTGCCGGCAGCGGCAAGCGCCTAGTGGCTTATGTGGTCGCCGATGCGCTCAATGCCGATCGCGCCGATTTCGCCGAAAGCCTGCGCGAACAACTTAAAACCGCGCTGCCGACGCACATGGTCCCGGCTTATTTGCTGCTGCTTGAGCGCCTGCCGCTGACCCCCAACGGCAAACTCGACCGCAAGAATCTGCCAAAACCTGAGGTCAGTCAGTTGCAGCAAGCCTACGTGGCCCCGCAAAGCGCACTGGAGCAGCAACTGGCGACGATCTGGCAGGACGTGCTGAAACTCGATCAGGTCGGTTTGAGCGACAACTTCTTCGAGCTGGGCGGCGATTCGATCATCTCGATTCAAGTGGTCAGCCGCGCCCGTCAGGCCGGTATCCGCTTCACCCCCAAAGACCTGTTCCAGCACCAGACCATTCAGGCGCTGGCCACGGTGGCGCGTCTCGGTGAGCAGTCCCAGATCATTGATCAAGGGCCGGTGACGGGCGAACTGGCGTTGTTGCCGGTGCAACAGATGTTCTTCGAACAGGCCATCCCCGAGCGCCAGCACTGGAACCAGGCGGTGATGCTCAAACCGACGCAAACCCTGAATGCCAATGTGCTGGAGCAGGCGTTGAGCGCACTGGTTGCGCACCACGATGGCTTGCGTTTGAGCTTCGCCGAACAGGCCGAGGGCTGGCGGGCGCAGTACCGCGCGCTGGACAGCCAGACCGAGGCGATGGTCTGGGCGGTCGATGTCGTCGACGCCACGGCACTGGAAGCGGTGGCCAACGAAGCGCAACGCAGCCTGAACCTGCAACACGGGCCGCTGCTGCGCGCGGTGCTGGCTAACCTCGATGATGGCAGTCAGCGACTGTTGCTGGCGATCCACCATTTGGTGGTGGACGGCGTGTCATGGCGGATTCTGTTTGACGATCTGCAAACCGCCTACCGTCAACTGTTGACCGGCGAACCCCTGCAATTGCCAGCCAAAACTAGCGCAGCCAAGGTCTGGGCCAAGCACCTGCAAACCTACGCCCGCAGTGCTGATCTACGCGCCGAACTGGCCTGGTGGCAACAGCAGTTGCAAGGCGTCGAAGTGGCTTTGCCGACGGATAATCCTCAGGGCGGGCAACAAAACCGACACGCCCTGACGGTGCGCACGCAACTGAACAAGGAACTGACCTGCCAATTGCTGCAAGACGCCCCGGCGGCCTATCGCACCCAAGTCAACGACCTGCTGCTGACCGCACTGGCCCGCGTCATGGTGCGCTGGACCGGCGCCGACAGCGCGTTGATCCAGCTCGAAGGCCATGGCCGTGAAGAGCTGTTCGACGGTGTTGACCTGACCCGCACGGTCGGCTGGTTCACCAGTCTGTACCCGGCGAAACTGACGCCGGTCGCTGACCTGGGGGGCTCGCTGAAACAGATCAAGGAACAGCTGCGAGCGATCCCGAACAAGGGCATCGGTTTTGGTGCGCTGGCCCATCTGGGTGACGACGTTGCACGTAAAACTTTCAGCCAATTGCCGATCCCGTGCCTGACCTTCAACTACCTGGGCCAGTTCGACGGCAGCTTCACCGAAGCCGACGGCGCATTGTTCGTACCGTCCAGTGAAGCGGCCGGTGATGAACTGGACGCCCGTGCGCCATTGGCTAACCAACTGGCCCTCAACGGTCAGGTGTATGGCGGTGAACTGAACCTGGGCTGGACCTTCAGTCGCGAACGGTTCAATGAGGCGACCATCCAGGGTCTGGCCGACGATTACGCACTGGAACTGCAAGCACTGATCGCCCATTGCTGCCAGACCGGAAATCACGGCGTCACCCCGTCGGACTTCCCGCTGGCGCGCTTGAGCCAGGCACAACTGGACGGCTTGCCGCTGGCGTCGCAGTCGATCGAAGACCTGTATCCATTGTCGCCGATGCAACAGGGCATGTTGTTCCATGCAGTGTACGAAGAGACCACCGGCGATTACATCAACCAGATACGCCTGGACGTCGAAGGGCTCGACCCCGAGCGTTTCCATCAGGCCTGGCAAGCGGCCGTGGACGCCCACGACATTCTGCGTACGCGATTCGTCTGGCAGGGCGAACTGGAAAACCCGATACAAGTGGTCAGCAAACACGCGCAGATGCCTTATAGCCTGCATGATTTGCGCGTGCATCCGCAGCGCGATCAAGCCTTGCAGACGCTCGCCGACACTGAGCGCCAAAACCTGAACTTGAGCGCGTCGACCTTGTTGCGTTTGGTGATTGCGCGCATCGACGACAACCGTCATCACCTGATCTACACCAACCATCACATCCTGATGGATGGTTGGAGCAACTCACAGTTGCTCGGTGAAGTGCTGCAGCGTTACAGCGGTCAGTTCAACGCCATTCACAGCGGGCGTTATCGCGATTACATCGCCTGGCTGCAACGCCAGGACATGGCAGCCAGTGAAGCGTTCTGGACCCCGGCGCTGCACGCGCTGGACGAGCCGACGCGCCTTGCTCACACCGTCGCGCGCCCATCGGCGGCTGATAACGTTCTGGGCTACGGCGATCATTACCAAGTGCTGGATGTCGAACAGACCCGGCGTCTGGGCGAGTTTGCCCGGGCCTCGAAAGTCACCGTCAACACGCTGGTGCAGGCGGCCTGGTTACTGCTGCTGCAACGCTACACCGGTAAAAACACCGTGGCCTTCGGCGCGACGGTCGCCGGTCGTCCGGCGGACTTGCCGGGTGTCGAGCAACAGATCGGTCTGTTCATCAACACCTTGCCAGTGATCGCCAGCCCTCGGGCCGAGCAATCGCTCAACAGCTGGTTGCAAGCGGTGCAGGCGCAAAACCTGGCATTGCGCGAGTTCGAACACACCGCGCTGTTCGATATTCAACGCTGGGCCGGGCAGGGCGGTGACGCACTGTTCGACAACATTCTGGTGTTCGAGAACTACCCGATTGCCCAGGCTCTGGAGCAGGGCGCCCCGCAAGGGCTGCGCTTTGGTCCGGTGGCAAGTCATGAGCAGACCAACTATCCGTTGACCCTGCTGGTGAGCCTCGAAACGCAACTGTCGGTGCACTTCAGTTTTCAGCGCGGCAGTTTTGCGTCGGCGACTGTGGCGCAACTGGCGGCTCATTTGCAGCACCTGTTGAACCAGATGGTCGACGCCGATGAACGTTGTCTCGGTGAGTTGGCCCTGCTCGACGAAACCGAGCAACGGCAAGTGCTGGTCGACTGGAACCGTAGCGCCGCCGAATACCCGACCGACCGTTGCATCCATCAACTGATCGAAGCCCAGGCGCTGCGCACACCAGAGGCCACGGCACTGGTGTTCGCCGGGCAATCTCTGAGTTATGCCCAACTCAATCGCCAGGCCAACCAACTGGCGCATCGACTGATCGAGCTGGGCGTCGGCCCGGATCAATTGGTCGGTATCGCCATCGACCGCAGCCTGGAAATGCTGATCGGTCTGTTGGCGATTCTCAAGGCCGGCGGTGCCTACGTGCCGCTGGACCCGCAGTACCCTGAAGACCGTCTGGCGCACATGATCGAAGACAGCGGTCTGCAACTGCTGCTGACCCAGGCACATTTACTCGGGCAACTGCCGATTCCGGCTGGTGTGCAGACCCTGTTGCTCGACCCGCAAGGCGAGCATGCTCGCGGTTACAGCGAAGCCGATCCGCAGGTATCGATCAGCGCTGAACACCTGGCGTATGCGATCTACACCTCCGGTTCCACCGGCAAGCCCAAAGGGGTGATGGTGCGCCATCAGGCGCTGGTGAATTTCGTGGTGAGCATGGTCAAGGAACCGGGCATCGATGCCCGGGACCGCATGCTGTCATTGACCACGTTTTCGTTCGATATTTTCGGCCTGGAAATTTACGGGCCGCTGCTCAGCGGTGCCCGTGTGGTGCTGGTGGACAAGCAAACCGCCCAGGACCCGCAAGCGCTGCTGGAGATGATCCGGCAACAGGCAGTCACGGTGGTGCAAGCCACGCCGTCGACCTGGCGCATGTTGCTCGACCACGAACAGGCTTCCATCCTTCAGGGCTGTAAATTCCTCTGCGGCGGCGAAGCGCTGGCCGATGATCTGGCCCAGCGCATGCTGGGCCTGGCGGGGCAGGTCTGGAACCTTTATGGCCCGACTGAAACCACCATCTGGTCGGCGGCCTGGCAGCTGACCCGCGAACAGCGTCAGCCGTACCTCGGCAAACCGATTGCCAACACCACGCTGTACATCTTGGGCGATGATCTGGCGCCGAACCCGGCGGGCTCGATTGGCGAACTGCTGATCGGTGGCGACGGCCTGGCCCGGGGTTATCACGACCGGGCGGCGATGACGGCGGAGCGCTTCCTGCCCGACCCGTTCGGCAACGGCGCGAGGCTGTACCGCACCGGTGACCTGGCGCGCCATCGTCACGACGGCGTGCTCGAATACATCGGGCGCATCGACCATCAAGTGAAGATCCGCGGTTTCCGCATCGAACTGGGTGAAATCGAAGCGCGGTTGCTGGAGCAACCGGCAGTCCGCGAAGTCGAGGTGCTGGCGCAGGAAGCCCTGGGCAGCCAGCAACTGGTGGCCTACGTCGTTGCACCGCAACTGAACCTTGATGCCGCCGACGATCAACTGCGCTTGCGCGATGAACTCAAGGCGCGGCTCAAGGAATGCCTGCCGGAGTTCATGGTCCCGGTGCACCTGCTATTCCTCGCCAGCCTGCCACTGACGCCCAATGGCAAGCTCGACCGCAAGGCGTTGCCGACGGTGGAGACCAGCCAGTTGCAGGCGCGTTATCTCGCCCCGCAGAGCGAGCGGGAGCAGCAGGTCGCGGCGATCTGGCAGCACGTACTGCAAATCGAGCGGGTTGGCTTGCTGGATAACTTTTTCGAACTGGGCGGCCACTCGTTGTTGGCCGTCAATGTGGTTTCACGCCTGCAACTGGAACTGGGCCTGAAACTGACCCCGCAACTGATTTTTCAACACCCCGTACTCTCGGATTTCGTCAGCAGTCTGGCAACCGCAGGTGAGCAGGTCGATACGTTGAAACTGAGCAAGCTGGACGCCCTGCTTGACGAAATGGAGGAAGCTTGATGGATACCAATGTCGCTTTGAAGATCGCCCGGCGCTTCATTACTTTGCCGCTCGACAAGCGCAGGGTCTATCTGCAGAAGATGCTCGAGGAGGGTGTTTCGCCGGCGAACCTGCCGATTCCCGAAACCCAGTCGCAGTTCGATCCGGTGCCGCTGTCCTTTGCTCAGGAGCGCCAGTGGTTTCTCTGGCAGATGGACCCCGACAGCGCCGCCTATAACATTCCCAGCGCGATGCAGTTGCACGGCGAGCTTGACGTGTCGGCGCTCGAGCGCGGTTTCAATACACTGATTGCGCGGCATCAAAGCCTGCGCACCACGTTCCAGCAGCAGGATGAGCGGACGGTGCAGGTGATTCATCCGCAGATGAGCCTGACCGTCGCCGTGCATGAACTGGATAAAACCCCCGATGCCCTGTCGCCAGAGGCGCAGATTCAAGCGTTCGTCGCCGAACAGACCGGGCAGCCTTTCGATCTGGTCAACGGGCCGTTGTTGCGCGTCAGCCTGTTGCGCGTTGGTGCACAGGAGCACGTGCTGACCCTGACCCAGCACCACATCGCCTCGGATGGCGCATCGATGCGGGTCATGGTCGACGAGCTGTTGCAACTGTACGGCGCTTACCGCCAGGGCCACGAACTCGCTTTGCCGGAGTTGTCGATCCAGTACGCCGACTATGGCATCTGGCAACGGCACTGGATGGAAGCCGGCGAGCGTGAACGGCAACTGGGCTACTGGCAGGCGCACTTGGGCAGCGAGCATCCGGTGCTGGAATTGCCCACCGATTACCCGCGTCCGGCGGTGCAGAGCCTGCGTGGGGCCCGTCATGAACTGGCGTTGCCGCCGGCGCTGGGCGAGCGCCTCAGAGCCTTGGCCAAAAGCGAAAACGTCACGTTGTTCATGCTGTTGCTGGCGTCCTTCCAGACCTTGCTGCATCGCTACAGTGGCCAGGCCGATATTCGCGTCGGCGTGCCGACCGCTAACCGCAACCGGGTCGAGACCGAGCGGCTGATCGGCTTCTTCGTCAACACTCAGGTGCTCAAGACCGAATTCGATGCACAGGCCACGTTCAGCGCGTTATTGGCCCAGGTCAAGAACACCGCGATGGCCGCCCAGGCGCATCAGGACCTGCCTTTCGAACAGCTGGTCGAGGCCTTGCAGCCAGAACGCAGCCTGAGTTACAGCCCGCTGTTTCAGGTCATGTACAACCACCAGAGCACTGGCGCAACCCAAAGCCGGCAGGGCGCAGGCGATTTAGCGTTGACGATCCGCCACTTGCATCAGCCATCGCGCACCGCGCAATTCGACCTGACCCTGGAAACGTTTGACGGCCCCGAAGGCCTCGGCGCACAGCTGACCTACGCCACCGACCTGTTTGACGGCGCGACCATCGAGCGTCTGGCTCGGCATTGGCAAAACCTGCTGGGCAGCATCGTTGCCGATCCGCAGCAGCGGGTGGGCGAACTGGCCCTGCTCGACGAGGCCGAACAACAGCAGGTATTGGTCGACTGGAACTGTAGCGCCGCCGAGTACCCGACCGACCGCTGCATCCATCAATTGATCGAAGCCCAGGCTCTGCGCACCCCGCAAGCCACGGCACTGGTGTTCGCCGGGCAATCTCTGAGTTATGCGCAACTCAATCGCCAGGCCAATCAGTTGGCCCATCGACTGATCGAACTGGGTGTCGGCCCGGATCAATTGGTCGGTATCGCCATCGACCGCAGCCTGGAAATGCTGATCGGTCTGTTGGCGATTCTCAAGGCCGGCGGTACCTACGTGCCACTGGACCCGCAATACCCCGAAGATCGTCTGGCGCACATGATCGAAGACAGCGGTCTGCAACTGCTGCTGACCCAGGCACATTTGCTCGGGCAGTTGCCGATTCCGGCCGGTGTGCAGACCCTGTTGCTCGACCAGGGCGAGCATGCTCGCGGTTACAGCGAAGCCGATCCGCAGGTATCGATCAGCGCTGAAAACCTGGCATATGCGATCTACACCTCCGGTTCCACCGGCAAACCCAAAGGGGTGATGGTGCGCCATCAGGCGCTGGTGAATTTCGTGGTGAGCATGGTCAAGGAACCGGGCATCGATGCCCAGGACCGCATGCTGTCACTGACCACGTTTTCGTTCGATATTTTCGGCCTGGAAATTTACGGGCCGCTGCTCAGCGGTGCCCGTGTGGTGCTGGTGGACAAGCAGACCGCCCAGGACCCGCAAGCGCTGCTGGAGATGATCCGGCAACAGGCAGTCACGGTGGTGCAAGCCACGCCGTCGACCTGGCGCATGTTGCTCGACCACGAACAGGCGCCCATCCTTCAGGGCTGTAAATTCCTCTGCGGCGGCGAAGCGCTGGCCGATGATCTGGCCCAGCGCATGCTGGGTCTGGCGGGACAGGTCTGGAACCTTTATGGCCCGACCGAAACCACCATCTGGTCGGCGGCCTGGCAGCTGACCCGCGAGCAGCGCCAGCCGTACCTCGGCAAACCGATTGCCAACACCACGCTGTACATCTTGGGCGATGATCTGGCGCCGAACCCGGCGGGCTCCATTGGCGAACTGCTGATTGGTGGCGACGGCCTGGCCCGGGGTTATCACGACCGGGCGGCGATGACGGCCGAGCGTTTCCTGCCCGACCCGTTCGGCAACGGTGCGCGGCTGTATCGCACCGGTGACCTGGCGCGCCATCGTCACGACGGCGTGCTCGAATACATCGGGCGCATCGACCATCAAGTGAAGATCCGCGGTTTCCGCATCGAACTGGGTGAAATCGAAGCGCGTTTGCTGGAGCAACCGGCAGTCCGCGAAGTCGCGGTGCTGGCGCAGGAAGCCCTGGGCAGCCAGCAACTGGTGGCCTACGTCGTTGCACCGCAACTGAACCTCGATGCCGCCGACGATCAACTGCGCCTGCGCGATGAACTCAAGGCGCGGCTCAAGGAATGTCTGCCGGAATTCATGGTCCCGGTGCACATGCTATTCCTCGCCAGCCTGCCACTGACGCCCAATGGCAAGCTCGACCGCAAGGCGTTGCCGACGGTGGAGACCAGCCAGTTGCAGGGGCGTTATCTCGCCCCGCAGAGCGAACGGCAACAGCAAATCGCCGCGATCTGGCAGGACGTGCTGAAGCTGGACCGCGTGGGCCTGACCGACAACTTCTTCGAGCTGGGCGGGCACTCCCTGCTGGTCACCCAAGTGGTGTCACGAGTACGTCGGGTGCTGGACATTCAGGTGCCGTTGCGCAGTCTGTTCGAACACAGCACCTTGCAGGATTTCGTCCAGGCACTGGGCGCTGAACAAGACGAACAGCCACCGGCGATGACCAGGGTCGACCGTGATCAACCGCTGGCATTGTCCTTTGCCCAGGAGCGTCAATGGTTCCTGTGGAAAATGGACCCCGACAGCGCCGCCTACAACATTCCGACCGCGCTGCGAATGCGCGGCGAGCTGGACAAAAACGCGCTGCAGCTGAGCTTCCAGGCACTGGTGGAGCGCCACGAAAGCCTGCGCACGGCGTTCATCGAGGAAGACGGCCGGACCTGGCAAGTGATTCGCCCGCAAGGGCGCGTGAGCTTTGTCGAACAGCGTCTGGCCGCCAGCGATGAGGCGAGCATCAAGGCCTTCGTCGAACAGGAGACGCAACGCCCGTTCGATGTGCTCGACGGTTCATTGGTGCGTTTCCTCCTGCTGCAGGTCGGCGAGCAGGATCACGTGCTGGTGCTGACCCTGCACCACATCGTCTCTGACGCCTGGTCGTTGCAGGTGATGATCGATGATCTGATGGGCCTGTATTCGGCGATCAGCCAGGGCCGGCCGGCGGAACTGCCGGCGCTGCCAGTACAGTACGCCGACTACGCCGTCTGGCAGCGTCAATGGATGGCTGCCGGCGAACGGGATCGGCAATTGGCCTACTGGACCGAAAAGCTGGGCAGCGAGCAACCGCTGCTGGAGCTGCCACTGGATCATCCGCGTCCGGCGCAGCAAAGTTTCCGTGGGGCGCGTTTGCCGATCGCTCTCGACGAATCCCTGAGCAATGCCCTGAAGGCCTTGGCCCGGCGTGAAAACGTCACGCTGTTCATGCTGTTGCTCGGCTCGTTCCAGACCTTGCTGCATCGCTACAGTGGTCAGGCCGATATCCGCGTCGGGGTGCCGATTGCCAACCGCAACCGCCTGGAAACCGAGCGTCTGATCGGTTTCTTCGTCAACACTCAGGTGCTGCGTGCCGAGTTCGACGGTCAGATGACGGGCGCTCAATTGCTGCAACAGGTGAAGCAGACGGCCATGGCGGCGCAGATGCATCAGGACTTGCCGTTCGAGCAACTGGTCGATGCCTTGCAACCGCAACGTAACCTGAGTCACAGCCCGCTGTTCCAGGCGATGTTCAACCACCGCAGTGAAGCGGCGTCAACGCTGGCCGAATCGTTGCCGGGCATCGATCTGGAAAATCTCAGTTGGGAACACCGTACCGCGCAGTTCGACCTGACCCTGGACACCAGTGATAACCCGCAAGGCCTGCACGCCTCGCTGACCTACGCCACCGATGTGTTCGAGCCATCGACCATCGAGCGCATGGGCCGGCACTGGCTGAATCTGTTGCGGGGGCTGGTCGAGGATATCAACCGGCCGGTCGGGCAATTGGCATTGCTCGATGACCAGGAGCGGCAACTGACGGTCGTCGACTGGAACGCCACCGCTGTCGACTACCCGTTGCACCGCAGCGTGCATGACCTGATCGAAGAACAGGTCGGTCAAACCCCGGATGCCTGTGCGCTGGTGTTTGCCGAACAACGCTTGAGCTACGCCGAACTCAATGGCCGAGCCAACCAACTGGCTCACGTGCTGATCGAACAGGGCGTCGGCCCGGATGTGTTGGTGGGCATCGCGGTCGAGCGGTCCGTGGAAATGGTCGTGGGCCTGTTGGCGATTCTCAAGGCGGGCGGTGCCTATTTGCCGCTGGACCCGGAATACCCCCAGGAACGTCTGGCCTACATGTTTGAAGACAGCGGCATTCAGCTGTTGCTGACCCAGAGCCACTTGCTTGAGCAATTGCCGATCCCGGCCGGTATTCGCAGCCTGGTGCTGGACCAGGACGGCGACTGGCTGGAAGGGCGCAGCGACGCCAACCCAGACGTCGACCTTGACGGTGAAAACCTCGCTTACGTGATCTACACCTCGGGCTCCACCGGCAAACCGAAAGGGGCGGGCAACCGTCATGCGGCGCTGGTCAATCGCCTGTGCTGGATGCAACAGGCCTATCGACTCGACGCCACGGACAGCGTGCTGCAAAAGACCCCGTTCAGTTTCGACGTCTCCGTCTGGGAATTCTTTTGGCCGCTGTTGACCGGCTCGACATTGGTAGTGGCCGCGCCGGGTATTCATCGTGATCCGGCGCAGTTGATCGGGCTGATCACCGCGCAACGCATCACCACGCTGCACTTCGTGCCGTCGATGTTGCAGGCCTTCCTGCAGGATCCTTCGGTGGGCGAGTGCACCAGCCTGACCCGCATGGTGTGCAGTGGCGAAGCCCTGCAAGTGGATGCGCAGCAGCAAGTGTTTGCCAAGCTGCCCAACGCCGGGCTGTACAACCTCTACGGCCCGACCGAGGCGGCCATCGACGTCACGCACTGGACGTGCATCGAGGAAGGTCGCGACAGCGTGCCGATCGGCCAACCGATCGCCAACCTGGGCACTTACATTCTCGATCACGAGTTGTCGCCGGTAGCGGTGGGCGTGATCGGCGAGTTGTACCTGGGCGGCGAAGGCCTGGCCCGTGGTTATCACCGTCGTGCTGCGCTGACCGCCGAGCGCTTTGTCACCAGTGTCTTCGGTGACGGCCAGCGTCTGTACCGCACCGGTGACCTGGCGCGTTATCGTGCCGACGGGGTGATCGAATACGCCGGGCGCATGGACCATCAGGTGAAAATCCGTGGCCTGCGCATCGAGTTGGGTGAGATCGAAGCGCGTTTGGCCGAACACGACGAAGTCCGTGAAACCGTGGTGACCGCCCAGGACGGCACGCTGTTGGTCGCGTATGTGGTGCCGGCCCGCGACGTACTGCTGCACGCCGACGATGATGTGCGCAACGCCTTGCAGCGCCACCTCAAGGAACACTTGAGCCAGACATTGCCGGACTACATGGTCCCGCAGCACTGGCTGTGGCTGGAAAAAATGCCGGTCAGCCCCAACGGCAAACTGGAACGCAAGGCGTTGCCAAAAGCCGACACGACGGCCAGCAGCAAGGCGTACACCGGCCCGACCAGCGCCACCGAACAGGCACTGGTGCAGATCTGGCAAAGCGTACTGGGTCGGCCGCAGGTGGGTATCAGCGACAACTTTTTCGAACTGGGCGGCGATTCGATTATCTCGATTCAGGTGGTCAGCCGAGCGCGTCAGGCAGGGATTCATTTCAGCCCCAAAGACCTGTTCCTGCACCAGAACGTACAAAGCCTCGCAGCGGTGGCGACCATCGGCAACAGCGGGTTGAGCATCGACCAGGGCCCGGTGACCGGCGACACGCCATTGCTGCCATTCCAGCAGTTGTTCTTTGAGCGTGAGATGGCCGAGCCGCACCACTGGAACCAGTCGGTGCTGCTCAAGTCCGCCAAACCTTTGCACGCCCAACACCTGGAGCGCGCGTTGCAGGTACTGGTCGCGCATCACGACGCGTTGCGTCTGGCCTTCACCCGTCAGGGCGACCGCTGGACTGCGCAGCATCGCTCCCTGGCCGAGCAACAGGCGCTCTGGCAACAGTCGCCGCTGCTCTGGACTGCCGAGATTGCGGATGCGCCGGCGCTCGAGCAGTTGGGCGAGCAGGCCCAGCGCAGCCTCGAACTGGCAAGCGGTAATCTGCTGCGCGCCGTGCTGGCGAACATGGCCGATGGCAGTCAGCGTCTGTTGCTGGTAATCCATCACCTGGTCGTCGACGGCGTGTCCTGGCGCATTCTGTTCGAAGACCTGCAACAGGCCTACGAGCAGTTGCAGGCTGGCGCGACGCTCAAATTGCAGGCCAAGACCAGCGCCACCCAGGCCTGGGCGCGACGCTTGCAACAGCATGCCGACAGCGCCGCGATGCAGGCTCAGCTGACGTTCTGGCAAGGGCAATTACAGGATTCGCGCAATGACTTGCCCTGCGATCGACCGCAGGGCGAGTTGCACAACCGTCACGCCTTGCACGCGCAGACCCGTCTGGACCAGGAGCAGACCCGCCAACTGTTGCAGGAGGCGCCGACGGCTTATCGCACGCAAGTCAACGACCTGTTATTGACGGCCCTGGCGCGGGTGATCACTGAGTGGACGGGCGACGCATCGACCCTGATCCAGCTCGAGGGCCACGGCCGCGAGGAGTTGTTCGAAGAGTTCGACTTGAGCCGCAGCGTAGGCTGGTTCACCAGTCTGTTTCCGGTCAAGTTGACACCGGCGTCCACGCCGCAGGATTCGATCAAGGCGATCAAAGAGCAACTGCGGGCGATCCCCGATAAAGGCCTGGGTTTTGGCGCGCTGCGCTATCTGGGTAACGACAGTACCCGGCAGGCGCTGCAAGCCTTGCCCGTGCCGCGCATTACCTTCAACTACCTGGGCCAGTTCGATGCCGGGTTCGGCGACGAGGCAGCTGCATTGTTCACTCCGGCCAGTGAATCGGCGGGTGCCGAGCAAAGTCCGTTGGTGCCTCTGGACAATTGGCTGACCCTCAATGGTCGGGTGTATGGCGGCGAACTGAGTATCGGCTGGACGTTCAGCGGACAGATGTTCGATCAGTCGACCATCGCGCAGTTGGCGGAGGCTTATGCCCGGGAATTGGGGATCTTGATCGAGCACTGCTGTCAGGCTCGGCATCAGGGGCTGACACCGTCGGACTTCCCACTGGCCGGGTTGACGCAACGCCAGCTCGATGCGTTGCCCGTGACGCCACGCCAGGTCGAAGACATTTACCCGTTGTCACCGATGCAGCAAGGCATGCTGTTCCACACCCTCTACGAGCAGCAGGCCGGCGATTACATCAATCAGCTGTGCGTGGACGTAGAAGGTTTGCAGGTCGAGCGTTTCCGCGAGGCCTGGCAGGCGGCACTGGATGCCCACGATGTGCTGCGCAGCAGTTTTGTCTGGGACGGCGAATTGCAGCGACCACAGCAAGTGATCCACAAGCGCTTGCCGGTACCGTTCACCTTCCATGATTGGCGTGGGCAAAACGATCTGCCACAGGCGCTCGAAGCGCTGGCCAATGCACAACGGCAACAGGGTTTCGACCTGCACGAGGCGCCCTTGCTGCGCCTGATGGTGGTACAAGTCGCCGCCGAACGCTTTCAGCTGATTTACACCAGCCACCACATTCTGATGGATGGCTGGAGCAACTCGCAGCTGCTGGGCGAAGTGCTGCAACGCTACAGCGGCCAGGTACCGGCGATCGCGGCGGGTCGTTATCGGGATTACATCCAGTGGTTGGCGCAACAGGACACGCAGGTCGCCGAGCACTTCTGGAAAGGCCAACTGGCGAACGTCGACGCGCCGACCCGTCTGGCCGACGCGCTCGTTTACCGGGGCGACGACGCTGCCATCGATACCCAGGGCGAGCATTTCCTGACCCTGGACGCCGCTGTCACCGATCACCTCAACACCTTTGCCCGGGGGCAGAAAGTCACCGTCAACACGCTGATTCAGGCCGCCTGGCTGCTGTTGTTGCAACGCTACACCGGGCAAGACACTGTCAGTTTCGGCGCCACGGTTTCTGGTCGTCCGGCGCAGCTGAGTGGGGTCGAACAGCAGATCGGTCTGTTCATCAACACCTTGCCGGTCATCGCCAGCCCCCGTGCCGAACAACCGTTGGCGCAGTGGTTGCAGCAGGTGCAGGCACAGAATCTGTTGCTGCGTGAGCAGGAACATTCGCCGCTGTTCGACATTCAGCGCTGGGCCGGGCAGGGCGGTGAAGCCCTGTTCGACAACATTCTGGTGTTCGAGAACTACCCGATTTCCCAGGCGCTGGAGAAAGGCGCGCCGCAAGACCTGCGTTTCGGCGAGGTGGCCAGGCATGAACAAACCAATTACCCGTTGACGCTGGCGGTGAGCCTGGACAGCCGGTTGACGGTGCATTTCAGCTATCAGCACAGCCGTTTTGCCGCGGCCACCGTGGCGACACTGGCCGCGCAGTTGCAGCACCTATTGATCCACATGAGCGCCAGCGCCGAGCGTTGTCTCGGTGAGTTGGAGTTGCTGGACGAAGCCGAACAGCAACGTGTACTGCGCGACTGGAATCGCACTGAAGCCAGTGGCGTCGAGGATCTGTGCATTCATCAAATGATCGACCGTCAGGTCGCCCTCCAGCCGCAAGCGCTGGCCGTGACCTTCGGCAACCGGCAGCTGACTTACGCTGACATCGATGCGCGAGCCAATTGTCTGGCGCACAAGCTGATCGAGTGCGGTGTCGGCCCGGAAGTCCGCGTTGGCGTGGCGATGCAGCGTTCCGACCACTTGCTGGTGGCATTGCTCGCAGTGCTCAAGGCCGGTGGCGCCTATGTGCCGCTGGACCCGGATTATCCGGCCGATCGCGTGGCCTACATGCTGGAGGACAGCCGTGCCCTGGTGCTGCTGACCGAACAAGCGGTGGCGACGACGCTGGCCACAGGCGCCGACACCCAGGTGCTGCTGCTCGATCAGCTCGACGCGGCACTGGCGGCTTATCCGCACCACGCGCCGGTGACGACGGTGACCCCGGACAACCTGGCCTACGTGATCTACACCTCCGGTTCCACCGGCAAGCCCAAAGGCGTAGCCATTACCCACCGCAATGTATTGGCACTGATGGACTGGTCGCAGTCGGTGTACAGCCGCGACGACATTCAAGGGGTATTAGCTTCGACGTCGGTGTGTTTCGACCTGTCGGTGTGGGAACTGTTTGTCACCCTGGCCAATGGCGGCTCGCTGATCATCGCCCGCAATGCGCTGGAACTGCCGCACTTGCCGGCGCGGGAGCAAGTGCGGCTGATCAACACGGTACCGTCGGCCATTGCCGCCTTGCAGGATGCCGGGCAGATTCCATCGGGCGTGCGGATCATCAACCTGGCCGGTGAGCCATTGAAGCAGAGCCTCGTGGAGACGCTGTACCAACAGGCGAACATCGAACAGGTCTACGACCTGTATGGCCCGTCGGAAGACACCACTTACTCCACCTGGAGTCGCCGCGAAGCCGGCGGCATGGCGAACATTGGTCGGCCGCTCAACGGCACCGCCAGCTACCTGTTGGGCGCGGATCTGCAACCGGCGCCGCTGGGTGCATCCGCCGAGTTGTACCTGGCCGGTGCGGGCATTACGCGCGGTTATCTGGGGCGGCCGGCGATGACCGCCGAGAAGTTCGTACCGAACCCGTTTGCCAGCAACGGCGAACGCCTGTACCGCACCGGTGACCTGACCCGTTATCAGGCCGACGGCACCTTGCAATACGTCGGGCGTATCGACCATCAAGTGAAAGTGCGTGGGTTCCGTATCGAGCTGGGTGAAATCGAAGCGCGCCTGCTTCAGGCGCCGAACGTGCTCCAGACGCTGGTCGTGGCGCATCCGGGCGCGTTGGGCCAGCAGTTGGTCGCCTATGTGGTGTTTGATGACCCGGCGCTGGCGCTTGGCGATGCCGCGACACAGGCCGTACTGCGCGAAGAACTCAAAGCACGACTTAAGGAAAGTCTGCCGGATTACATGGTGCCGGCGCATGTGCTGTTCCTCGAAAGCCTGCCACTGACACCCAACGGCAAGATCGATCGCAAGGCATTGCCGAGCATTGATGCCAGCGCTTCGTCTCGGGACTTTGTCGCCCCGGTCGGCGAACTCGAAGAACAGATTGCGACGGTCTGGCAGAACGTGCTGGAACTCGACCGGGTCGGTCGCGAGGCTCATTTCTTCGAGTTGGGCGGGCACTCCCTGCTGGCGACTCAGGCGGTTTCGCGCCTGCGCAAACTCACGGCACAGCCGCTGAGCCTGCGTGACCTGTTCAACCATCCGCGGCTCAAGAACCTGGCGGCCTGGATGCGCCAGCAACTGGGCGCGCCAACGATGGGTGCAGGCGCTGGTGCCGTGGCGCTCAAGGCCTATGGCGTCAAGCACAGCGCTCCGTTGTCGCTGGTGCAACGCCGCTTGTGGATCGCCGAACAATTGTCCGGCGGCGGCTCCGCCTATGGCATGCCGATGGCCCTGCGTTTGCGCGGTGACCTGTCGGTCGAGCGACTGTTGAGTAGCTTCGCCGAAGTGATGCGCCGCCACGAAGTATTGCGCACTGCTTATACGCAAGATGACGAGGGCGACCCGATTGCGCTGGTCGCCGAACAGGTCGAGCTGGATTTCCCGCTGATCGACTTGTCCGGTCTGTCGCGCAGTGCTCAGGAAGAACAGGTAGCGCAAGCGGTGCTGGAGAACGCACGCACACCGATCGACCTGGAACAGGCGCCGCTGTTGCGTGGACGCATTCTGCACCTGGGACCGACCGAACATGTGATGTTGTACGCCATGCACCACATCATTTCCGACGGTTGGTCGATGGGGGTTTTGATTAATGAATTGGTGCAAATTTACGACAGCTACGACCGTGCCCAGGACGGCGACCTGACGCCACTGCCGGCGCTGGAGGTGCAATATTCCGACTTCGCACTGTGGCAACAGGCGCTCGAGCAGCAAGGAGTTCTGGGGCAACAGGCCGAATACTGGAAAGACCGACTCGCCGGTTACAGCGGGCAATTGACGCTGCCACTGGATAACCCGCGCGGCCTGATGCCGTCCTTTGCGGGCGACGCGGTGCAGTTCCGGCTCACCAGCGGTTTGACGGGCGCACTGCGCAAGCTGTCCATGGACGCGGGCGTCACGTTGTACAGCACGCTGCTGGCATCGTTCCAGGTGCTGCTGCACCAGGTCAGTGGCGGCGCCGATGTGCTGGTCGGCGCTGATGTCGCCGGACGCGAGCAGCCGGAGCTTGAGCGGCTGATCGGTTTCTTCGTCAACGTTCTGCCGCTACGTTCGCGGTTCGAGGCCGGCGCCGCGTTCTCCAACTTCCTTGCGCAGACCCAGGAAACCCTGCTCAGCGCCCTGGAACATCAGGACCTGCCGTTCGACATGATCGTCGACGCCTCGGGCGTGCCGCGACACAAGGGCATGAACCCGTTGGTGCAGGTGTTGTTCGTGATGAACAACCTGCCGGGACGCGTGCAGGCCATGGGCGGTTTGAGCGTGGAAGCGCTGCCGGCGCTCGAGACCCATTCTAAATTCGACATGGCGTTGTTCGTTGACGATGAAGAAGGGCAATTGCTGGGTACTTGGCAATTCGCCACAACCTTGTTCGGACACGAGCGCATTCAGTACCTGGTCAAGGCCTGGATAGCCCTGTTGGAACAGATCGTCGCTGATCAGGACATTCAATTGGGAGCTATCAGCATGCCAGTCGACAACTGCGCGGTGGCCGCCATGCCCGCCGCTGTTCCGGGACCCAAGGCCGACAAGCTCGGCAAATTCCTCAAGCGTTCCCAGGCCCCGGTCGCCAAGGTCCGGCCTTTGCCGGTGCGTGAATCCCTGCTGGCCGCGCCGCAGCGGTTTCCGTTGCTGCTGGAGCCGAACGAGCCGCAGCTGGACCTGATCGAGTGGATCAACCACAACCGGCCATTGATCGAACAGAAACTGGCCGAGCACGCCGGCATTCTGTTCCGCGGCTTCGAGCTGGACGGCATTCAGGGCTTTGAAGCCTTTGCCGAAGCGATCCAGCCGGGGCTCTATGGCCAGTATGGCGACCTGCCGAAGAAGGAGGGTGGCAAGAACACCTACCGCTCCACGCCGTACCCGGAACGCAAGATGATCCTGTTCCACAACGAGAGTTCTCATCAGGACCGCTGGCCGCGCAAGCAGATGTTCTATTGCGAGCAGGCGGCGCCCGTGGGCGGTGCGACACCGGTGGTCGATTGCCGGTTGATGTACGAAAAACTGCCGGCGGACCTGCGTGAAAAGTTCGAAGACAAGGGCTTGCTCTACGTGCGCACGTTCACCGACAAACTCGATGTGTCTTGGCAGCATTTCTTCAAGACCGAAGATCGCGCCGAGGTCGAGGCCCGCTGCCGGGCCGGTGGTATCGAATGGCGCTGGCTCGATAACGATGAGTTGCAAACCCGTACGCCGGGGCCGGCGATCATCCGTCACCCGGTCACCGGCGAGAAGTCGTTCTTCAATCAGGTGCAGCTGCACCACATCTATTGGCTGGAGCCGGATGTGCGTGAAGACCTGCTGTCGATGTTCAGCCTGGAACGCATGCCGCGTCATGTCTATTACGGCGATGGCACGCCGATCGAAGACGAGGTGATGCAGCGCATCGGTGAGTTGTACGAGGAATGTGCGGTGCGTTTCGATTGGCAAAAAGGCGATGCAATCCTGCTGGACAACATGCTCGTGGCTCACGCCCGTGACCCGTTCGAAGGCCCGCGCAAGATCGTCGTGGCCATGGGGGACATGTTCGACCGCAGCGCCCTTGAAAGCGCACAGACCGCCCAAGGCGCAATGAACACTGAGGAAACCGGAGCATGAACGAGGTATCGATGGACGCGCAGGACCTGGGTTTCGCCTTGACCCCCGAGCAGCAAGGGGTGCTGGAGAAGCTGCCCAAGTCTCCGGTCTGCGGTGATGCGCTGCATTGGCTGGAAGTGGGCATTGCCGGTGCGCTTGACCCGCAGCGTCTGCAAACGGCGCTGGATGCGCTGTTGGCGCAGCAACCCATGCTGATCCCGCGTTTGGCCAAGGCGCCGGGCTTCCATGGCCTGCGCCAGTTCGCCGGAGGCGCCGAGCACTTCCCGTTGACGGTGCAGACACGCCTGGAAACGGCGGCCGGCATCCAGGCTCAAGTCGCCGAATGGGCGGCACGCTCGTTTGTCGTCGGTGAGTCGGAAAACGTTCAGGCAGTGCTGTATCGCCTGGCGGACAATCACTGGCAACTGGTGCTGGGCATTGCCCGGCATTGCGTCGATGGAAGTGGCTTGCGGCTGATTTATCAGCAACTGTTGCGGGCGTATGAGCAGGGGCTGACCGAGGCTGATGACGAGACCGGGGAGTTCACCCGGTACCTGGAATGGCGCAGTGAAGTGGTGCTCGACGAGGATGCGGCAACTGCCCGGACTTACTGGCAGCAGCACCTGCAAGGCGCGGATGTCGACCTGTCCACTCCATGGCTGGGCTATCGGGCTGCAACCGCCCAGACTTCTTCCGCGACAGCGCGATTGACGAACACGCTTGAGCCCTCGCTGCACAATGCGCTGCAACAGTTGGCCGACTCGCTGGCGCAACCCTTGAGCGTGGTGATGCAAGCGGCCTGGTGGCTGCTGCTGGGGCGCCTTGGCGGAAGCGAACAGATGCTGGTCGGGGTGCGGCACGACAGTCGCGACGACTACGAGTATTTCGCCGACGCCGTGGGCGTTTTCGAGAGAACCCTGCCGTTGCATGTGTCGCTGGCGGCGAGTACTTCGTTCAACGCCTGGGTCAGTGAACTGGCGGCGCACCTGAATGAGCATCGCACCTGGCAGGAATATTGGTCGCCAGAACTCGAACCCGCAGCAGCCAGACCGGCCTATGGTTTCGCACTCTGGCACGCGCCACTGCCTCAGACTTCGAGCACGCTGCAGTGGACGCCCGTCCAGCGCCCCATCGCTCGGGACGCTCAATTTGAATTGCTGCTACAGCTCGAATCGGGCGAATCGGGCCGCCTGCATCTTCATTACGCGACGCAGCGTTATTCGACTCAAGCAGTCGAAGGTCTGATGGCGCAGTTCAGCGTATTGCTGGCGAGCATCGTGGCCAATCCTCAGGCCGAGCCGGGTCAGCTGGCATTGCTCGGCCCCGCCGAGCAACAGCGTTTGCTGGCAATCAACCCGCCACTCCGGCCGCTGGTGGATGGCCGATACCTGCCGCAGCGCATTGCTGATCGGGCTCATGCCACACCGGACACCGTCGCGCTGACCGACGCGCAACAACACTTGAGCTACGGGCAATTGCAGGCGAACGTCGACGTGTTGGCCAGGGCCTTGAAAGCCCGGGGCCTGGCCCGTGGTTCGATTGTCGCGTTGGCATTGCCGCGCTCAGCCGATCTGGTGGTGACAATGCTGGCGGCCTGGCGGGTCGGGGCGGCTTATCTGCCGCTGGACCCGCAATGGCCAATGGCGCGTCAGGTGTTGATGCTGGAACAGGCCGGGGCCGATTTGCTGCTGGTGGATGCCGCGCAAATCGATCAGTGGCACGGTCATTCGCTGAGCATCTGCACCCTGAATCAATTGCGCCAATCGGCGGACCTGTCGGCACCGGCCATCGAACCCGATACACAGGGCAGCGATGCGGCCTATGTGCTGTTCACTTCAGGCTCCACCGGCGTGCCCAAAGGTGTGGTGATCGAGCATCGACAATTGCTCAATTACACGGCTCATGCCAGTCAGGCCCTGGGGCTTGATCAATGCAAACACATTGGCTTCACCTCCACCGTAGCGGCGGACCTGGGTAACACCGCGCTGTTTGGCGCCTTGTTCAACGGTGCGACGCTGCATGTGGCCAGTGACGAACAGATGCAGGACGGCCGGTTGTTCGCTGACTACCTGAAACAGGAGGCGATCGATTGTCTGAAGATCGTCCCGTCGCACCTCGCCGCACTGCTCGACAGCGACAGCTCGCAACTGCCCTCTACGCTGATTCTCGGCGGCGAACCGATCGCCCCTGCGCTGCTTGAGCGCATCGCTCGGTTACGCAGCGATTGCCGGGTGTTCAATCACTATGGCCCGACGGAGGCGACGGTTGGGGTGTTGGTCCATCCGCTGGTGCTGGACGGTGGAACTCACGAGATTGCCGCCCTCAGTCAGGTGCTGGATAACAATCAGGTGTATGTCCTTGACGACCATCTGCAACTGGCGCCGGTCGGGATGCTGGGCGAACTGTACCTGGGCGGCGCGCAATTATGCCGTGGTTACCTCAATGCCGAGGCCGATGCGCAGGTGTTCATTCAGCACCCGTTCAATCCGCAGGAGCGCCTGTATCGCACCGGAGATCTGGCGCGCTATCGCCCGGATCTGGCGATTCAGCTACACGGTCGGCGCGATCAGCAAATCAAGGTGCGTGGGTTCCGTATCGAACTGGCAGAGATCGAGGCCCAATTGCTGAGCCTGCCTCAGGTCGCTGAAGTGCTGGTGTTGCCAGGGTCTTCGGCTGAGCGGGGGATGCAGGCATTCGTCGTGCCGCATCAGCCACCTTCGTCGGCCTTGCTTGAAGCCGTTCGCAGCGAAATGGCCCATCGTCTGCCCGCCGTGATGCTGCCGCAGCACGTGCAGTTCATCGAGCGTTTTCCACGGCTGGCCAACGGCAAGATCGACCGCAAGGCGTTGCAGCAACTCAGCGCAAGCCTGGTTGACGATGGGGGCCTGGCGCCACGCGATGCGCTCGAACAATTGCTCGCGGTACGCATGGCGCAATTGCTGGGCGTTGAGCGCCTGGGCATTGATCGGGATTTCTTCGCCGCCGGTGGTCATTCGTTGTTGGTGATCAAACTGGTGGCCGGTATTCGCAAGTTGTTGCAGTGCGAAATCCATCCCGGTGTGGTGTTTGATCATCCGACCGTGGCCGGCCTGGCATTGGCGTTGCGATCGCGGGAGAGCAGCCCCGGTCAACTGGAGAAACTGGCCCATGCGCGGTTGCGCCTGGACACCATGAGCCCGGAAGAAAAGGCCTTGTTGACGGAAAAAGCCCGGCAACTGCAAAACGCCAAGGCTGCACAGAACAGCTGAGAAACCCGGAAATAGACAGGCCGACGCCCAAAGCGTCGGCCTTTTTTTTAAATGTGTCGTTAATGATAAATAAACTCATTCCGGTTTATGCGTGGTGCCACGTCTTACTAAGGTATGCAGACAATTCGGGTCGGGCAGGGTAGCCCCAAGGTTCGGATTTGTAGGGCAGAACACGATTTTGCCGTTGTCCAGACAGATGACCTGTGCCCGGGGAGGGGCCGGGTCGACCGCCCGCTGACGTGCTGCCCCTGAGGTGGCCGACAGAGCGGTTTACGTGTCCGGGCAGCGTCGGGCCCTCGGTGGCCCATCGGTCTTATCCACTTCTAACGAATAATAGAGAGCACGATGTCAGCAATTCATGAGTTGAAACCTCTGTTCAAGGCTTTGGTCATTTCCCGAACGCTTCGCTCGCGTCACTCGCTGACCGGTCTGGGCATGGTCTGTCTGATGCCGTTCAGCGCGCAGGTCTGCGCCGAAGAAATCGCCGTCAACATTGCCGCGCAGCCCTTGCCGCAGGCGTTGCAAGCGTTCGGCGAGCAAACCAACCGGCAGGTGATCTATAACGCCGCCGACATGGCCAACCTGCGCAGCAATCGCGTCAGCGGCAAACTGAGCGCCGAAGCGGCCATTGCCGAACTGCTCAAGGGCACCGGCGTGCGCTACAGCTTTGAAGGCAACACGTTGATGCTGGTGCGCGGTTCCGCCACTGAAGGCCTTGAGCTGGGCGCGACCACCGTCAATGCACAGCAGCTGGATGCGACGATCGAAGGCAGCCACTCATACACCAGTAACGCCGTGACCATCGGCAAGGGTACCCACACCCTCAAGGAAATTCCCCAGTCGATCACCGTGATGACGCGTAAGCAGATGGATGACCAGAACCTGGTCGATCTCAAGGACGCCGTCAACCAGACCACCGGCATCGTCGGCCTGCAGGGCGTCGGCGAAGGCATGATTCTATCGTCGCGCGGTTTCCAGATCGACGACTGGCAGTACGACGGTGTGCCGATCCCGCGTAACACCTATTCGCTGGGCAACTGGGCGACCCAGGACCTGATCTTCTATGACCGCCTGGAAATCCTGCGCGGCGCCTCCGGCCTGCTGCAAGGCACCGGCAGCCCCGGTGGCGCCATCAACCTGGTGCGCAAGCGTGGCCAAAACGCACCGACTGTGACCCTGACCGGCAAGGCCGGCTCTTGGGATCACTACGGTCTTCAAGTGGACGCCGGCGGCCCGCTGAACCAGGCCGGCAACATCCGCGGCCGCATCGTCGTCGACGAAGACCAGAGCAACTCATTCATCGACCACGCATGGAGCAAGACCCACTCGCTGTACGGCGCCCTGGACATCGACCTGCGCGAAGACACCACCCTGGGCTTCGCGGTCAGCCAATCCAACGGCGAATCGCGCGGCAACATCCGTGGCCTGCCACTCTACGCCGACGGGTCGATGCCGGACGTTTCGCGTTCGACCTACACCGGTGCGCGCTGGAACCGTTCCGAAATCGACGTCACCACCCTCTACGCCGATCTCGAGCACCGCTTCAACGACGATTGGGCCCTCAAGGTCGGCACCGTGTACATGACCGAAGACAATCAGTCGAAAAACCAGCGAACCCAAAGTCCTGGCGGTCTCTTGCCGGATGGCAGTCGCGTGCAATATGCCGACTTCGTGACCGATTTCCAGTCCACGAAGGCCGGTCTGGACATGAACCTGACCGGCAAGTTCGAAGCCTTGTCGATGCAGCAGGAAGTCATGCTGGGCGGCAACTTTTCTCAGCTGGAGACGGATGATCGCTTCGCCCGTACCTTCAACAACAGCAGCGACACCATCTTCGACCTCGACAATGACCGTCCGGACATCAGCTACAACAGCCTGCTTGCCGCGGGCGGCCAGGGCACCCTCAGCAAATACGATATCCGCCAGAAAGGCCTGTACGGCACCTGGCGCGTCAAGCCGGTTGACGACCTGACGCTGGTACTGGGTTCCCGGGTTAGCTGGTACGACTTCAGCTATAAGTCGAAAACCGAAAGAACAACCGGTATCACGCCCAACGAGCCAAGCACTGGAACTGAAACCGGAGAGGTCACGCCCTACGCCGGTATCGTCTATGACCTGAGCCGCGAGTGGGCGGTATACGCCAGCTACACCGACGTGTTCCAGCCGCAAACCAACCGTGATTCCAACGGTACGGTGCTCAAACCCATCATCGGCACCAACTACGAAATCGGCCTCAAGGGTGAGTTGATGGACGGTCGGGTCAATACCTCCTTGGCCATCTTCCGTTACGACCAGGAAAACCGTGCCGTCAACGACATCGCCGGTGGTATGGAGTGTAATGGCTGGTACTGCTCGGCAGCCTCGGGGAAAGTTCGTAGCCAGGGTGTCGACGCGGAAATCAGTGGTGAAGTGACGGACAATCTGCAGTTATTTGCGGGCTATACCTACAACACCACCAAATACCTGGAAGACCCGACCAACGAAGGCAGCGTCTATAGTACCTGGACGCCAAAACACATGCTGCGCGTGTGGGGCAACTACCAGTTCACCGGCGACTGGAGCCGTGTCAGCACCGGTCTGGGCTTCACCACCCAAAGCCACACACTGGTTTACGATCTTAATAAAGATGTACCGGGTTACACCGTGTGGAATGCCCGCATCGGCTACCAGCTGACGCCGGAGATCGGTTTGGCGGTCAACGCCAACAACCTGTTCGACAAGACGTACGTTTCGCCCGCTTACAACCAGCTCAATGGCAACAATAACTTTGGCGACCCGCGCAACCTGATGTTCAGCGTGACGTACAAACCACAGTTCTGATTGCAAGCGACACCTAAGCCCCGCCCGCACTTTGCGGGCCGGGCTTTTTTATTTGCCTGCGATTGGGTGGGCGGTCACACACACCTGTAGGAGCGGGCTTGCCCGCGAAGGCGGTATGTCAGGCGACATCAATATTGACTGCGCTTCCGCTTTCGCGAGCAAGCTCGCTCCTACAGGCATTGGGGCTTGCCCGCTAGCGGGTTGCTGCCGCATAAGTAGATGTCCGCAAACCCTATAGGATGTAGTGACAGGCAGCTTTCTACCCAACGATGCCTTGGAGGTGTCAGTGAATAACGCTTCAAGCGTCCAGGCAATCATTTCAGCAGACCCCGTTCGATGGCGTCTACTCCAGCTTGTTCATTCCCTGGGATTACTGGATTGTTGGATCGGGGCAGGTTTTGTCCGGAACGCGGTTTGGGATTACTTGCACGGACGTTTCCCATCCCCGGTCTCGACCGACGTCGATGTAATTTGGTTTGATCCATGTCGCTGCACACCCACGGATGACAGGGCATTAGAAGCAGCGCTGCGAGATTTGGACTCTACGGTCCTCTGGTCAGTAAAAAATCAGGCGAGAATGCATGTTCAGAACGGCGATAAGCCTTACATTTCCACGACTGATGCAATGCGTTACTGGCCGGAGACGGCAACGGCTATAGCCGTCAGATGGCGAGAAGGAAATACCTGTGAGGTATCTGCGCCGTTGGGGCTTGATGATCTTTTTAACCTTATTGTCAGACCCACCGGGAGATTTGCAGTAGAGAAAAAAGCGACATACCAGGAGCGCTTGAAGTCCAAGGAGTGGGCGGTAGCATGGCCTTTACTCAGGCAGGAGTCTGGACTGCTGACAGACTCATTCGAATTTGGAAGATGACTGAACCAGATGCCCGCACTTTGCGGCGGACACGTCTTTGTGGAAGCGGGCTTGTCCGCGATGGCCATGGGTATCTAAACATCTCTTGAGCCACAGAGATGGGAATACATATCCATTTCTGCGGTAACGGCCGCTTAGGGTTCCGCCCTGACGGCGGGTCACTTTTGGCAAACGCCCCAAAAGTAACCAAAAGGTCTTGCCCCACCATTCGGTGCCTCGCTTAGGCTCGGCATGCCCTCCCTCCGGCATTGCTCCGGGGGCCCGCCGCGATCGGCCATCCATGGCCGTGCGCGGCTACCGCGGCATCCCTGCCGCGGTGCCCCCTGCGCAATACCTGCGTTCGGCCTCTGGGAAAAGGGGCAAGCAGATCAGGATCAAAAGCCAAAGCAACGGCAACGGCAAGATCAACAGCTTCGCGAGCAAGCCCGCTCCCACAGTTGGACGGGGTACATTCGGGGAAGATCCGTCGGCTGACAGGCCGCCATCGCAGCGATGCAGCGACCCGACAAGCCAGCCCCCACAAAGCGCACATCCAAAATCAGCGCCCATCCACTCTGCTTTTCACCACTCAACAGGCCGAGCGTTAGCTCGCCTGCAGCTGTTGATCTTGATGCACCGCGCCCTCGAGAGGCCGAGTGGAGGTTCTGCGCAGTGGGCAACCCGGCATGGATGCCGGGTTAGCCGCGCACGGCCATGGATGGCCGATCGCGGCGGGCCCACGGAGCAGGACCGGAGCGAGGGCATGCCGAGCCTGGGCGAGGCACCGAACGACAGGGGCAGAAGCGCTTTGGTTACTTTCGCGCTTTTCGAAAGTGACTCGCTGTAAAAGCGAAACCGCCAGCGGCCGTTACCGCAGAACCGGATATGTACACCATCAAACTCGGAAAGATATGCCGCGATAGCAGTGTCTCAGGCAGCACTGAAGTCGACTGACACACCGCTTTCGCCGGCAAGCCTGGCTCCTACAAAAAGCGGTTCATTCGCTTATCCGACTGACATCAAAGACAACCCGCCGATATCTTCCAGCAGGTTGCGATGGAGCGGGAGATCAGCGAGGGGCAGTGGTGGCCAGGAAGGCGTCGATCAGTGAGTCGATCAGGGCGCCATCAAAGATCATGCTGCGGTGCAACAACGGTGAATGCACCGAACATTTCAACTCGCCCGACGGGCTGTAACGCCGGATCAATGCCTCGCAGAACGCCAGCTCTTGCTCGGTTTTTTCCGGTACGGCCCACCAGCAACTGGGCTGGACCCGCACAGGTTTGAAGGTAAAGGCCTTGAAAGCCTCCAGCAGACGGTCATGCACCGAGAACGCCTGGGCATTCATCACTTCGCTCTTGACGCTTTGCACAATCGACAACAAATCACCCTGGCCCGGTTCGACCAGGCTCGCTGCCCAGTCATAAAACTGCTTGACCGAGCTGTGTGGCGAGTCTTTCAAATACGCCGCCGTACGGTCTGTGAGAGTCGGGAACAACAGATCAAAATAGTGAATGGCATCGAGGATTTCTTCCGAGGCCTCGCGGCTCTGTTCAGCGCTGGACAAGCGTCGATAGCGGGGCAAGTTCTCGGGGTACAGGTGTTCCGGGATGGTGCTGTCCACCAGGCCGAGAAAGGCCACCTGATGGCCCAGGCCTTCCAGTGTGGCGGCGATATCCAGCGCAATCGCTCCCCCCAGCGACCAGCCCATCAAGTGGTAGGGGCCGTGGGGTTGTGCCTTGACGATTTCGTGGCTGTAATCGGCCACCATCTCGTCCCAGCTTTGGCTGCCATCGCTGAAACCGCGATGCATGACGCCACGAACCGAGGCATGGGCCTTGAGCTTTTTCGCCAGCGGCTGGTAACAGAACACGATTCCGCCACTGGGGTGCAGACAGAACAAGGTCGGTGCGCTGGCCGGGGCGGCATTCAACTCGACCACGCACTGAGTCTGTTCCCGATGTTTGCGCGAAATAAATGCCGCCAGTTCGCCGATGCTCGGATAGGCCAGTAACTCTTGCAGGCGCAGTTCGATGTTCAGACGGGTCTTGAGTGTGGAAATGAACTGAATGGCCAGAATCGAATGCCCGCCCAATTCAAAGAAGTTGTCGGTCACCCCCACACGCTCGATGCCCAGCGATTGCTGCCAGAGCTGAGCGAGTGCCTCTTCCAGTGCGTTGCCCGGCGCAACGTAGGCTTGTTGCCACAGACTGACATCCAGCTCGGGCAGGGCCTTGCGATCGAGCTTACCGTTGGCGTTGAGCGGGAAGTGATCGATAAACAGCAGGTGGCTGGGCACCATGTAGTCTGGCAACTGCGCCTTGAGGGCGTTCAGTAGCTGTTCGCGCAGCTCGGTGCTGGCCGGTTCGCTGGCGATCACATAACCGACCAGTTGCAGACCGCTCGGGCACTCATGGGTCAGGACCACGCAGTCCTGCACGGCTGGCAGGCTCTGCAGACGTGCCTGGATTTCCCCCGGTTCGATGCGGAAACCACGAATTTTTACCTGATGGTCGATGCGTCCGACGTACTCGATGCTGCCATCGACGCCGTAACGCGCCAGATCGCCGGTGCGATACAGGCGCCCGCCCGGTAGCGGGTCGAACGGATCGGGAACGAAGCGAGTGGCGGTCAGGTCGGTGCGTTTCAGATACCCACGTGCCAGGCCGGCGCGGCCGACATACAACTCACCGATGCAACCTTTGGCCACCGGGTTGAGATGAGGGTCGAGCAGGTACCACGACAGGTCGACGATCGGCTCGCCGAGGGGGCTGGCCGCTTCCGAGTGCAGATCGTTCAGTGACAACGGCCGGTAGGTCACGTGCACGGTGGTTTCGGTGATGCCATACATGTTGATCAGTTGTGGCGCGCGATCGCCGAAGCGTTCGAACCAGGGGCGCAGGCTTTGTACATCGATTGCTTCACCGCCAAAAACCACATAACGCAGCTGTTGCGTCAGCGACTGCCCGGGTTCGCAGGCGACCTGCATCAGCTGTTTGAACGCCGACGGCGTCTGGTTGAGCACGCTGACTTTTTCCTCGCAAAGCAGCGCATAGACATCCTGTGGCGAGCGGCTGACCGCGTGCGGCACGATCACCAGTCGGCCGCCGTGCAACAGGGCGCCGAAGATTTCCCACACGGAGAAATCGAACGCATACGAGTGAAACAGACTCCAGACATCGTCCTGGCTGAAGTTGAACCAATCGGCAGTCGCCTGAAACAACCGCATCACGTTGTGGTGCGGCAGCAGCGCGCCTTTGGGCTTGCCGGTCGAGCCCGAGGTGTAAATCACATACGCCAGGTTATCCGGGTGCACCGCCACTTCGGGATTGCGCTCATCCAGCGAGTGACTGGACGGTATCTGCTCGAGTAACAGGCAGCGAACCTCGGCCGGCAGCGGCAACTGTTCATGCAGGTGCTTCTGCGTCAGCACCAGGGCGACGGCGCTGTCCTCGATCATGTAGGCCAGGCGTTCGGTCGGGTAGGCCGGGTCCAGCGGCACATAGGCGCCCCCGGCCTTGAGGATCGCCAATACACCGATGATCATGTCTGGCGTACGCTCGACGGCGATGCCCACCAGCACATCCAGGCCGACACCCTCGCTGATCAGTCGATGGGCCAACCGATTGGCCTGGCGATTGAGCTCGGCGTAGCTCATGTGCTGTTCGCCAAAACTCAGGGCGATGGCCTCACCGGCTCTGCTGGCGTGGGCTTCGATCAAATGATGCAGGCAGTGTTCGCGTGGGAGTCGGGTGGGTTGACGATTCCAGTCGGCCAGGGTCTGTTGATGCTCGTCCGGGGCCAGTAGTTGCAGCTCGCCGAGGGCACGATCGGGGGACTCGATGAGGCGCTGCAACAGGTTCTGCCAATGCCCGGCCATGCGCTCGATGGTCGCTGGATTGTAGAGGTCGCGGCTGTACTCGAAGGTGGCGACAAGGCCTTGATGCGAGTAGTCGATGTCCAGCGAGAGATCGAATTTTGCCTGTCTTTCTCCGGAGTCGAGAAACTCCAGTGCCAGCCCGCCCCAGTCCATCGCGGGTGGCTCGGCCGTGCCGGTGCGCCAGTTGAACAACACCTGAAACAACGGATTGGACGTCTGGCCGCCCGGTCGTTGCAGTTGATCGAACATCAGTTCCAGCGGGTAATCGGCATGCTCCAGAGCCGCCAGGGATTGCCCGCGCAGGTCGTGCAAAAAATCCACGGCGGTGCGGGTCGAATCGATCCGCGCCCGGTACACCTGAGTGCCGACGAAAAAGCCCACCAGTTCCTGGGTTTCACCTCGGTTGCGGTTGGCATTGGGCACGCCGACGGTGAAGTCGTGCTGGTTGCTGTAGCGGCCGAGCAGCAATTGCCAGGCGCCCAAGGCCAGCACAAACGGCGTCAGCCCCTGGCGCTGGCAGAAGGCGTTGAGCGCTTGGGACACAGTGGTGGGAATACTCAATGAAAGGCGCCCGGCGAGGTGTTGTTGACCGGTTGCGCGGGCAAAATCCAGGGGCAGTTCGAGCACGGGCAGCTCGCTGCCCAGGTACTGGCGCCAGTAGTCGCCGCTGCGGGCGCAGGCGGCGCTGTCGAGGTATTCACCGCGTTGCCAGGTGGCATGGTCGGCGTATTGCATCGCCAGTGGCGGCAGTTGCGCGGTGTCGCCGAGGCGGGCCTGGCCGTAGGCGCGGGACAGGTCCTGCATGAGAATCGCATTGGACCAGGCATCGGAGACGATGTGGTGCATGTTCAGCAGCAACACATGCTCGTGGGTGTCGAGCTTGAGCAGCATGGCGCGGATCAGCGGCGCCCGGCTCAGGTCGAACGGGCGCAGCGCCTGGTTCTGGATACGCTGCGCCAGCTCATCGGCGCGGGCCTGGCTGTCGAGCACCGAGAGATCTTGCTTGTGCAGGGTCAGACGGGCGTGACGCTCAACGACCTGGAGGGGTACACCGTCGATTTCCTTGAACGCGCTACGCAAAATGTCGTGTCGATCAACGACCCGATCCAGCGCCACTTCCAGTGCCCGGGAATCCAGTTCGCCGGTCAGTCGCAAGGCACGTGGCAGGTTGTAGGCCGAGCTGGTCGGCGCCAATTGCTGCTCCAGCCACAAGCGCTGTTGGGCAAACGACAGCGGGGCTCGATCCAGGCGGCTGCGGGTCGACAAGGCGTGTACATCGTCTGCGGCATCGGCCAGCAGCAGCGCCAGCAGATCATCATCAAGAAGTTCGTTCATGGGGGTTCTCGCAAAAGGCGGCAATACGTCGGGCAGGGCTCAAACCGTGGCGGCCGGGGCTTTTTCACTGATGACCTGACCCGCTTCCATCCGCACCAGTTGGTCGGCGACATCGAAGTAACGGTCATCGTGGGAAATGACGATGATGGTCTTGCCCAGGTACTTCAGTTCCGGCAACAGTTCGGTGTAGAAAATTCGCCGGAACACCGGATCCTGATCGGCCGCCCACTCGTCGAACACCAGCACCGGGCGTTCCTCCAGCCAGGCGTTCAACAGGGCCAGGCGCTTGCGCTGGCCGGTGGACAGATCCGTGGTGCTGAATGCGCCATCGCGGATGCTGACTTTGTGGGCGATTTCCAGGCGTTCCAGGTAACGGTTGGCGTCTTCGGGAACCTGCTGGTCGCCTTGCACCAGTTCGTCGAACAGGTAGTAGTCGGCAAAAATCGTGGTGAACAACTGGCGATAATCATCGCGATTGCTGGCCAGTACCGGCGCGCCGTTGAGGATGATTTCACCACCCTGTGGCGCGTAGAGGCCCAGCAGCAACTTGATCAACGTGGTCTTGCCGCCGCCGTTCTCGCCGACGATAAAGACGATTTCGCCCTGGGTGATGGAAAGGTTGACCGGGCCGAGGCTGAAGGGTTTGCTGCCGTCCACCGGAGGGAAGGCGTAATGCACGTCGCGCAGTTCGAGGTGTTCGACCACCGTTTTGGCGGTGTTCTTGTCGCTGAGCAACAAGTGCGGCTCGGGCGATGAAAACTGTTCGGCAAGGTCGGCAATCCGCTTGAAGGCGATGTTGGCGCGGCTGATGATTGGCAGGGTGATGACCAGGTATTCCAGCGGGCCTTTCATGTACAGCAACACCAGCACGAAACCGCTGAGCACCGCTTTATCGGTGCCCAGCCAGAACGATTGCAGCGCCAGTGCCAGACCGATCACCACGAAAAACAGCATCGAACCGAAGGTCTTGGCCACCACGAAGGTGTTGATTGAACGGATGTGGGTAGTGCAGATGTAGTCGGCGGTGCCTTCGATGCGCTGGCTGAACATGCGTTGGCGGCGCGGGCGATGGATGCGCAGTTCCTTGGCGCCGGCCGCAATCGCGCTGTAGTGTTTTTGCAGTTCGTCTTCAGCCTCGCGAGCGGCTTCGAAGCCCTTGATGCCCTTGGCCCGGGCCACATATTGCACCACGGTGCCGATCACCAGCGCCACCAGCAACAGGGCAAACATCGGCAGCGACAGATACGCCAGGTAGCCCAGACAGCCAAGGGTCACGGTGAAGGCAATGGCCAGCGGCGCAAAGGAAAAGGCGAAGCTGCTGACGGTATTGACATCGTGGGTCAGGACCGGAATGAGCCGATGGCTGCGATACCGCTCGATCTGTTCGATCGGGGCCAACAGGACTTTCTCGCCCAGGGATTTACGTAGCGCGGCAATGATGTGCTGCCCGACATGATTGGTACCGATATCCGACAGAATCGACGTCAGCAGGGCCAGCGCGCACAAGCCGACAAACATCATCAGCACACGGGTGGGTGGGCTGCCTTCGGCGTTCAGGGCGTCGTTGATGGTCGCAAGCAGCGCGGTAATGCTGAGGCCACCCAGCATGCCGAGCATGATCGACAGCACCACGACGACCCGGAAAGGCTTGAGCAGGCTGAGGACTTCACTGATGGCTCCGCGGGAATTCGAGGTCATGGGGGGTTCCGCTTCAAGTGCCGTTAAAAAGGGCAAAGGTTCAAGGGTTGAGCTGTGCGTGGGCGTGCATCACAGATCCCGCGTGACGCGAAAGCCGATCCAGTCGCCACGGGTTTCGGGGTAGGTGGCGTTACGGTTGCCCGAACGCGAGAACACCGGTGCTTCACCCCAGTCATTGCCTCGAATGCGCCGGGCCTTGCAGTCGCCGGTCAACCACGCGCTGCCATCGCTCGGCGCACCGACGTAGTTCTCGTTGTAACAATCGGCGGTCCACTCATAGACGTTGCCGTGCATGTCATACACGCCGAAGGCGTTGGCCGGGAAAGTGCCCGCCGGTGAGGTGAAGTTGTAACCATCAGCGGCGCCGTAGATGTTGGCGTGTTTGGCGATGCTGTATTCCTTGCCTTCATCGAACGGGAAGGGGAACGGGCCGCTGCTGCCCGCGCGAGCGGCATACTCACGCAGCGATTCGCTGACCAGTCGATAGTGCTTGCCGGTCTTCTTCGAGAGCCAGGCCACATAGGCGTTGACCTCAGGGAAGTCCATGCACACCGCCGGATGCCTGGCCGTGCGTTCATAGCGCGGCACGCCGGCCTTGCACTCGCGGCCCGGCCGGGTGTCGCCGTCGGGCATGACGTAACCGCTGTCGCGCAAGTACGCGTCCCACTCGCCGGCCAACACCTGGAAGCGGCTGATGGCCAGCGGTTTGGCGAAGGTCACCGGGTGCAACGGGCCTTCATCGGGCTCGCGGCCCACCTCATTGTCCGGGGTACCCATGGTGAAGGTCCCGGTGGGCAGCACGACCATCTCCGGGCAGTCCTTGCAGTCCTTGAAGACTTTCCCGGGCGGGGCGGGTGCGGCGGCCTGAGCGGCGCCCGGCATCAGGCTGGCAACCACGGCGGCGAAGGCCAGTGCGGGGAGCGTCTTCAAGGAAAAACTACGCAGCTCACTGTTCATCATTGCTCTCGATAAAAAGTTAAAGGGAATCAGGGGGGCTGATGCCAGTCAGTTCAGGTGCGCAACCTGTGGGAGCGGGCTTGCTCGCGAAGGCGGTGTGTCAGGCGACATCAACGTTGACTGTGGCGCCGCCTTCGCGAGCAAGCCCGCTCCCACATGGATTGCGCTATTAACCATTGGGGCTGTCGATCAGAGCTGTTGGCCGAGCAACGCCATGAAGCGGTCGACTTCGGCTTCAGTGTTGAGCAGCCCCGGCGCCGTGCGGACCACCGGGCCCACGTCGCGCTCCACGGCATCGGTGATCACGCGGTTTTGCATCAGCCAGGCGGCGACTTTGTCGCTGCTCTGACCCTCGACCCGGAAGAAGCTGAAGCCGGAAGACAGCTCGGGGCTCAGGGGCGTGACCAGTTCGATCCGAGGGTGCGCTTGCAGGCGTTTTTTCATGTAGCTGTTCAGGGCATGGATACGCGCCTGAACCTCGGCCTTACCCAATTGCAAATGCAGTTTGAAGGCTTCGTTCAGTGCCCAGCGGTACTCGAACGAGTGGTAGCCACCCGGCGTCATGGTGGTGGAGAACGCCGTGGCTTCGGAGAAGGTCGGGATGATCGGCGTGACGTATTTGACCTCTTCACTGCGGCTGCAAACGATGCCCGTACCACGGGGGCCGAACATCCATTTGTGCGTGCCGGCGATGAAAAAATCGCAGTTCATGGCCGGGAAACTCAAATCCTCGACACCAAAACCATGCACGCCGTCGACCAGGTAAATGATGCGGTCCTGCTCGTTGCGGTGGCGGTTGTGCTTGTCCACCAGGGCGCCGATTTGCGCGATCGGCAGTTTCACGCCGCTGCCGGAGGGCACCCAGGTCATGCCCAGTACGCGGGTTTCGGGTTTGATGTTCTGGTCGATCGACGCAAGGATTTCGGCTTTGGAGGCCGTCTGCGGATCCTTGAACAGCCTGATCTTGCGCACCCGGGTGCCGTCCCGTTGGGTGCGCAGATTGAGGATTGTGTGGGTCGCGTAATGCTCGTGGGCGGTGGTGAGGATTTCCTGGTCCGGGCGCACATGCACGCCGCCGTAAATCATCGCCAGGCCTTCGGTGGTGCTGCCGGTCAGCGCGATCTGTCTGGCATTGGCTTGCAGGTAACGACCTGCCCAGACGCGCACCTCTTCTTCGCGCTGCTCGATGACACCCAAGTCCCAGTCCATGGCCAGCCCAGGGTTTTTATCGAGGGCGGCACGGTGCATCTCGATCGCTTCGCGCACCGGTTTGGGGTGCGAGGTGATCAGGAAGTTGGAGAAGTGCAGGTAATCCGGATCCTGGTCGAACAATTGCCGCAATTGCGCCCATTTATCCTGCGGCAGCGAGGGCAGGGGCGTGGCGCTGGCGACGTTGTGCAGGCCGGCAGTCAGGGGCAGGCCGGCGGCGAGTATCCCGGCCTGTTTCAGAAAAGTGCGACGATCGCTCATGGTTTGCTCGTGCCTTGATGTGAAATCATCGCCGGCTTGGCGGCTTTCTGTACCTGATCCCAGACCCGCAGGAAGTTGCCGCCCCAGAGCTTGGCGATGTCTGCTTCGGAGTAGCCGCGCGAGATCAGTTCCGCCGTGACGTTGCGAATTTCACCGACGTTGTTCCAACCCTTGACGCCGCCACCTTCGTTGAAGTCGGAGCTGATGCCGACATGATCAATGCCGATTTTTCGCACCGTGTAATCGATGGCGTCACCGAGGTCCTTGAGGGTGGCTTTGGGTTCTTCTTCAAGAATCGCGTAGAGACGGCTGGCGTACTGGCCGAATTTTTTCTCGGACCAGGCGGCGATGACCGGATCACCCGGCATCAACGCCATGGCGAGGTTCGGCAGCGGCGGCAGGTCGAACTGTTGGCGCAGTTCGTTGAGTTTGTCCTGGGTGGTCTGGGTCAGCGGTCGCAGGTATTGGGAGAACCCGACCACCTGCACCACGCCGCCGCTGTTCTTGATCAGCTGCAATTCCTTGTCGCTGAGATTGCGCGGGATATCGACCATCGCCCGTGGCGCCGAGTGCGAAGCGACCATCGGCGTGCGACTCAATTGCGCGACTTGTTCCAGGGCTTTGGTCGACATTTGCGACACGTCGATGATCACGCCCAGGTCATTCAAGCGATGCACCGCTTGCTTGCCCAGGTCCGAGAGGCCGTCGAGGGCATCTGGCGAATCGTTGAAAAACGGCAAGGGGCGCGAAGAGTCGGCCCAGTCGTTATTGCCGATGTAGCTGAAGCCGAACATGCGCATGCCGCGCGCCGTCCACAGGTCCAGCAGCTTCAGGTCATGGCCCAGCGGGTAGGCATTGAGCATGCTGATGAAAATCGCGAACTTGCCTTCACCGTGCAATCGACGGAAATCGTCGGGGGTGTAGGCAATCGCGACCTGGTTGGGAAAGTCGCGGACCATGCCGACAATAATCTTGTAGCGGATTTCCTGCTGGTTGCGTGCCTCTTCGACGAAACCGGCGGTGGGCCGGTGCGGCGCGTTGGCGCCATTCCACAGTTCGGGCCAGCCGAAAATCGTCAGGGCCGCGCCGGACAGGTGCCCACGGTTAGCCTTGATCAGGTCGAACTGGCCCTTGCCATCCTTGTCGGCTTCGTTGCCCCGCGTGCCGAAGTTCTGCATCAGGCTGATGTGGCTGTCGAAGGAGAGCATGCGCTCGTGCAACTCGTCGGCCTGTTTGATCACCTTGATCGGGTAACCGAGGTTGTCCTTGAACCCGTAATACCAGACCGCAAAGCCTGCGCTGGCGATGATTGCCAAGGCCAGCGGCAGGCCGATGTAAAGAGCCTTTTTCGAACGTGGTTTTGTCATTGCCATCTCAGTCAGGTTCGCCGCCCCGGTGCGGGCGCAGGGGCCTTTGCTATCTGGGAGGAACGAGTGGCTGGCCGGGAAATTTAGGTGAGCTTGAGGGCCTCTTCGCGGGCAAGTCGGATCGCCGCACCGCTCGCTCCTACAGGAATGTCGCCGATATCCTGACCGGCGCGAATCTGTAGGAGCGAGGCTTGCCCGCGAAGCTCTTAAATTTGTGCGCGCAACAAACGTTCTAGCTTGGATAAAGCCTGCTTCATGGCTGACACAGGTAGGGCAATGACGATTTCTCGACGATGGTTCATGGCAGGCCTGGCGCTGACCGGCGCTGCTGTGCCTGCGGCTTTTTATGGGCATCGCGAATGGACGAAGCCAGACCCGACGATCACCCCGGGTGAAGCGACCGTCGACCTGGCGGACACCGCGGGTCAGCAGTTGGCCAACTCGCTGCGAGGCATCTGGGATATCCGCTTCGAAGGTTCCCGTGCGGGCCTCGACGGTTTACCGCAGAACGGGCTGGAACTGTTTCTCGACATCGCTCAGCGCGGCCGCGGCCTGCGTGGTTGCCTCGATACGGCGCAGCAACTACGTGGCGAAGCCGAGCCGCGTTACCGGGTGATCGGCGATCTGGTTTCGCCAGACGCCAGTCAGCTGTACTGGCGTCTGGTCGATACACGATCGGCCAACGGCGCACCGGCCTATGAACTGGCGGTCACGCTCGATGAGGTCTGGGCTGATTTCGGCAATGCCGGCAGTGGCACGCTCAGCGGGCGGATTCTGCGTCTGGATCGCCCGCTCGGCTTGCCGGAACTGGACAATCGATTTATCGCGCGCAAGCGGCTGTTTCCCGAAGCCCGCGAGCGTGTCGGTCTGAATCCGCCGTTGCTGGCGTGGCTGATTTCCCCCGAACACCGCTTGTTCCACCAGCTCTGGCACGCCACGCGGGACAAATGGCACAAACTCTCCGAAGACCAGCGCGGCGCCTTGCGTGGTATCGGTTGGCAGCCGGGCCCGCGGGGCGAGGAGCGCGATGCCCGTGGGCCGCGCAAAGACCGGAATGGCTCGGGGGTGGATTTTTTCTTCATGCATCGACACATGCTCGGCACTGCGCGTTCGATGCAGGACCTGCCGTCCTGGCCGAGCTTCCCGATGCCGCAGCCGGAACTTGAGCGCGACCGCCAGGGCTTTGCCCGCTATTTCGACAATCACGATGGCACGGCGCTGCCGCCCACCTGGCTGGCCGCCGAAGACACCGAGTACACCCGGTGGGTCAGCGACATCAAGACGGCCGAGACCTATCACAGTAATTTCCAGGTTTGGGAATCGCGCTACAGCGATCCGCGTTATCTGTCGAAGCTGACCCTGGGGCAGTTCGGTTCCGAGATCGAGCTAGGCCTGCACGACTGGCTGCACATGCGCTGGGCCTCGGTGCCACGCGATCCCTCCAATGGTCAGCCGGTGCCTTTTGCCCGGGATCCGGCGGACTTTTCCGCGCGTTGGTATGCGCCGGAGAACGACTTCCTCGGTGACCCGTTTTCCTCTCATGTGAACCCGGTGTTCTGGCACTTCCACGGCTGGATCGACGATCGTCTGGAAGACTGGTATCGCGCCCACGAACGTTTCCATCCGGGGGAAGTCAGTCGGCTTGAGGTCAATGGCGTGCCCTGGTTCGCCCCCGGTCGCTGGGTTGAAGTCGATGATCCGTGGCTCGGCCCGAGCACCCACGGTTGCAGCACCACGCCGGGATTACAGATCGGCAAGTCGGTGGAAATGGACCCGGAAACCATGAAGCTGGCGCTGCGCATTACCTTTGGCACGGACGAAAAGAAACTGACGGATTTGTTCCGTCGCGTGCCGCAACGGCCGTGGTATGCGCGGAATCTGAAGGTCAAGCCGCTGTCGAGTTAAGCCGGGGGGACCGAGTTATCGTTCATTCGCGAGCAAGCCCGCTCCCACAGGTTATGTGTCGTGCCCCGATCATGCGGTACACATAGAACCCTGTGGGAGCGGGCTTGCTCGCGAAAGCGGTTTAACAGTCACTACTATTACATCGCCTGCCACCCCCCACCCAACGCCTTGTACAAGGCAATACTCGCCTGCAACCTCGACAACCGCAGTTGCACATTCGAATCCTGCGCCGCATACAACGTGCGCTGCGTTTCCAGCACCGTCAGCAAATCCTCGGCACCGGCCTGATAACGACTTTGCGCAATGTTGAACGCGGTCTGCGCCTGGTTCAATTCTTCGCGTTGCCACTCCCGCTGTTCCTCCAGGCCGCGAATGCTGTTGAGGGCTTTTTCGACGTCGGCAAAACCGTTGATGATCGCGCCTCGATAGGTTTCCAGCAGTGCTTGTTGACGGGCCGTGGCCTTGTCGCGCTCAGCGCCGAGGCGGCCGTTATTGAAGATCGGCGCGACCAGCCCGGCGGTCAGGTTGTAGAACGGGTTGCGCAGAATATCGTTGGCTGTGTTGGCGCCCGAACCGATGTTGGCGCTCAGGGTCACGGCGGGCAGCATCGCGGCGCGAGCGACAGTGACGTCGGCCTGGGCGGCGGCCAGTTGCGCTTCGGCGCGGGCGATGTCTGGGCGGCGGCTGAGCAGTTCGCTGGGCAGCCCGGCCCCGATGGCAGGCCACTGCAGTTGATCGAAGGACTCCTGGCTGGGCGGCAGTTGCTGAACCGGCCGGCCAAGGAGGGCGGCGAGGCTGATCAGGGCCTCCTCGGCTTGCTGGCGAATCAGCGGCAGTTGCCGTTGTTGCGCCGCCACCAGACTTTTCTGTTGCGCCAGTTCCAGTGCGGTGGCCGAGCCTGAGTCGAAACGGGTCTGCACCAGTTTCAGGACGTTCTGTGCGTTGGCCAGGTTCAGCTCGGCAATGCGACTTTGTTCCCCCAGCGCCAAGGTTTGCGCGTAGCGGTCGGCAACCCCGCTGAGCAGGGTCAACTCAACCGTAGCCTGATCGAACTCGCTGGCGCGCAGCCCGAACTGCGCACTGTCTCGGGACGCGCGTTTGCCGCCCCAAAAGTCAATTTCGTAACTGGCGCTGAGGCTGGCGTCAAAGTAGTCCACGGCTTTATCGCTGCTGCTGGCATCGAGTTGGCGGTAGCCGTTGCCGCGCAGCAGTCTCTGGTGGTTGGCGTTCATGCCGGCCGTGACCTCTGGTAACTGCGAGCCGCCGGCAATCACCGCGTCGGCCTGAGCCTGGCGCACCCGGGCGATGGCGGCGGCCAGATCATAGCTGCCGACGCGGGCCTGTTCGATCAGGCGATCGAGCTGCGGGCTGCCAAACTGCGTCCACCATTGCCGATTCGCTTGGGAAGCGCTTTCGCGGTGTGGCGATTGCCAGGCCGGCGGGGGTTTAATGCCGCTGTCCGGGCGCGGAGCGGGGTGGCTGCACGCGCCGAGTAACAGGCAAAGGGTCAACAGGCTCAGTTGCGGTTTCATAGATCGATCATTCACTGGTAAGGGCCGTGACCGGGTCGAGCCGGGCAGCTTTGCGGGCCGGCATGAAGCCGAAGACAACGCCGGTGATCAGTGCGCAGGCGAACGCGCCGGTGACGGCCGCCAGGGAAAAGGCCACCGCGACTTTGCTGAGCACCAATACGCCGCCGACGATCAGCGCCAAGGCGATGCCGGCGATCCCGCCGACCACCGAGAGCATCACTGCTTCGGTAAGGAACTGGCGCAGAATGTCGCGTTGACGGGCTCCAGTGGCCATACGGATGCCGATCTCCCGGGTCCGTTCGCGCACGGTCATGAGCATGATGTTCATCACCCCGATCCCGCCCACCAGCAACGAGATCGCTGCAATCGAACCGAGCATCAGCGACAGCGTATTCTGCGTGCGGGCTTCGGCCTGAATCATTGCGGCATTATTGGTGAGTTCGAAATCGTATTTGCCGTTGTGCAGGCGCAGCATCAACTGCTCGATGGCTTTTTCGGTTTCTTTGACCTTGCGCGCATCGGCCGCGGCAATGGTCACGTATTCGGGGTTTTGGCTGCCGAACAGCCGGACACTGGCCGCCGAGTAGGGCACGGCGATCCGGTTGTCGCTGTCGGAGTCGCCGGAACTGGCGCCTTTTTCGGCGAGCACGCCCACGACCTGAAAGGGCACGTTCTCGATCAGGATGTATTGACCGATGGGGTTGGTGACATCCTTGAGCAGCTTGGTGCGAACCTTATGGCCGATCACTGCGACCGCCGCCGCGTTGTGTTCATCGGCCTCGGTGAAGTAGCTGCCCTGGACCACCGGCCAGTTGAAGATCGTCGGAAAGTTCGTGTCATTGCCGCCGACATAACTCAAGTGGTCGAGGTTGCCGAAACGCACCCCGGCCTGCGCGCCATTGACCGGCATGATCCGCATGACCTGCGGCAGGCTGGCCAGCGCCGCGACGTCATCGAGGGTCACGATGCCCGACGATGTGCGCGGGTTGGGGGCGGAGCCGCTGAGGTAAATGAGGTTCGAGCCGAATGCCCCCATCTGCGCCATCACCTGACGCTTGCTGCCTTCGCCGACGGCCAGCATCACCACCACCGAAGCGACGCCGATGATGATCCCCAGCAGCGTCAGGGCGGTGCGGAAACGATTGATCCACATCACCCGCCAGGCCGCATGTACGGCATCGATCAGTTCACCTTTCCAGGCGCCGGTGGCCTCGGCGCCTTCGGTCAGCCGCTTGCGCAAATCCACCGCTTGCAAGGCGCCCGGGTTGGCGGACTGTAGCGGAGCTGCATCATTGGCGCTGTCACTGATGATCAGGCCGTCACGGATTTCGATGACGCGTTTGGCCCGTGCCGCCACATCGCGGTCGTGGGTGATGAGGATCACCACGTGGCCCTGACTCGCCAGTTCGTCGAGCAGCGCCATGACCTCGGCGCCGCTGTGGCTGTCGAGGGCGCCGGTGGGTTCGTCGGCGAGGATGATATGGCCGCCGTTCATCAAGGCGCGAGCGATGGACACCCGTTGCTGCTGCCCGCCGGAGAGCTGATGCGGACGGTTGCCGGTGCGTGACGCCAGGCCGAGACGATCGAGCAGGGCGGCGGCACGGGCATGGCGTTCGGTCGCCGGAGTGCCAGCATAGATCGCCGGCATCTCAACGTTTTCCTGGGCCGAGCCGGACGGAATCAGGTGATAACCCTGAAACACGAAACCGAATGCCTCGCGGCGTAGCCAGGCCAGTTCATCGCCGTCGAGTCGGGCGACGTTTTCTCCCGCGAACAGATACTCGCCGGACGTCGGCCGGTCGAGGCAGCCGAAGATGTTCATCAGCGTCGATTTGCCGGAACCGGAAGCGCCGACGATCGCCACAAACTCCCCGGCGTGGATCGACAGGTCGATGCCGCGCAATACGTGGACTTCAGGTGCGTCGCCGCCACCGTAGGATTTACGAATGTCTTGCAGGTCGATCAGAGGCGTTTGCATTCAGCCTCCGCTGCCGTCGACGGGGCCGATCAACAGGTGATCGCCGTCGTCCAGCCCGTCGAGGATCTGCACGTTCAGGCGATCGCTGATGCCGGTGCGCACAGTCCGTTGCTCGATGTCACCGTTTTGGGCGACGACCAGAGCCGTTTGACTGTCGGCCTGCGGGCCGCCCTGCAAGGCCGCAACCGGCGCGGTGAGGACGTTTTTTGCCTGGTGGGAGACAAAGAACACTTGGGTGGTCATTTCCGCCATCAGCGCGTTGTCGGTGTTGTCGACGTCCAGCAGCACCGTGTACAGCACCACGCGACCGGTGCCGCTCTTATTGGAACTGGCCGGGCTGCCGCCACCCCGGCTGGTCTGATCCAGTGGTTTGGGCGGTATCGGCAAGATCTGTCGGACCGTGCTGCTCCAGCGCCGATTGCCGCCGCTGAGTGTGGTGAACCAGGCGGTCATGCCGGGTTTGACGTGTCCGATATCTGCCTCCGAAACCTCGGCCCAGACTGTCATGGGCGACAGTTTGGCGATGCGCAGGATCAGCGGCGTTTGCTGTTGGGCGTTGAGGGTCTGGCCTTCACGGGCATCGAGGGCGACGACCGTTCCGCTCATCGGTGCGTAAATGCGCGTGTAGCCGAGCTCGGCCTGATCGCTGCGCAGGCTGGCCTGGGCCTGGCGGATTTGTGCCTCGAACATGTCGATGCGCGCCTGGGTTGTGCGCCGTTCGGCCAGGGCCGTTTGCACATCTTCGTCGCGTGTGGCGCCGCCGGCGGCGAGGTTCTGTTGGCGTTGATATTTCTGCCGGGCCAGGTCGTGTTGTGCCCGTTGCTCCTGAAGCTGCGCCTTGAGGTTGTCGATGGAAAAACGCCCGGCGTCGAGTCTGGCCTGCTGAGTGGAAGGGTCTATTTCCACCAGCAACTGGCCTTCCTTGACGACATCACCGACCTCCACATGAATCTTTTGAATCTGCCCTGAGGCCTGGGCGCCGACATCGACATACCGTCGCGGTTGCAGGGTCCCCAACGCCGTGACGCTGCTTTCAATGTCGCCGCGAGCGACCTGGACCGTGGCGAACCGGTCACGGCCGGGAGGCAGAACCTGCCAGGCCGCGACAGCGATAACGGGGATCAGACAAAGGGCTACAAGCAGGGCGCGTCGGGTGTGACGGGGACGTTTCATGCAGGGTTCCGGCCAATTAGATTCGGCCCGTCGCTCAGGTGACGCGCAAAATCTGGCGACAGCTGGACGCTGTCGGAAGGGCCGACAGACACGGGAAGCTGTCCTGTAAACGATGGAAGACGCGGGGAATTTAAGCGTGGACGCTTGGAAGGACAGGCAAGGGTTACAGGTCTAGGACAGCACTATTTACCAGGCAAATAGAAACAGCGCTTTAAATCTATATGAGAATTACTATAAATTACACGCTCGAACTGCCACCATCGTGCCACTGCCTACCCGGCGGTCGCGGATCTGGTTCAAGGATAGAAACCGCACCCTTTGCGGCCGGGAGTCATGTTGGAAAACTACTATCGCGAGCTGGTGTATTTCCTGAACGCCAAGCTAGGCAATCGTCAGGTGGCCGAAGATGTGGTGCATGACGCTTATCTGCGAGTGCTGGAGCGTTCCAGCGATACGCCGATCGAACAACCCCGGGCGTTTCTCTATCGCACCGCGCTCAATCTGGTAATCGACGACCACCGCCGCAATGCCTTGCGTCAGGTCGAATCCCTGGACGTGCTCGACAGCGAAGAACGCTACTTCACGCCATCCCCCCATAACAGTATCGATCACGGTCAACGCCTGGACATGCTCCAGCGCGCACTGGCGGAGCTGCCAAGGCTGTGTCGCGAGAGTTTTCTTTTGCGCAAGATCGACGGCTTGTCGCACCCGCAAATCGCCGAACACCTGGGCATTTCCCGAGCGCTGGTGGAAAAGCACATCGTCAATGCCATGAAGCATTGCCGGGTGCGCATGCGCCAGTGGGACGCCCATTGATCGGCACCGTTTAAGCCTGCCTCGTTAAATTTTTTTTCATTGTCCTCGTTCCTATTCAACAGACGATCTGCTGCCGCCAAAGGCCGGTCAGGTCACCCAGGCTTTATCCCCGCTGCTCCGGGGTTCATCCAGAGGACACTGGAAATGACACAGGCAATTGCATCGCCCATCGTTCACGACCTGATCGGCGTCGGTTTCGGCCCTTCGAACCTGGCGTTGGCCATCGCCCTGCAAGAGCGCGGACCGAGCCAGGGCGAGCTGGATGTACTGTTTCTCGACAAGCAGGCGGACTACCGCTGGCACGGCAACACCCTGGTCACCCAGAGCGAACTGCAGATTTCCTTCCTCAAGGATCTGGTGACGCTGCGTAATCCGACCAGCCCGTATTCCTTCGTCAACTACCTCAAGCATCACGGTCGTCTGGTGGACTTCATCAACCTCGGCACCTTTTACCCGTGTCGCATGGAATACAACGACTACCTGCGCTGGGTCGCCGGGCAATTTACCGAACAGAGTCGCTATGGTGAGGAAGTGCTGACCATTGAGCCGGTGCTGCATCACCAGCAGGTCGAAGCGCTGCGGGTGATCTCGCGCGATACCCAAGGCCAGCAACATGTGCGCACTACCCGTTCGGTGGTGGTCAGCACCGGCGGTACACCGCGCATTCCTGAAGCGTTCAAGGCGCTGAAGGATGACGGCCGGGTGTTCCACCACGCCCAGTACCTGGAGCGCATGGCCAGGCAGCCGTGCGTGAACAGCCAACCGATGAGCATCGCGATCATCGGCGGCGGGCAGAGTGCGGCGGAAGCCTTCATCGATTTGAACGACAGCTTCCCGTCAGTGCAGGTGGACATGATCCTGCGCGGCTCGGCCCTGAAACCGGCCGATGACAGCCCCTTCGTCAACGAAGTGTTCTCGCCGGAGTTCACCGACCTGGTGTTCCAGCAGGCCAGCAGCGAACGCGAGCGCCTGGTCAACGAATACCACAACACCAACTATTCGGTGGTGGACATCGACCTGATCGAACGCATCTACGGCATCTTCTACCGGCAGAAAGTCTCGGGCATCGCGCGCCACGCGTTCCATACCCTGACCACCCTCGAAAAAGCCGCCGCCACCGAGCAAGGTATCGAACTGGCGATGCGCAATAACGCCACCGGTGAACTCACGGTTCGCCATTACGACGCCGTGGTGCTGGCCACCGGTTACGAGCGCCAAATGCACCGCAAACTGCTGGCGCCACTGGAACAGTACCTGGGCGATTTCGAGGTTGATCGCCACTACAAATTGATCACCGACGAGCGTTGCAAGGCCGGCATCTACATGCAGGGTTTCTGCCAGGCCAGTCACGGCTTGAGTGACACCTTGCTGTCGATTCTGCCGATCCGCGCCGATGAAATTGCCGGATCGTTGTATGACCATGGCAAATCCCCTGGGCATGGCCGGTCGGTGATGGACGTGTTGTTGGCCACAGCGAGCTGATAGTGAGTCGCTCCTGAAAAGATCGCCGCCTGCCGCAACGCCTACTACAGGAGCGCGTCCGAAAGGGGGACGGCATTTCAGAAAAGTCCTACAGAAAGCCCGAGAGGTCTTCCGTAGCCTTGCGCCCTCACTAATCTGACACCCTTCAGGGGGGCGCCATTGTCGAACAAGTCCTTACGCATCCTGATCGCTGACAAACAACACTTTAACCGGCTGAGAATCGAGCGTTGTTTCAACCAGCTCGGTTATTACCGGGTAGCGCCGGTGCAAAGCCTGGAAGAGTTGCTGACCCTGGTGGAGTACGGTCGCGAACCCTTCGATCTGTTGGTCATCGATGCCGCGCTGGCGGGTGGGAATCTGGACTTGGTGGATTACTGCCTCGATAACCGGCAACTGGAGCGTGCGCTGATCTACGACGGCCAGCAGGCTTGGTTGTCACCGTTGCCGGCCAGGGGGCAACAGAAGATTCAGATCAGTCACGTCTTGCCTGACCTCGCCTCAATTCAACGTTTGATGGCGTTCGTTGATCCGCAGGACCGTTCGTCTGAACTATCATTTTTGTCAGGTAGTTCAGTCCGGTTTTCCATGTAAGTATCTATGCGCAGCTACTGCGTCGAATCCGGACCTTGCCCGCGGGCAGTGAGTGCTGATCGTCGTATTTTTGCCTAGGGAGTTACCATGAAGTCAGCGTTGATTGTGGACGATCATCCGGTGATTCGCAGCGCAGTCAAAATCGTACTCAAGCTTGAGGGATACAAACGCATCTACGAAGCCTCCAGTGGTAATGAGGTCTTGCCAATGATTCGCGAACACAAGCCCGAACTGGTGGTGCTGGATCTTAACATTCCGTCCCTCGACGGGCTGGATGTGCTGGCACGGATTCAGACTGGCGAGATGCGGTGTCGCATCGTGGTCTTCACGTCCCAGGAGCCGATGTTTTATCAGGAACGATGCATGCGCGCCGGTGCCGCGGCCTATGTCGCCAAGACCAATGATCTGCAGCATCTGCACAAAGCCGTGCACGCCGTGATGAGGGGATACACCTATTTCACGCAGCTGCCCTCGAGTTCAGTGTCATTGAGCATGTTGCAGCGCAGCGAAAAGCAGATGATCGACAATCTGTCGGACCGCGAATTGACGATCTTCCAGCATCTGGCACGGGGCGTGAGCAACAAGGTCATCGCTGAAATCATGCATTTGAGCCACAAGACCGTCAGTACCTACAAAACCCGTTTGATCGGAAAACTCAACGTGGAATCGTCGGTGCATCTGCGGGATCTTGCCCGACGCAATCATTTGATCTGAATGAACGCCCTCCGACACTTTCGCTGCCTGAAAAGACTGCTGTTGCTGGGGTTTGGCCTATGGGTGTCGCATGTCAGTGCCCAGCCGCAAACCTTGACATTGCTGGGTCGTTCCTACGCGCAAGAGTCTACGGTCAAGCTGTCGGAGGCCGATTCCCGCTGGCTGCAGCAAAAGGGCCGGTTGGTGCTTGCCGTCTCTGCCCCGGACTATCCCCCCTTCGACATCACTACCACGGGCCATGCGTTGGAGGGGGTTACGGCGGACTACGCCGGTTTGCTCAAACAGCTTTTGCAGGTGGAGATCGACGTTCAACGCTACGGGTCGCGAGAAGAGGCCATTCAGGCGCTCAAACAAGGGACGGCTGATCTGCTGGGAACGGCTAATAGGTACGAGGCACAGGATCCGCAGCTACAGAAGTCCAGCGCCTACGCCGTCGATCAACCGGTACTGGTGACCCGCACCGATTCGCCTCAAACGCTGACCCCGGCACTGGCCGACAAGCGCCTGGCGATGCTGTACCACTACTTGCCCGAGCAATACGTGCAGCAGTTTTATCCCGAGGCCCGGGTCGAGCTTTTTCCTTCGACGCTGGGGGCGGTGGGGGCCGTGGCGTTCGGTCAAGCGGATGTCTATCTGGGCGATGCGATCAGCGCCCATTACCTGATCAGCAAAAACTACCTGAACAATGTCCAGCTGGCCGATTTTGCTGCCATGGAGCCTGGCCGTTTTGCCTTTGCCATGGCTCGCGATAATCGCCGGTTGTTGCGTATCGTCAACCAGGCGCTGACGGCGATCACGACCAATGAAAAAATGAATATCTTGCGCCGCTGGGGCAGTGGAGGCGCCTCTATTTCGGGCACTCAGCCATTGCATTTCAGCGTGACCGAGCAGCATTGGCTCAAGCAGCATCCGCATTTGAGGGTCGCGATCAATGAAAATCTGATGCCGATTTCCTTCTTCGACAGCGAAGGCAGGTTTCGCGGTATTGGCGCTGATGTATTGGAGAAAATCAGCCTGCGCACAGGGTTGACGTTCGACCTACGACCGACAAAGTCCGTCGCTGAAATGTTCGAGTGGATCAAGACCGGGCAGGTCGATCTGGTAGCAGGCATCAGCCCCAGCATCGAACGTGAAGCCGAGTTGCAATTCACTCGCCCGTTTCTGACCAGCCCGAATGTACTGGTGACTCGCGCAGAGCCAGGCAGCCCCATGACGCTTGATGATATGGCCGGCAAAACCCTGGCCGTTACCCAGGGCAACAGTGCCGGCGAATTCGTCCGTCAGCATTTTCCGCAGATCCGGCTAGTCAATGCACCGTTGACGGCAGATGCAATGGAAATGGTCGCCGAGGGTAAGGCTGACGGTGGTATCAATTCATTGATCGGCGCCCGTTACATGATTTCCCGGCTGTATCGCGGTCATCTGCAAGTGACAAGCACCGTTGGCGTCGATCCCGCTCGCAGCACGCTGGCGACTGGTCGGGACGCCCCCGAGCTGCATTCGATACTGGACAAGGCATTGCTCAGCATCGCTCCCGAAGAGATCGACGAGATGACTCAGTATTGGCGCAATGACCTGATGCTGGAGGAAAGCTACTGGTTGCGTCATCGCCGACAAATTCTCCAGGCCTTCGTCGTGGCCGGCGCCTTGTTGCTGCTCGCCCTGGCCTGGATCGTCTGGCAGCGTCGGCAGATCCGTCAGCGTCAGCAGTGGCTCAAACAACTGCAGGACGCCAAGGATGCCGCCGACGATGCCAACCGGGCCAAGACCACGTTCCTGGCCACCATGAGCCATGAGATTCGCACGCCGATGAATGCCCTGCTCGGCATGCTTGAGTTGGCGCTGAAACGGGCAGATGAGGGCGTTACCGACCGTGCGGCCATCGAGGTGGCGTCAAATGCCGGGCAGCAGTTGCTGGCATTGATCGGCGACATTCTGGACATCGCCCGTATCGAGTCAGGGCATCTGTCGCTGTCGCCGGAGCGGGCCAATTTGCAGGCGCTGGTAGTGTCGGTGTGCCGGGTCTTTGAAGGCCTGGCACGGCAGAAGAATCTGCAGTGGCGGGTCGAACTGGACGAGCACAGCGACCGTGATGTGCTGATCGACCCCACGCGTTTCAAACAGGTGCTGTCCAATCTACTGAGCAATGCAATCAAGTTCACCCACGAAGGCGAGGTCAGTCTGAGCATGCGGATTGTGCCCGCGCCGCCTGATCGTCTCGTGGCCCGTGTGCGCATCGAGGACAGCGGCATCGGCATCAGCGCCTTTGACCAGCAACGATTGTTCAGCCCTTTCGTGCAGGCCGGGAACAGTCAGCAATCAGGCCGACAGGGTTCCGGTCTGGGGCTGGCGATCAGTCGCACATTGTGCGAAATGATGGGGGGGCGCTTGCAGCTCGACAGCCTTCTCGGGCGTGGCACCCGGGTGGACATCAGCCTTGAACTGGTCGCATTGCACACGTTGCCCATCATTGAAATGTCGGAGAGTGAATCACAGATAAAGACCCGCCCTCTGACGATTCTAGTGGTCGATGATTACCCGGCTAATCGGTTGTTGCTTTCGCGACAACTGAGTTATTTGGGGCACCACGTTCGGATCGCGGAGGATGGTCAGCAAGGATTCGAGCAATGGCGTGAACAGACCTTCGATCTGGTCATCACCGACTGCAACATGCCGGTGGTCAGCGGTTATGAACTGGCGGGTGCGATCCGCGATGAGGAACGCTTTGAAGTGGGGCAACCGACCGTAATTCTGGGCCTCACCGCCAATGCGCAACCCGAGGTGAAAACCCGTTGTATTGAAGCAGGTATGGACGATTGCCTGTTTAAACCGATTCGATTGGTCGACCTGAGTACATGGTTGGCCACGAGATTTTCCAGCGGACCGGCAGACGCGAATGAAGGGCTTTCCATGGTCGAAATCGATTTAAGCGGGCTGCAGCGATACACAGGGGCCGACTATGAGCTGATCACCCAGCTGTTGCACGACCTGGCCGTGACCAACCGCGATGATCGCGAACGCCTGCTGCAAGAGCATGCCAGTGGCAATCACCACGGCTTGCAGGACCTGGCACATCGCATCAAGGGCGGGGCGCAGATGGTCCGGGCGCTGAGCCTGGTCGAGTGTTGCGAACAACTGGAGCGTGCATGTGGCAAGGGCGATGCCGCATTGATTGACGTAGCCGTCGATCAGTTGCATCAAGCCATGACGCGCCTGGACCACAGTCTTGAGCAGGGCTGAGGCTTGATCTCCCGTCTATCGCCGGCCTCAAGCGATGTCACTGTGACTGAATTCCTCCCCGAGAAAGTCGATCAAGGTCCGCACTGACGGCAACAATCCGCGTCGTGAGGGGAAGATCGCATGCACGATCCCGCACTTGGGTGTCCAGCCCGGAATCAGTTCCACCAGTCGTCCGGCGGCAATCTCATCACGCACCACCACGTTGGGCAGGTGGGCGATGCCGATGCCGGCGAGCACCGCGTGACGCAAGGCCAGCAAGTCGTCAGTGACCATCCGCGGGGTATGACGAATCAGCGCGCTGGCACCGTCGGCACCGAACAATTCCCACTGGTATTCACGCTGCGCGCCACCCCAATGCACGCTTGGCAGACCGCTGAGATCAGCCGGCGTGGCCGGTGACGACAAACGCTGCAAAAACGCCGGAATGCCCACCAGGCATTGGGTGCTGTTGCCCAGCACCTTCATCACCATGTCGGTGTTTTCCAGCGGTGGAAAGCGCACGCGCAGAGCGATATCGAACCCTTCGTGGATCAGATCGACCCGGCGGTTGGTGCTTTCGATGAACAACTCCACCAACGGGTATTTGAGCATGTAGCGGGTCAGCATCGGCCCGACCCAAGTGTTCAGCAGCGCGGTCGGGCAACTGATGCGCACCAGGCCCTGGGGTTCGGAACGATTGCGTTCGATCAGCTCGGCGGCGCTTTCGGCTTCCACCCGCATGGCCAGGCAACGCTGGTAATACGCCTGGCCGATTTCGGTCAACGAGCAATGCCGACTGGTGCGGTGCAGCAAGCGCACACCGAGGCGTTCTTCGAGTTCGGCAATGCGTCGGCTGAGCTTGGATTTGGGCATGTCCAGCGCGCGCCCGGCCGGGGCGAAACCGTGGTGTTCCACCACTTGGGTGAAGTAGTACAGGGTGTTGAGGTCTTCCACCATCGTTCTCCAAATAGAACGCTAAGGCTGATTTTTGCAGTCTAGCGCAGAAAAGGCGCCGGTTTTAAGCTTTGTCCATCGCGTCACACAACAGATTTGGAGGAAAAGATGAAAAACATCATCGGCATCTACACCAGCCCACGAACCCATTGGGTCGGCGACGGTTTTCCGGTTCGCACGCTGTTTTCCTACGACAACCTGGGCAAACACATCAGCCCATTCCTGCTGCTGGATCACGCCGGTCCCGCCGAATTCACCCCGACCACCGAGCGTCGTGGCGTTGGTCAGCATCCGCACCGCGGTTTCGAAACCGTGACTATCGTCTACAAGGGCGAACTGGAACACCGCGACTCCACCGGCAGCGGCGGCAAGATCGGCCCCGGCGACGTGCAATGGATGACCGCGGCCTCGGGGATTGTTCATGAAGAGTTCCACTCCGAAGGTTTCGCCAAGAGCGGCGGCACTCTGGAAATGGTGCAGCTGTGGGTCAACCTGCCGGCCAAAGACAAGATGGCCGAGCCCGGTTACCAGACGATTCTCGACAGTGACATCCCGAGCCTCTCGCTCAAGAACAACGCTGGCAGCCTGCGCTTGATCGCCGGTGAATTCGACGGCCACAAAGGCCCGGCGCGGACTTTCACGCCGATCGACGTATGGGACGTTCGCTTGAAGGCCGGCAAGTTGCTGACCCTGGATCTGCACGAAGGACGCAACACCGCACTGGTGGTGCTGCGCGGTACGGTTCAGGTCAACCAGAAGGAATTGGTGCGTGAAGGGCAGTTGGCGTTGTTCGAGCGCAATGGCCATCAGCTCAGCCTGGAAGCCAATAACGACGCCGTGGTGCTGCTGCTCAGCGGCGAGCCGATCGACGAACCCATCGTCGGCCACGGCCCGTTCGTGATGAACAGCGAGCAGGAAATCCACCAGGCCTTTGCCGACTTCCAGTCCGGTCGCTTCGGTCGGATGCCCGGTTGAAATCAATGTTGTAACGCTGTGACGTGCCGGGTTTGCCTGACTACGCTTGCCTGGCCATGTTTAAACGAAAAAACAGAGTTCACTTACGCCGGCCCGTTCGGCATCGATAAAAAGCGAGGATTACTCCATGACTACTTCCTACAAACGTCTCGACAAAGATAACGCCGCCGTTCTGCTGGTGGATCATCAGGCGGGTCTGCTTTCTCTGGTGCGCGACATCGATCCGGATCGTTTCAAGAACAACGTGCTGGCCCTGGCCGACCTGGCCAAGTACTTCAAGCTGCCGACGATTCTGACCACCAGTTTCGAAACCGGCCCCAACGGTCCGCTGGTACCGGAACTCAAAGCGTTGTTCCCGGATGCGCCGTACATCGCGCGCCCAGGCCAGATCAATGCCTGGGACAACGAAGACTTCGTCAAGGCGATCAAGGCCACCGGCAAGAAACAACTGATCATCGCCGGTGTGGTCACCGAAGTCTGCGTGGCGTTCCCGGCACTGTCGGCGCTGGCCGAAGGCTTTGAGGTATTCGTGGTGACCGACGCTTCCGGCACCTTCAACGAACTGACCCGTCAATCGGCGTGGGATCGCATGTCGTCCTCCGGCGCCCAGCTGATGACCTGGTTCGGCCTGGCCTGTGAACTGCATCGCGACTGGCGCAACGACGTGGAAGGTCTGGCGACCCTGTTCTCCAACCACATCCCGGACTACCGCAACCTGATGACCAGCTACAACACCCTTACCAATACCAAGTAATTAATGTGGGAGCGGGCTTGCTCGCGAAGGCGGCTTAACATTCAACAATGATGTTGACTGTTACACCGCCTTCGCGAGCAAGTCGAATCGTCGCACCGCCGCTCCCACATTGGTTTTGTGGTGTTTTGCAGATCGCAGGCTCCTACAATCTGTGAGATCTTCGCGCCATTGGCCCTTGCTGGAGTTGCTTGATGCTGTCACTGCTCACCGATCACCCATTGCTCAGCGCGTTGATCCTGATCCTGATCGATCTGGTTTTGTGGCGCCTGATCACCGCCAGCGGCAGCAACTGGAAACTGGCGGTGCGGCTGGTGATTTTTTCGCTGTTCAGCGTGCTGCTGTTCAACGAAGGCTTGAACCCCATGGAACCGGCGCCTTGGGCCGATAACGTGCCGTTGCACCTGGCGGCGACCGGTTTGCAAATTGGCTGGTGGCTGTTCGCCGCGCGCACCCTGACGGTATTGATCGGCGCGGTGATGATGCAACGGGTCGGGCACACCGGGCGTTTGCTGCAGGATCTGCTCGGCGCGGTGATTTTCCTGATCGCGGTCATCGCCGCCCTGGCGTACGTACTCGAATTGCCGGTCAAGGGCGTGCTGGCAACGTCCGGCGCGTTGGCGATCATCGTCGGCCTGGCCTTGCAAAGCACCCTCAGTGACGTGTTCTCCGGGATCGTCCTGAACACCACCAAACCCTATCAACTGGATGACTGGATCTCCATCGACGGCACCGAAGGCCGGGTCACCGACATCGACTGGCGCGCCACACGCCTGCAAACCGCGCAAGGCAGCATGGCAGTGATTCCCAACTCCCTGGCGGCCAAGGCAAAAATCGTCAACTTCAGCCGGCCCAGTGACATTTTCGGGGTGTCGATCAGCCTGCAAGTCAGCCCCCACGCGCGTCCGCAAACGGTGATTGATGCACTGGAGCGGGCCATGCAAGGGTGCCGCTTCCTGTTGGCCAAACCGGCGCCGAGTGTGTCGTTGAAAAGCTCCGGCAGCACCGGCGTGGAATACGAAATCAGCGGCTTCGTGGTCTCCATGGATCAGAAGCGCATGGTGCGTAATCTGCTGTTTGACCTGGCGTTCCGGCATTTGCAGGCGTCCGGTGTCAGCCTGTTGTCGAGCATCGAACCCAACGCCCCTGCTGCGCTGTCACGGCAGCGGGCGTTGCTGGATAGCTCGAACATCTTCTCGACCCTGCGTCAGGAAGAGAAAGAAACCTTCAGCCAGAACATGACGCTGCAAACCTTCCGCGCAGGCGAAATGATCCTGCCGGCGGGGGAGGTCAGCGATCATCTATTCATCATCGAGTCTGGTGTGGTGTCAGTGGCGCTGAGTCGCGGTGGCAAAAAGTTCGAGGCCGGGCGCATGGGGCCGGGTGAGGTGATCGGCGAGGCCGGGATTCTTTCCGATGAATCGGCGCTCGCCGACTTTTCGGCCAAGACTTTTTGCACGCTTTATCGCATCGAGAAGGAATACCTCAAACCCTGCCTGGATGCTCGCCATGACATCAGCGAAGCGATGAAGGCGTTGCTGGATTTCCGTATGCATACGGCTCAGACGCTGATTCAGGAAGTGCCTAAGGTGGTGGCGAAGAAAGGGTTTTTGCAGTGGTTGCGCAGTCGGGCTTAGGCAGTCGAAGGTCATGTGCATAGGTGCACTCGGATTGGCCTTCAACAGGCTGCTGTTCACCGACCGAGGTGCGCCCTTGAGTGTTCCAGTGCTCGAACGGCACATGTTGCAATGTGATGCCGATGGGGCCAACCACCAGCAACAGGCCCAGACGAACCAGGGTTTGTCGACGTGTCAGCGGCGTTTTATGCGCCGTTTCAGGGGACGACGAAGGGGTGCAGGGCAACGACATTCGGGATGAGGATGACATGGGCAGATACTCATTTCGGGCATCCCGGCCTCGTAATCAAGAATGAATCGCATTCTAGTACTGCTGATGAGGTGATGGCAATTACCCATGACGCTTATTTATCGAGCTTACCCATTGGCATCCTCAACTTCCCAATAATTGGTTATTTGTTCAACGCCAGGTCGGCATTACCGTAGCGCCAACCCACTTGTCATTGGAGCTCACCATGCAACCTCGTATCGATTTCTACACGGCCTCCCCGGAAGGACTCAAAGCCATGATGGCCCTGGAAGCTGCCGTCTCGAAACTACCGCTGGAAAAGTCGCTGATCGAACTGGTCAAGCTGCGTGCTTCGCAGATCAACGGCTGTGCCTTCTGCATCGACATGCACACTGCCGATGCCATCAAGGACGGGGAAACGCCACGTCGACTGTTCGCCGTGACGGCCTGGCGCGAGGCACCATTCTTCACCGATCGTGAACGCGCCGCGCTGGCCTGGACTGAATCCTTGACCCAACTGAGCCTGACCCACGCGCCGGATGAAGACTATGCGCTGCTCAGCGCCGAGTTCAGCCCTAAGGAAATGGTCGACCTGACCGTGGCGATTTCCACCATCAACAGCTGGAATCGCCTGGCCGTGGGGTTTCGCAAAATGCCTCAGGCGTAAGGCCTGGCATTTCTAATGCCTGTAGGAGCGGGCTTGCCCGCGAAAGCGGTTTGTCAGGCAACATCAATGCTGACTGTGCTGCCGTCTTCGCGAGCAAGCTCGCTCCTACCTGGGTTGCGCGTTTTTTATCGCTGTTAATCAGCGAATCCCCCTACATCCATTTCCACCTTTCCCGACTTCTTTCCTGATCGATCCCCCGCAAAGTCCCCCGCGCCTAACTTTCTGCGCAAGGGATTGCTCATGTTCGACTCCTTTTCTCCAGCAACCCCGTACTTTTTGGTGCGTTGATGGAGCACGTTACCCGCATCGAGGAAGAACTCGACAGCTTCCCGCATACCCTCTCGCTCTACCGCGAACAGCTCAATCACTGGCTCAGCCAGGCCGCCGACAAGGCCAGCCACGTGGCGGATCTGCCGTCGCTGATGGGCATGGAACGGATCATCAGATTCGGAAGCTCCAGCACCGCTGTCAGCAGCGGCGACGATGATTTTTTCTCCACGGTCGTCCAGTGCCCGAAAGGCGGAATACTCGAAATCGAGAGCAAGTTCGAATCGGTTTATGACATTCCGTTGGGGAACATTCAGGTCGATGTGATCGCCATGGAGGGCGGGAAGTCGACGCCGGTCACGCTCGATAAAAACGGCAAGGGAACGTTCCGAGGAGAAGAGGGCAAGCGCTACCGCGTTCATGTTCAGAGTGAAGTCACCCCGGATGAGGTGAGCGAGCTGTTTTCCTCCTACGACGGCCTGAGCAAGGCGTTGGAAGCTTGGCTGCGTAGCGAGTGGGAGGGGTTCAAGCCGCAGTGGTCACAGTCGACTTTGGTGGCCGGGGGCAACGGAATGCTCGCGGGAAGTTGGGCGGCGATCGAGGGCGTGTGGGACAGCATCAGCCTGCTGTCGGACATTCTCCAGGATCCCCGCCAGTTCGCTGTTCGCTTAGGCAGCGGTGCCGATCAGTTGCGTGAGCTGGCAGAAAAATCACCGCAGGTGATGGAAAAGATCCAGCTGCTGGCCAGTGACGAAGCGGCGCTGTGTTTGCTGCTGCGCACCGCCAGCCTGTGGCTGGAAATGCTGCCGCCCAGTGAGGTCGCCGGTAAAACCGCCGAGGCGGTGTCGACGGGCGTGGTGCAATTGCTGCTCGACATTCTGATCGGGATCGTCCTGACGTTCACCGGGGCCGGCGCCGGGATCGCCTACCTGAGCATGCGCCTGGCCAACTACGGCGCACGGATCATCAATGCCGTGCTGCGCTTGGTCAAAGCGATCTTCACGATCATCGACAGTTTCATGAGCTACGTCGACCGCTACAAAAAGGTCGCCGCCAGGGGCATCGCGGCGGGCCTGAAAAAAGGCCGGATGCAACTGCGTTGGGATGCCCGGCGCAACACCACGCTGAAAAAAAACGAACACCACGACGATGTCTCGAAGCAGGCCACCAACCCCAACGGCGACAGCGCCGATTCCGCCGACAAAACCGCCACCAACAAATGCCCGGTGTCGATGGTCACCGGCGAGGAACTGCTGACCCTCATCGACGGTGCGCTGGATGGGCTGCTGCCGTTTGCCTTTACCCGTTTGTACCGCACCAGCGCGGTGGAGATCGATTGCGGGCTGGGTTTTGGCTGGAGTCATTCGCTCGCCCATCGACTGGAAATCGATGGCGACACCGTCATCTGGATCGACCACGAAAACCGTCGTACCCCACTCCCGTTGCCGAGCAGCGAACGCCCGACGATCCATAACAGCCTGTCGCGTGCCGCGATTTATCTGGGCGATGCCCCCGAGGAACTGATCCTCGCCCAGGCTGGCGACGACACCCGTTTCTATCACTTTCACAACGGTCGGCTGACGGCGATCAGCGACGCTTACGACAACCGCTTGCGCATCACCCGCGACCGTCAGGCGCGTATCCAACGCCTCGACAACGGCGCCGGCCGCGCTTTGCGGTTGCGCTATGAGCGCGCGCATCTGATCGCCGTCGACTATCAGGTGTTTGTCCCGGCGCAGACCCTCGACGAAGCCTGGCACACCGAGCAGACGCTGGTCAGTTACCGCTACGACGAACGCGATCAACTGATCGAAGCGAGCAACGCCGCCGGGGAAAGCGAGCGTTACGACTACGACGACCGGCATGTGATTCTGCAGCGGCAGCTGGCCGGTGGCGCGAGTTTCTTCTGGGAGTGGGAACGGTCTGGCAAGGCGGCGCGTTGCGTGCGGCACTGGGCGTCGTTTGCGCAGATGGACGCGCGGTATGTCTGGGATGACCACGGCAGCGTTGTGGTAAAAAACGCCGACGGCAGTGAGGAGGTTTACCTCCATGACGACCGCGCACGGCTGGTGCGCAAGGTCGGGCTGGACGGTGGCGAACAGCTCAAGGCCTATGACGATCAGGGTCGATTGATTGCAGAGCAGGATCCGCTGGGGGCCGTCACTGAATACCATTACGACGAAGTCGGGCGGTTGGTGGCGCTGATTCCACCGGAAGACGAGCCGACGGCCTACGAGTACCGCAACGGTTTCCTGCATGCGCGCTATCGCGGCAAGGCGGTATGGAAATATCAGCGCAATGTTCAGGGCGATGTCACCGAGGCCACCGATCCCGACGGCCATATCACCCATTACCACTACGACCCTCACGGGCGGCTGCTGTCGATCCGCTACCCGGACACCAGCCGCCATGTGTTCGTCTGGAATGCCTTGGGGCAACTGCTCGAAGAGACCCTGCCGGACGGTGGGCAGCGGCGCTTTTCCTACGATGCGCTGGGGCGGCAGATTACCCGTCAGGACGAGCACGGTGCGCTCACCCGCTACCAGTGGGACGCCCTTGGCCGACTGCTCCAGACGACGTTGCCTACCGGCGCCATTCGCGGGTTCAGTTACAACGCCTACGGCCAGATCACCGCCGAACGCGATGAACTGGGCCGAATCACCCGCTACGAATACGCCGACGACCTGCATCTGGTCAGCCGCCGGATCAACCCCGACGGCACCCAGCTCAAGTACCGCTACGACAACGCACAGCTGCTGCTGACGGAAATTGAAAACGAATCCGGCGAAAAATATCAGCTGGACTACACGCCCAGCGGATTGATCCGACAGGAAACCGGCTTCGACGGCCGTCGCACCGCGTACGCCTACGACCTCAACGGCCACTTGCTGGAGAAAACCGAGTTCGGCGACGACGGCTCGCAGCTGATCACGGTTTATGAGCGGGACTCGGCCGGACGCTTGCTGATCAAAACCCTGCCCGACGGTGTCCAGGTCGAATACCGCTACGACCCGCTGGGCCGACTGACCAGCGTCGACGACGGCCACGACCATCCGCTGGAGTTCGAGTACGACCAGCAGGATCGCCTGATCACCGAGCATCAGGGCTGGGGCACCTTGCGTTATGCCTACGACGCCTGCGGCCAGCTCAAGCGCCTGCGTCTGCCGGACGGCAGCAAACTCGATTACCACCACGCCAAGGGCGGCGCGCTGACGGCCATCGCCCTCAATGTCACGCGGCTCACATCGCACACCTCCCTCGCCGGTCGCGAACAAAACCGTCAACAGGGCCTGCTGCTCAGCGAATATGCCTACGACGACCAGGGACGGCTGAAGGCCCACGCCGTCAGCCAACAGCAAAAAAACCTCTACCGCCGCGATTACGCCTACAGCCTCAACGGCAATCTCGACCACATCGCCGACACCCGTCACGGCCAGCGCAGCTACCAGTACGACGCGCTGAACCGCCTGACCCGCGTGCGCCACACCCGCGACCACCAGCCGGAAAGTTTCGCCCACGATCCGGCGGGCAACCTGCTGATGCAGGACCGATCCGGCCCGACGACCGTTAAGGGCAACCGTCTGCTCATGCAAGGCGACCGGCATTACGACTACGACGCCTTCGGCAACCTGATCCGCGAGCGTCGCGGCACCGCGCAAAAACTCGTCACCGAATACCGCTACGACTGCCAGCACCGGTTGATCGGCGTCACCGCCCCGGATGGTCGTTGCGCCAGTTACCGCTACGACGCCTTCGACCGCCGTATCGCCAAAACCGTCGATGGCAAGACTACTGAGTTCTTCTGGCAAGGCGACCACCTCGTCGCGGAAAGCAGCCGCGAGCATTACCGCAGCTACGTCTACGAGCCCGGCAGCTTTCGCCCGCTGGCCATGCTCGACGGCAAAGGCCCGCGCAAAGCCTGCCCTTTCTACTACCAACTCGACCACCTCGGCACACCGCAGGAACTGACCGACTTTGGTGGCGAGATTGTCTGGTCGGCGAAATACAACGCCTACGGCAAGGTCACGCGTCTGGCGTTCGGCGGGGGCGAGCAGCTCGACCAGCCGCTGCGCTTTCAGGGGCAGTACTTCGACGCCGAAAGCGGTCTGCACTACAACCGGCATCGGTACTATGATCCGCAGATTGGTCGGTATCTGACGCCGGATCCGATCAAGTTGGCGGGTGGGCTGAACCAGTACCAGTACACGCAGAATCCGACGGGGTGGGTTGACCCGTTGGGGTTGAGCGGGAACTGTCCGTCACCGAATAAGCCTGGGTGTGGGGCGCCGGATGATACGACTGGCGCTAAGGTTGATGAGGGTGAGCCAGCGCTACCGAAGTTGACAGGTGATCAGCGGAGGGCGCGGATTGATGAATTGGCGGAGGCGGTTGTTCATAGGCGATTGAAAGAAATGGAAGATTCAATTGATGAGGCCCACTTTCTACAGAAACATGGTGCTCAAACCACTCTGCAGTCCCAGCTTCAGCGAGTGCAAGAAGGCAGGAACCCTGCGACCGGCGAAATAGAAAGGTACGAGAGAGGAAGGCGAAGGGGCGAGCCCGTAATACCCTCTGCGGCGACACACTTTCTCAGCCATCGCGATCAGCTGAATGCGATACAGCGCGCACAGTTGATTTTTAAACAGAGTGGTTTGAATGCTTCCAAGCGTCCAATTGAAATGGGTAAAAAAGTAGGCGAGGGATTTAAGAGAGATGGCTTGCAGTACGGTGAGCAAACCAGAGCTGTAGTTATATTGGATGAAATGGGTCGGCCTAAAACAGCTTTTACGGATTTTGACTAATGAAAATTTCTTACAATATTTGGGATATTCGTGGCTTGCTCTTCGTTTTCGACATAGAAAATACACGCGACTTGAAAAGGGAAGAAATAATAGTTTCGAAGGATGTGAATGATGAGCAAGAGCTCACTGAACTATTTGATGTCTTGATGCGTCCGGAGTTTTTTATCTATAGCCAAAAAGAGAGGCAATTACTTATTGATACTTTGGAGTATTTTTTAGATTGTGGTGACGATTTTGATGGGGTTTTTTCAAAAATTGACACTTATTTTGATGAGGATGTTAAGGATCAGAGAAAGTTTATGACGGTTCTTCTTAGCTGTTTACAGCGTTATCAGTCTGAGGAAGATGTTAAATAGGGGGATAAATAAATCTGTCCTGCTTTTGCACCATAAGCCAGCAATGTACTGGCTTAAAGAATCTGCGAGCCTCTTGGAATCCATTGGCGATTAAGGAGCTTGAAAGACAGCGCTAGGGGCGATTTTTTGGGACAAACTCGTCGGAAGTTTCCTTCAACTCGTATCGGTTTCTATGAACTGGTGCGAAATGTTTTCCATCGATAGTCTCTGGTCGTCACTGAAAATTCAGTGGCAGGGTGTAGGAACCCTTCAAGACTAGAGAGGACGCTTTGGCGTCGACACCTGAATTGCGGCCATCAACGTGCGTCCGTAAGATCAGTTGCGGCGGCTGTGCGCGGGCACGCTTCGGTGTGGTCGAGTTCTCTGGTCTCGATATTCCTACCCCGCGTATAGCTGCCACCCAAGCCTGTAGGAAGGCCGATGGTAGCGCCCATTACTACCAGAGGTTTCAATATGAAAAATCTTCACCCCGATCCACCCTACGAAAAACCAATCCCCCACCCAGATAACCGCTTCATGGCGCTCACCAGCAACTGCACCGACATGCCCACCCTGTTCGTCGATACCCACGCGCCGCTCGATGTTTTGTATGACGCCGCCAGCTATCGAATTCGCGCAGTTACTCAGGTGCTCGAAAACATGTCCATGCGCGGCTCGATCGAGTGCGACTCGATCATTCTCAGCGACTTCGCCTTGCTCTGTGCCATTCCTCTGAGGGACGGGTGTGATGGGTTGGATGTGATTGGGCGGCGGTTGCGGGCGCAGTCAGTAGCGGATTAGTTTCAGAGACTTCCGGCGTCTGATCCGGCGTCTTCGCGGGCAAGCCTCGCTCCTACAGGGTTTTGTGTCGTTTGTGAGTATTGCGAACGACGCAAGACGCTGTAGGAGAGTCAGGCTTGCCACTTCGCGACCCAACGGGGGCAAGCCTCAATGCCCATCAGCACTCGGCGCGGCCGGTGGTTGCACCTTACGCATCAAGGGCACCATCGCCGTGGCTAGGATGAAGCAGACCATGATCATCAGGAACGCGTCACCGTAGGTTTGTGTCTGCGCTTCGCGGTAGGTCAGCAGCCACAATTGACGCAGGCTGGCGGTGACGCCGATGTCTCCGCTCTGGCCGAGGGCGGCGAAGTTATTGCCGACCTGGGACAGCCACTGATTGAGTGCTTCGTTGGTGCTGTTGAGGTTCTCCGCCAACCGGGTGAAATGCAGGTTGGTGCGGTCATTGAGGATGGTCGCGCACGCGGCGATGCCCATTGCGCCGCCGAGGTTGCGCATCAGGTTGAATAACCCTGAGGCATGTTTGAGCCGTGCCGGTGCTAACCCGCCGAGAGTCAGGGTTACCGCGGGCGGCACTGCCAGTTGTTGAGCGATCCCGCGCAAGGCTTGCGGCAGCATCAATTCCTTGGCCCCCCAGTCGTGGGTGATCGGGCTGAAATCCCACATCGACAGGGCGAACAGCGCAAGGCCGGTCATCATGATCCAGCGCAGGTCGATGCGGTTGGCCAGAAAGGCGTACAGCGGAATCGCCAGAATCTGGAACACCCCGGTGGAAAACACCGCCAGGCCAATGTCCAGCGCGCCGTAACCGCGCACCCGGCCGAGAAACAGCGGCGTCAGGTAAATCGTCGCGAACAGGCCGATCCCCGTGACGAATGAAAAGAAACAGCCGAGGGCGAAGTTGCGGTCTTTCAAGGCACGCAGATCGACGATCGGGTTGGCCACGTGCAGGGTTCGACCAATGAACGCCAGTCCGGCCAGACCGCTGATCCAGGCCGTGGTCAGAATCGTGCTGTCGCTGAACCAGTTGAAGCGTGGGCCTTCTTCGAGGGTGTATTGCAGGCAACCGAGAAACACCGCCATGAACAGCATGCTCAGGTAGTCGGCGCCCTTGAGCAGCGACAGTTCCGGCTGGTCGATTTTCACCAGCATCGGCACCGCCACCGCGACGAAAATCCCCGGCACCAGATTGATGTAGAACAGCCAGTGCCAGGACGAAATGTCCGTGATCCAGCCACCGATCACCGGCCCCAGCGTCGGGGCCAGCGAGGCCACGGCGCCAATGGTCGCGGCGGCGATCACCCGTTGTTTACCGGTGAAGAAAAAGAAGGCGGTGGTGAATACGAGCGGGATCATCGAGCCGCCAAGAAACCCTTGCAGGGCGCGGAAGGTAATCATGCTCTGGATGTTCCAGGCCGCGCCGCAAAGCAGGCTGGCCAGGGTGAAACCCACCGCCGAAGCGCAGAACAGCCAACGGGTCGAGAACACCCGGGACAGCCAGCCCGACAGCGGAATCACGATGATTTCGGCGATCAGGTAACTGGTCTGCACCCACGCGGTTTCGTCGGTGCCGGCCGAGAGCCCGCCGCCGATGTCACGCAGCGACGCCGAGACGATCTGAATGTCCAGCAGCGCAATGAACATGCCGATGCACATGGTGGCGAAGGCGAATACCTTGGTCGCCGTCGCCATGTTGGCGGCGTTGAACGGTTGCGCGGGGGCGGCGAGGACGCGGTTCATGGCGCGCTGGCTACGGCCGGGGATTCAGCTTCGGGATCGGTGCGGGTATCCACTTCAGCCGTCACTGACAAGCCGGGACGCAGATGACCGAGTACGCCGTCAGCGGGATCGAGCAGGATCCGCACCGGCACCCGCTGAACGATTTTAGTGAAATTGCCGGTGGCGTTTTCCGGTGGCAGCACGCTGAACTGTGAACCACTGGCCGGTGCGAGGCTGTGCAGATGACCGTGGAATTCACGCCCCTTGAGCACGTCCGCATGAACGATCACGCGCTGACCCGGCGTCATCCGCGACAGTTGATCTTCCTTGAAATTGGCATCGACCCACAGCCCGCTGGCCGGCACCACCGACAACAGTTGCGAACCGGCCTGAGCGTAAGCGCCGACCCGTGCCCGACGATTGCCGATCACGCCGTCGACCGGGGCTTTCAACTCGGTGTAACCGACGTTCAACTGCGCCAGATCACGCTCGGCCCGCGCTTGTATCAGCGCTGCGCGCGCCTGCTGTTTCTGGGTTTCGATCACGTTCAACTGACGTTGCGCGGCCAGCAGTTCGGCCTGGGCCCGGGCACTCTGTGCCTGTGCAGTTTTGAAGGTGGCGTCGGCCCGTTGCGCGCTTTCCACCGAGACAGCATTGCTGTTCACCAGGCGTTTGTAGCGGGCGTTGTCGTCCCGCGAGCGTGCGGTTTCGGCACCCGCGGCATCAATGCCGGCACGGGCCTGGCCGATCACCGCGTATTGCAGCTGTTCGGTGGCGTCGAGGTTGGCGAGCAGCGCTTCTTCAGCGGCCACTGCGCCTTCGGCCTTGACCAGGTTGGCGCGATAGTCACGAGCATCGAGGCGGATCAGCACATCACCAGCCTTGACCTTCTGGTTGTCGGTGACCAGCACCTCTTCGATATACCCCGCGATTTTCGGCCCGATCACTGTGACGTCGCCACCTATGTAGGCATCGTCGGTTTCTTCGATGAAACGCCCGGCGGTCCACCAATGGGCTGCGTACAGCCCGATGAACACCAGGGCCGCGATGGCCGCCGTCAGCAACAGCAGTCTTTTAAGCAGGGGAGACTTGGGGGGGGTCGCCGCGACAGCAACGTCGGGTTCAAGACTGGGCATGCTGGTCATGGAAAAATACCTGTGGGAAACGATGCTTTATTACGCGAGTAATATGATGCAGGTAATATTCACTGGCAATTTATTTCTGCTGCCGGTCGTCAGGTTGGGTTTGAGTTATAGGACGTTCGCGGCCTTCTTTTATCGAACGCCTTGGCGCCCGCCCTCGGTTTTTGATTCTGATTCAACATCCCATCCAGTCTTCCGACGGGGCCACAACACGGGGGATCGAGGGAATCCATTGCTTCCAGTTAATAGGAAGCATTACTATTCACGCCTCCTCTCCACAGCACAGCGCAATGACCCCCAAGCTGCCCCGCAGACACGGCTTTTTCGAGCATTACGAAGAGTTGATCGGCACCTGGACCCGTCGCCTGAGAAATCGTCAGCAGGCCGAGGACCTGGCCCACGACACCTTCGTGCGGGTGCTCGAGTCCGATTCGGCGGTGGTGCAGCAACCTCGGGCATATTTGCACCAGACCGCGCGCAATATTGCGGTGGACGGTTATCGGCGTGAGGATCGGCGGGGCGCCATGGAGTCGGAGGCGATCGATCACTGTGTGTCGTCGTCCGGCGACCCGGAGCATTTCATGCACGCGATCCAGTTGGCGGATTCCATCGAACGGGCGCTCACCGAGCTGCCGGTCAACTGTCGCAAGGTGTTCGTCTGGCAGAAGATCGAAGGCCTGACCCAGGCTGAAATCGCCGAGCGCCTGGGGCTGTCCAAGAACATGGTGGAAAAGTATATGATCCGCACCCTGCGGCACCTGCGTGATCGCCTGGACGGGTTACAACCATGATTCGCCGCGTCTTCTCATCCGCCGCCAAAAAGGACTTTCCATGATGGACACTGGTGATTGTGCGTGCGGGCAAACAACGGTTCGCGACGACGCGGCGCGGTGGTTTGTGCGTTTGCAGGAACCTGTCGTCAACGCCGAAGAGCAGCGAGGCTTCGAAATCTGGCTGGACGAACATCCTCAGCATCGCGACGAATATCAAATGCTCCAGAGCCTGTGGTCGGCGGCCGATCTGCTGCCGGCCAATCGTTTGCATGCTTTGTGCGAAACCCCGCCGGCACGCCGCACACGTCATCCGCTGGTGCGTTACGCGGTGGCTGCCAGTGTGTTGACGGTGGCGCTCGGCCTGGGGTTGTTCAGTGGCGTGAACCAGCCGGCGACCTACACGGCTGAATATTCCACGGCCCTTGGCGAGCGTCGCCATGTGGCGTTGCCGGACGGTTCGGTGATCGATCTGAACAGCCGCAGCCGGGTGCAGGTGCGCTATGAAAAGGACCGTCGCGGCATCGAGTTGCTGCAAGGCGAGGCGATGTTCAGTGTCGAGCACGACAGCAGCCGACCGTTCGTGGTCGAGGCGGGCAGCGGCAAGGTCACGGTCACTGGCACCCGTTTTGATGTGCGTCGCGACAGCGCTGAAACCCGGGTCGCGGTGGAGCAGGGCACGGTCAAGGTTCAAGGTAACGGTGCCGATGTCGTCAGCCTTACCGCCGGCCTCGGCACTCGCGTCAATGCCCAAGGCTTGGTCGCCGCCGCCTATGCGGTCAACCCTGCAGAACTGACCGCATGGCGCAGCGGCAAACTGGTGTTCAACAACGCCAGCCTCAGCGAAGTGGCCGAAGAAGTATCGCGCTATCGGGCAAAACCGCTGACGGTCGACAACGCCAAAGTGGGCAATCTACGCCTGACCAGCGTGTTCAAATCCGACAACACCGACGCGTTGCTCAAGGCTTTGCCGAGCATTCTGCCGGTAGCCATTCGGACCCTCGATGACGGCAGTCAGGAAATAATTGCCCGATAGATTCAGGTTTTTTTCGAGTTCTTCGTCTTCTTGTCCAACTGCAACTGGTTTGCATTAACAGGCGCACACTCTTGCGATCCACAGGACAACGTTCGACGTGAAGAAAACCACCGCTAAAAATAACAAAACACCCTGGCTGCCCCTCGCGCTTGCCCTGGCAATCAGCTCGGCGCTGCCCCAGGCGTTCGCTGCAGACGCCATTCATATTCAGGCGCAGCCGCTGGGTCAGGCCTTGAGTCAACTGGGTCAACAAACCTCGCTGCAGGTTTTTTTCAGCCCGGAACTGGTGGCCGGCAAACAAGCCCCGGCAGTCGACGGTAATCTCTCGCCGGAACAGGCTTTGCGCCAATTGCTGCAAGGCAGCGGTCTGGAATATCAGATTGATGAAGGCTCGGTGACCCTGAAGCCAGCCCCGACTTCCGCCACCAATGGCCCGCTGGAGTTGGGCGTGACCGACATCAAAGTGGTCGGCGACTGGCTGGGTGACGCCGACGCCGCCGTGGTGCAAAACCATCCCGGCGCGCGTACGGTGATCCGCCGCGAAGCCATGGTCGAGCAGGGCGCCATGAACGTCGGCGACGTGTTGAAGCGTATTCCCGGCGTGCAAGTGCAGGACGCCAACGGCACCGGCGGCAGCGATATTTCCCTGAACGTTGGCGTTCGCGGCCTGACCTCGCGCCTGTCGCCACGCTCCACTGTGCTGATCGACGGCGTGCCGGCCGCCTTCGCCCCTTATGGGCAACCGCAGCTGTCCATGGCACCGATTTCCTCCGGCAACCTCGACAGCATCGACGTGGTGCGTGGTGCCGGTTCCGTGCGTTATGGGCCGCAGAACGTCGGTGGCGTGATCAACTTCGTCACCCGCGCGATCCCGGAGAAAGCCACCGGCGAAATCGGCACCACCCTGGAAACCACCCAGCGCGGCGGCTGGAAACACATCGACACCGCGTTTCTCGGTGGCACCGCCGATAACGGCATGGGTGTGGCGCTGTTGTATTCCGGCGTGAACGGCAACGGTTATCGCAAAAGCAACAACAGCAATGACATCGACGACGTGATCCTCAAGACCCACTGGGCGCCCACCGATCAGGACGATTTCAGCCTCAATTTCCATTACTACGACGCCAGCGCCGACATGCCCGGCGGCCTGACGCAGAAGCAGTACGATGCCGATCCGTTCCAGTCCGACCGCGACCATGACAACTTCAGCGGCCGCCGCAAGGACGTGTCTTTCAAGTGGATTCGACAGATCGACGACCGCACCCAGGCTGAAGTGCTGACCTACTATTCCGATAGCTTCCGTGGCAGCACCATTGCCGCTCGTGACCAGAGAACCCTCAGCTCTTATCCGCGCACTTACTACACCTTCGGCATCGAACCGCGTGTGTCCCATGTGTTTGATCTGGGCCCGACCACTCAGGAAGCCAGCGTCGGTTATCGTTATTTGAAAGAAGGCATGCATGAAGAGGCGAGCCGTCTGGCGCTGGTGAATAATCAGCCGGTGGTCACCAAAACTTCCGATGGCCATGTGTTCCAGGATCGCACTGGGGGCACCGAAGCCCACGCTGTTTACATCGATGACAAGATCGATGTCGGCAACTGGACCGTGACCCCCGGCATCCGTTTTGAAAGCATCAGTACCGAATGGCACGACCGGCCGGTGCTCGACACCGCCGGCAAACCTGTGCAGGAAAAACGCCGCAGCATCGACAGCAACGAACCGTTGCCGGCCCTGAGCGTGATGTATCACATGTCCGAGGCCTGGAAACTGTTCGCCAACTACGAAACCTCGTTTGGCAGCCTGCAATATTTCCAGCTCGGCCAGGGTGGTTCGGGTGACAACACCGCCAACGGCCTGAACCCGGAAAAGGCCAAGACCTACGAAATCGGTACGCGCTACAACGATGATGTGTGGGGCGGGGAGGTGACGCTGTTCTACATCGACTTCGATAAAGAGTTGCAGTACATCAGCAACGATGTGGGCTGGACCAACCTCGGCGCGACCACGCACCAAGGCCTTGAAGCCTCGGTGCACTACGACATGGCGGCGCTGGACCCGCGACTCGAAGGCCTGACCGCCAATGCCGGTTTCACTTACACCCGCGCCGTTTATGAAGGCGAGATTCCAGGCTTCAAGGGCCGTGACCTACCGTTCTACTCGCGTCAGGTGGCGACCGCCGGCCTGCGTTACGACATCAACCGCTGGACCTACAACCTCGATGCCTTTGCCCAGTCCAAACAGCGCTCGCCGGGCACCGCGGTGAACGCTGATGGCAGTTTCAGCGGCAACTACATCACCGAAGGCAGCGCGGACGGCCAGTACGGCGACATCCCCGGTTATGTCACCTGGAACGTGCGTGGCGGTTATGACTTTGGTTCGCAATTGTCGAACCTGAAAATCGGAGCGGGGGTGAAGAACATTTTCGACAAACAGTATTTCACCCGCTCCAGCGACAACAACTCGGGGATGTACGTCGGCGCACCGCGCACGTTCTTCGTGCAGGCCAGCGTCGGGTTCTGATCGACCGTCATCGCGGGCAAGCCCCGCATGATCTTTGGCATGGGCAAAATCTGTGTTCACTGAAAATCCTTGTAGGAGCGGGCTTGCCCGCGAAGGCGTCCTCACTGGTGCCAAAAGCTTCGCTGGCAAGCCAGCTCCTACATGGTGATCTGCGGTGAATACAGAATCGGGGCAACTTCGAACATTGTGGGCGGGCTTGCCCCGCGATGCTTTTAAACCTTCAACACCTTCCCGCCAATCGCCACCGCCACCAGCAACACCGCCATCAAGCCAAAGGCAAAACTCAAACTGCTGCCATGGGCGATAAAGCCGATCACTGCAGGCCCGGCGAGAATCCCTGCATAGCCCAATGTAGTAATGGCTGGCACGGCAATGCTTTCCGGCATGACGGTCTGTTTGCCCACGGCGGTATAAAGCACCGGCACAATGTTCGAACAGCCTGCCCCCAGCAGTGCGTAACCCACCAGCGCCCCTTCCCAACTCGGTGCGAATGTCGCCAGCGCCAGGCCCGCCGCAGCCGTCAGCCCACCAAACACAATCACCCGCGTAGCGCCAAGACGATGCACGATTGAATCACCGGTCAAACGCCCAACGGTCATGGTCAGCGCAAACGCCGCATAACCCAGTCCGGCATACGCCGTGTCGATCCCGCGTTCCTGGGCCAGGAACACCGCGCTCCAGTCGAGCGCCGCGCCTTCAGCGAGGAACACGATGAAGCACATGCCGCCGATAAACAGCACGATGCCATGGGGTACGGCAAACGCCGGGCCGGAGCTTTCGCTGCCATAGGGCAACAGATGCGGCGCCGCTTTGAGCAACGCCACAATCAACATCACGATCACCACCAGCGTCGCACCCAGCGGGGAAACCCCGAGGCCGAGCAACGCACTGACACCCGCCGCGCCGACGATCCCGCCGAGGCTGAACAGCCCATGGAAACCCGACATCATATTCTTGCCGCTGGCCCGTTCGACGATCACCGCTTGCAGGTTCACCGTCGAATCCACCGTGCCCAGGCCCGCGCCGAACATGAACAACGCCGCGATCAGCGCCGGAATCGTAGACACCGTCGCCAATAGCGGCAGTGCCGCGCAGATCAACAAAGTCCCGCCGCTCAACATCCGACGGCAGCCAAAACGCGAAGCCAGAATCCCCGCCATCGGCATCGCCAGAATCGAACCCACTCCCAGACACAGCAGCAACAGCCCGAGGGTGCCTTCGTCCAGCCCGGCCCGCGCCTTGGCGTAAGGCACCAGCGGCGCCCAGGCCGCAATACCGAAGCCGGCGATGAAAAAGGCGATGCGTGTGGACATCTGTTCCAGACGTCCGGGGACGAATGAGGCTTGGGTGTTGAGGTTGGTCATATCGATCCTTGGCAAAAAACATCGCGTCCCCAACGGACAGTGAACAACCGCAAAGGGTTCGCTCATCACGTCCGGGGGGAATCGCAGTCAGGCAGGGTGACATCCTTGCACAGCCAGCCGCTGTTTCGCGATATTGTCGACGGATCAATTGCTCATACAGGAGACGCCATGACGCGGATGTACGATGCTCGAGGCAATATCTACGCGGTCGTGACGCCGGACGATGTGCGCAGAAGTGGTATCGAACTGCCTGAACTGGCCAGCCATGCCGCGCAAACCCGTGAGGCCTGGGCGTCGTCGGCCGTAGAGGCGTTCTGCAGTTGGGTTCCCGGCACACAACCGCCCGGCCACAAGGCGCATCGCTGCGACGGTCTGCTGGTGGGGCCGTTTCAAGCTGCGCCACCTTTTGATCTGTTGATCGTCAACACCGATGGCACCCTGGCCGAGCGCAGTGGCAATGGCCTGACGATCTTTTCCCAGGCCCTCGGCGAGCAAGGGCTGATGCCGACGGAGGAGGCTTGTCTGCTCCGGGTTCATCACGACAAGAGCGATGCGGTTTCGCCGGTGCAGACTTCAGTGAAACCCGCGGAAATCGATGGCGTGCAAGGGTTCTGGCTGGATCTGGGGCAGCCATCGTTCGGGCCTGAAGCGGTGGGCGCGCAAGGCGTTGAACCCGTGAGGTTGAAGGGGCGCGAAGTCAGTCAAGTATGGCCATTGTCCGCGCTCGATCCTGCCTGGAGTCACAGTCAGTTCGTGCGTATCGGTAATCCCCATTGCGTGACGTTGGTGACAGACGCCGAGGCGTTGCCGAGTAACGCGCAGATGCGCGAATCGACGTTGGCCGACGGATTGACCCGCATCGCTTACGCCATGCCGACCGGGGCAGGACAGCCATGTGTGGCAGGCGTGAACCTGCAATGGGCGATGCTTGAATCCGAGGGGCGAATCGTTGCGCGGGTGTTCGAGCGCGGCGAAGGCCCGACCGCGTCGTCGGGCACCAGCGCCAGCGCGGTGGCGTGCGCGGCGTGGCGCGTGGGTTGGGTGACGGCCGGGGAAGTGAAGGTGGTCATGCCTGGCGGCACGGCGCCGATTTTGCTGGAAGAAATGGATGGCGAATTGAGTCGGGTCAGGCTTTTTGGTACGGCGCGATTGATGGGTTGATTTCCAGATTGCCTTCGCGAGCAAGCCCGCTCCCACAGTGGATTGTCGTTGTACACAAAAACTGTGTGCACTGAAGATCTAATGTGGGAGCGGGCTTGCTCGCGAAGGGGCCATCACATTCAACGAAGATCTCAGCTCAAACCACTAAACTCCACCACCGGCATCTGCCGCTTCATCAACACCTTGCCATCACGAACCGAATACAGCGGCAAACCCTGGCTGCGAATCACCTCATAATCACTGTCCGCCGACAGAATCAGCAGATTCGCCGGCCGCCCCTGTTCCAGCCCATAGCGATCGCCCAGGTTCATGGCTTTGGCGCTGTTGTCGGTGACGAGATCCAGCGCACTTTGCAGATTGCGATAACCGAGCATATGGCAGATGTGCAACCCAGCCTCGAGCACCCGCAAAATGTTGCCGTTGCCCAACGGATACCACGGGTCGACGATCGAATCCTGACCGAAACACACGTTCATCCCCGCTTCGAGCAACTCATTCACACGGGTTACGCCACGGCGTTTCGGGAAGTTATCGAAGCGTCCTTGCAGGTGAATGCTTTCGGTCGGGCAGGAGACAAAACTGATCCCCGAATGCCCGAGCAGGCGAAAGAGTTTGGCGCAGTAGGCGTTGTCGTAAGAGCCCATGGCCGTGGTGTGGCTGGCGGTGACGCGTGAACCCATGTCGCGGCTGCGGGCCTCTTCGGCCAACACTTCAAGAAAGCGTGAGTGCGGATCGTCGGTTTCGTCGCAATGCACGTCCACCAGACAACCGGTGCGCTCGGCCAGGTCCATGAGGAACTTAACCGAACTGACGCCCTGATCCCGGGTGTACTCGAAATGCGGAATACCCCCGACCACATCGGCGCCCAGGCGAATCGCTTCTTCCATCAGCTCCCGACCGTTGCGGTACGACTCGATGCCTTCCTGGGGGAACGCGACGATTTGCAGGTCGATCAGGTGGCGGCTTTCCTCGCGGACTTCGAGCATTGCCTTGAGCGCCGTCAGTTCCGGGTCGGTGACATCGACGTGGGTGCGCACATGCTGGATGCCATGGGCGGCGAGGGTCTGGATGGTTTTCTTGGCGCGGGTCTTGGTGTCTTCCTGGGTGATGGTCGCCTTGCGCTCGCCCCAGCACTCGATGCCTTCAAACAGCGTGCCGCTCATGTTCCAGCGCGGTTCCCCGGCGGTCAGGGTGGCATCGAGGTGAATGTGCGGCTCGACGAAGGGCGGCACCACCAGATTACCGCCGGCGTCCAGATCATCCGGCCCCAGGGACGGCGCTTCGGTTTGCCGGGCGATGCTGTGAATCAGGCCATTTTCCAGGTGCAACTCATGCAGGCCTTCTTGGTTGCGCAGGCGGGCGTTGATGATGTGCATCAGGCGAATCCTTTTAGAGATCTTGTAGTGGTGCGTCGGCGGTACGGGCACCCAGTACCCCGGTCAATAGCACATACGTTAGCGCGGCGGCGGCAATCCCTACCAGCGGCGCGACCCACGGCGAGCTGAAGGCGGCGACAGTGCCGACCGCATAAGCGCTCAGCCCCGGCCAGTTGAACGCGGGCAACCGTGTGTCGGCGAGGCGTGGGTAGTGGCCACGATAACGGAAGAAAAAGTCCGCCATGATCACCCCGCCAATCGGCGGAATCACCGTGCCCAGCAGAATCAGGTAAGGCACCAGCATGTCGTACATGCCCAGCAGTGCCAGCAGCGTGCCGATCACCGCACCGGTCAGGGTCACGGTTCTGCGCCGGCCGGTGCGCAGCAGGTTGCAGCCAGCGACGGCGAAGTTGTAGATGGTGTTGTCCTGGGTGCTCCAGATATTAAGCAGCAACATCGCCATCGCAGCCATGGCGAAGCCTTGCAACAGCAGCACTTCGACCACGTCCGGTTGCTGATAGACGATGGCGCCGTAGGCACCGATCAACACCATCAGACCGTTGCCGACGAAGAAGCCGATCAGGCTCGCCAGCACCGCAACCCGCGCTGAACGGGAGAAGCGTGTCCAGTTGGTGGCTTGCGTCGCCCCGCTGACGAACGTGCCGAACACCAGGGTAATCGCGGTCGACCAATCCAGCGTTCCTGTCGGAACCACCGCGAGCAAGCCCTCGAGCCCGCCGACCTTTACTGTCGCGACCCACATTGACAGCATCAGCAGCAACATCATGGCCGGCACGGCGATGTACGACAGAATCTCCAGCCCGCGATAGCCGATGTAGGCCGTGGCGCAGAAGCCCAGGCCGAACAGCACCATCAAGCCCAGAACGGTGCCCTCACTCAGTTCGAAATACTTGCCGAGTACGACGGCGGCGGTCGCGGTACCCCAGGCGTACCAGCCGATCTGGGTGAAGCCGAGGATCAGGTCGCTGAGCTTGCTGCCCACTTCACCGAAGCAGAAACGTCCCATCAACACCGAATTGAGGCCGCTTTTGAAGGCGATGTAACCCAGCCCCGCGGCGTAGATCCCCAGCAGCAGATTGCCGACGATAATCACCGCCATCATCTCGCCGAAACTGAACGCCACACCGAGCTTGCCGCCGGCAAACATGGTCGCGGTGAAGAAGGTAAAACCCAGCAGCACCATGGCGGTGGAGGCGAGTCCCTTGCGAGCATGCATCGGGACTTCGCTGAGAGGGTAATCGTTGCCGGGATCATTCTGCGTCATGTGGCGTTCCTTGCTGGATGGAGACGCGGAGGTGTTGCAGTGCTCGTGCCAATGGCGCGAGGGTGTTGTTATTTATAGACGAACAGGCGGATTTGGCCCGCAGAGGGCTCGAAAGCGGTGCACCTGAAAGAACACAGCACCCATGTGGGAGCGGGCTTGCTCGCGAAAGCGGTGTGTCAGCCAACATCATTGTTGAATGTCAGGCCGCTTTCGCGAGCAAGCCCGCTCCCACATTTTGATTCGGGGTTTTCAGGGGGAATCATGTTGCGGCAAAAACCGCAACAGCGCCGCCACGATCGCCTCCGGCGCATCCTCCTGAACCAGATGCCCGGCTTTGGGAATGGCATGAAACTGTGACCCGACAATCATCTGATGCAACGCCCGTCCGCGTTCGATGGGAATCCACTGATCGTCCTCGCCCCAAAGAATCTGCACCGGGCAGCGAATCGTCGGGTACAACCCTTCGATCTCGCGGGTAAAACGTTCATCCATCTGCGCGATCTGCCGATAGAACGCCGCTTGCCCCTGATCGCCGAGCCAGGGCCGCACGTAGGGCGCCAATTCGTGATCGGGAATTTCGCGCTTGATCGCACCACGAATATAGGTCGGCACAATCGCCTGCTGAATGTAATCGGGCAGTCCACTGAACGCCGCTTCATGCTGACGCACATGCTGCACGAACGGCGAACCCCAGGGCGACAGCGCCACTGGATCGATCAGCGTCAGGCTGCGGTAATCCTTGCCGTTGAGCAGATGGGCGCGCAATGCGGTGGCACCGCCGAAATCGTGGGCCACCACGTCTGGCCGTTCCAGGCCCCAGTGCTCCAGCAATTGCGTCAACAGTTGGTTTTGTACGCCCAGCGACACATCGCCGTCCGGCTGTGCGGATAGCCCGTAACCCAGCAGATCGAAGTAGTGCACGCGGTGCGTGGTGATGAAGTGCGGCGCAATCCGGTGCCACACATAAGAAGAGAAGGGCGTGCCATGCACGAACACCAGCGGCGGGCCGTCGCCACGTACGGCGAAGCGAACGGAGTGTCCGTTGAAACGATAGGTCTGAGCCTGCGGCCAGTCAGTCATGGGAGGTGTCCTCTTGGCGTGTGCGAGGCAAAAAGCATAGGCATAAAAAAACAGCCGTTGAAGGCTGTTTCTCTATTCACTGACGAAACGCATTTCCTCTCTGTAGGAGCGAGCTTGCTCGCGAAGGCGGCGGCACAGTCAACATCGATGTCGCCTGACATGCCGCCTTCGTCGGAACACCGCTCGCTCCTACAGCGGTTTACTCACCGCGATAGATGCAACCGCTGGTGCAGGTCTCGTGGATACGAATCGCGCTGAGTTCCGGCAGCAGGGGCTTCAATTCAGTCCAGATCCACTTGGCCAGCACTTCGCTGGTCGGGTTTTCCAGGCCGGGAATGTCGTTCAGGTAGTTGTGGTCGAGGCGCTCGTAGAGCGGCTTGAAGATCGCCTTGATTTCCGAGAAGTCGCGGATCCAGCCCGTATGCGGATCGAGATCGCCACTCAGGTGAATCGCCACTTTGAACGAGTGACCGTGCAGGCGACCGCACTTGTGGCCGTCCGGCACGTGGGGCAGGCGATGGGCGGATTCGAAGGTAAATTCTTTGAAGATTTCCACAGTGATGTTCAGCTCTGTCAGGTGGCGATCGCCGCGGCGATGGGGGCAGGTGGCGAGTTTACCAGAGCGCTGGGCAAAACACTGACTAAAGGGTCAGCAAGCGCTCGCCGGGGCGACCGTTGGCAGCCAGTTTGATGTGGTCGCGATCATACCGGTCTCGATGTCTGGCAGCACATTACGTAGGAGCCAGGCTTGCCGGCGAAGGCGATTTCGAGGACGCCTTCGCCGGCAAGTCGGATCGCCGCACCGCTGGCTCCTACAGGGATTTGCGTGTGTCAGTAATATCGCGCTGCGATCATCAATGATGGCAATTCAGTTTCAGTTAAGTTCGAACCACTAAGGTGATTCCGCAGCAACACATAAAAAAGATACGGAGACACCCCATGAAAATCCTGACTGCCCTGTTCACCGCCTCCCTCATTGCCATGACTGCCAGCATCGCCCATGCACGCGACCTCGGCCCCGACGAAGCCCTTGGATTGCGCGACGCTGGTACCATTGTGTCCTTCGAGAAGCTCAACGCCACGGCATTGGCCCAACACCCCGGCGCCAAAATCAGCGAAACAGAGCTCGAAGAAGAGTACGGCAAGTACATCTATCAGGTGGAACTGCGCGACCCGCAGGGCCTTGAGTGGGACCTGGAACTGGACGCCGTCAGCGGGCAGGTTCTCAAGAATCATCAGGATACGTAATGAAGGTGTCTGGTTTAAATCGACGCGCCAGCAGTCGAATGGCGCTGGCGCTCCTGGCTTTTTGCTCGGTGGTCATGGCCCGCGACCTGGATCAGGACGAGGCCCTGCGCCTGCGCCAACAAGGTGTGATCCTGCCGCTGGAGCGGCTCTTGCAGCAAGCACTGGACCGCTATCCCGGGGCCAAGCTGCTGGAAGCCGAGCTTGAGGAAAAACACGACGTTTACATTTATGAAGTCGAGCTGCTGACCACCGAAGGCGTGGTGCGCGAGCTGGACCTCGATGCCACCACCGGCCAATTACTGAAAGACAAGGAAGACTGACCGATGCGTTTGCTTCTGGTGGAAGACCACGTACCGCTGGCCGACGAATTGATGGCCGGCCTCAACCGGCAGGGTTACGCCGTGGACTGGCTGGCCGATGGCCGCGATGCGGTGTACCAGGGCAGCAGCGAGCCTTATGACTTGATCATTCTCGACCTCGGCCTGCCGGGTTTGCCGGGGCTCGATGTGCTGGCGCAATGGCGGGCCGGCGGCTTGGCCACGCCAGTGCTGATCCTCACGGCGCGCGGTTCCTGGGCCGAGCGAATCGAAGGCCTCAAGGCCGGTGCCGACGATTACCTGACCAAACCGTTTCACCCCGAAGAGCTGCACCTGCGAGTCCAGGCATTGTTACGCCGCTCCCATGGCCAGGCCAATCAACCGACGCTCAAAGCCGCAGGTTTGCATCTGGATGAAAGTCGCCAATGCGTGACTCGCGACGGCGCCGATATCCAGCTCACCGCTGCCGAATTCCGCTTGCTGCGCTATTTCATGCTGCATCCGGAGCAGATCCTTTCCAAAAGTCATCTTGCCGAACACCTCTACGACGGTGAAACCGAGCGCGACTCCAACGTGCTGGAAGTTCACGTCAACCACCTGCGCCGCAAACTCGGCCGCAGCGTGATCGAAACCCGTCGCGGTCAGGGTTACCTGTTCGGCGGGCAAGCGCAGTGAGGTCGATCCAGCGCCGCTTGAGCCTGGGCCTGATCAGCGTGATGGTGATCGTCGGCCTGGTGCTGGCGCAAACCAGTCTGTGGCTGTTTGAAATGGGTTTGCAGCGCTACCTCGAAGCCGGGCTGCGCAACGACAGCGAAAACCTGCTGGTGGCGCTGGTGCGCGGACCGCAGGGATTACAACTGGATGAGCGGCACTTATCGCCGGTCTATCAGCGACCGTTTTCCGGGCATTACTTTCGCATCGATTTTGCTGACAGCCATTGGCGCTCCCGCTCGTTATGGGATCAGGAACTGCCACTGCTCGAACACCCAGGCCTGCACAGCAACCTGCAACTGGGGCCGGAAGGGCAGCAGCTGTTGGTATTGCGTTCGGATTACCGTCGGTTGGGCCAGGCGATTTCCATCAGCGTCGCCCAGGATTACACCCCGGTGCGCGAGAGCTTTCGGCGCATGCAACAGGTTGGCCTCGGGTTGGGGCTGGCGGGGCTGTTGTTGATTTTGCTGTTGCAACGGATCACCGTGCGCCGCGCCTTGCGCCCGCTGGAAAAGGCCCGCGAACAAATCGCCCAGTTGCAGCAGGGTCAGCGCTCGCAACTCGACGAAGAAGTGCCGCTGGAGCTGGAACCGTTGGTGGCGCAGATCAACCATTTGCTGGCCCACACCGAAGACAGCCTCAAGCGTTCGCGCAATGCCTTGGGCAATCTCGGCCATGCCATGAAAACTCCGCTGGCGGTGTTGTTGAGCCTGGCTTCAAGCGAAAAACTCGATGCTCATCCGCAGCTGCGCAAAGTCATGCAGGCGCAACTGGAACAGGTTCAGCAACGGCTGAATCGCGAACTCAACCGCGCCCGATTGTCCGGCGATGCACTGCCGGGGGCGCTGTTTGATTGCGATGCGGAACTGCCGGGGTTGCTGACCACGTTGAACATGATTCACGGCGAACACCTCGACCTGAGCTACCGCGCACCGTCCGGCCTGCAACTGCCGTGGGATCGCGAAGATCTGCTGGAATTGCTCGGCAATCTGCTGGACAACGCCTGCAAGTGGGCGGATGCCGAGGTTCGGTTAAGCGTGGTCGAAACGGCAGAAAGGTTTGAATTGAGCGTGGAAGACGATGGACCGGGGATTCCCGAAGATCAGCGCGCTCAGGTGTTCAGTCGTGGCTCACGGCTCGATGAACAGACCGATGGGCATGGCTTGGGATTGGGCATCGTGCGCGACATTGTCGATACGTGGGGCGGGGTGTTGAAGTTGCAGGAAAGCGAGTGGGGCGGGTTGAAGGTGACGATCGAATTGCCCAAGCGCTGACCCCTGTAGGAGCGGGCTTGCCCGCGAAAACGGTATGTCAGGCGACATCAATGTTGACTGTACCGCCGTCATCGCGGGCAAGCCCGCTGCTACACGAGACCGTGCTCCGGCTTTGACACCGAGGCGACTCTGCGGCAAAGTGCGCGCCCTCTAATAAACCCTTTCTTTAATCCGCTGGCGGCTCATGCAGGCTGCCGGCCGGACTCATTCCGTATGCCTTGAGGTAACGATGATTAATGCAGTAATTGCCGCGGTCGGCATCATGCTGATACTCAGCCTGTCCCGCGTGCATGTGGTAATCGCGCTGATTGTCGGCGCGCTGGTGGGCGGTCTGACCGGTGGCCTGGGCATCGACGCGACGCTGAAAGCTTTCAACAGCGGCCTCGGCGGCGGCGCGACGGTTGCGTTGTCCTACGCCTTGCTCGGCGCATTCGCCGTGGCGATTGCCAAATCCGGCCTGGCCCATGCGCTGGCCGACAAAGCCCTGGCCATGGTCGATCGCCAGCACGCCAACGGTGGCGGAAACGTCAAATGGCTGTTGATCGGTTTGCTGTGGGTGGTGGCCATTGCCTCGCAGAACATTTTGCCGATTCACATCGCCTTTATCCCGTTGCTGGTACCGCCACTGTTATATGTGCTGACCAAACTGCAACTGGACCGTCGACTGATCGCCTGTGTCATTACCTTCGGTCTGATCACGCCGTATATGTTCCTGCCCGTGGGCTTCGGCAACATCTTCCTCAATGAAATCCTGCTGGCCAACGTCGCCCGTAGTGGCGTGGACATCAGTGGCATCAATGTCACCCATGCCATGGGTATTCCAGCGCTGGGCATGGTGTTTGGCCTGGCGGCAGCGTTTATCAGCTACCGCAAGAAGCGTGTTTACGATCTGGAAAAGATCGAAAAAGTCGAGCAGGTTGCGGTGCAGTACAACCCGTTGAGCCTGATGGTGGCCGGCCTGGCGATTGCCGCGGCATTCATTATTCAGCTACTGCTGGACTCGATGATTATCGGGGCGCTGGCGGGATTCCTGATCTTTTCGCTATCGGGGATCGTTAAATGGCGTGAAACCGATGACCTGTTCACTGAAGGCATGAAGATGATGGCGATGATCGGCTTCATCATGATCACCGCGTCAGGGTTCGGTGAAGTGATCAAAGCCACCGGACAGGTGCAAACACTGGTCGAAACTTCGGCTTCGTGGATCGGCCACAGCAAAGCTATCGGTGCGCTACTGATGTTGCTGGTGGGCCTGTTGGTGACCATGGGCATTGGCTCGTCGTTTTCCACCGTACCGATTCTGACAGTGATTTTCGTGCCGTTGTGCGTGCAACTGGGCTTCAGCCCGATCGCCATCGTGTGCATCGTCGGCACCGCCGGCGCGTTGGGCGATGCCGGGTCACCCGCCTCGGACTCGACCCTGGGCCCGACCTCCGGTCTGAACATCGACGGCCAGCATCACCACATCTGGGACACCGTGGTCCCGACCTTCCTGCACTACAACCTGCCGTTGCTGGCGTTTGGCTGGGTGGCGGCGATGGTTCTCTAAACCTTTCCTCTGAACTGGAGATCAGGTGTGGGAGCGGCGGTGCGGCGATCCGACTTGCTCGCGAAGACGGCAGCACATCCAGCATTGATGTGACTGGGTAGACCGCTTTCGCGAGCAAGCCCGCTCCCACAGGGATCAGTGTGACCCTGGCTCAACTTTTGATCTGGCGTGCCGTTAAAGCCTTTAACCACGCCAACAAAATCAAAAGAGTGAACGCGAAGGCGTCGTGTCATTCAACATTGATATCGACTGACACTACGCCTTCGCGGGCAAGCCTACCGCTCCCACAGGTTCCGCATCGCGACTACCCTCATTAGTAAGCAAACACCGTCCAAGCGTTGGTTTGAACCCGTATCCGGAACGGGCGGTCATTTGCTTCAGGTGTCGCGCATTCGCGGCACCCGGACGACCCACCATGGAGTCAGACTTATGAATGACGGTACCTGCGACTGCCCGAAATGCAACTGTAAGCTGGGTGAACACCCTATCGTGCGCCACGGCAAGCACTATTGCTGTGAAGCCTGCGCCAAGCATCACGAACATGGCGAAGCATGCGTCAACGAAGGCTGCAAGTGTGCTCAACACTGACCGTTCAGCCAAAAAAGTGGAGCCGTCCAGGCTCCACTTCGGTTTGAATCTTTCCCCTCCTTTTTGACGCTCAACTGGCCGGTCGCCAGGTCACATTCTCGATGCCGAATTTTTCCGCCAGCGGTTTGCTGGTCTTTTGCACCCGCTCACGGCCAAAACGCGGGATCCGGCCGATCCCTGCGTCGCAACTTGCCCAGTGCCAAGCCTCTGCATTGTCCATTTTGTCCAGGCGGATAATGAAAGACTTGGGCTGGCCATGAAGGGTGTATTCAATAACGAAAAGTTTTGCATTGTTCATAAAGCCTGTATTCCTCCCTGTAGTTATAGAAGGATCGCGAGGCGCGGGGAAAATTCAGTCGGCTTGTCGGACGGTGACAGTGACTGGCGACAGCCGGACGCTTCGTTATCATGGAGCCTTCCTGACCCCCCAATGATCCTAGTCTATGGCTGCGCCGCCTGATTTGAACATGCCTGGGTTGTTGCCGTAATCCGATTAAAGTGGGAGCGGGCTTGCTCGCGAAGGCGGCTTCACATTCAACATCAACGTCGACTGTCAGTCCGTCTTCGCGAGCAAGTCGGATCGCCGCACCGCCGCTCCCACATGGAGATGTGTTGGCAGATCAGGCTTCAGGCACGCCTTTCTCCCAAGCCGACCAGTTCTGCAAAATCTCCTGCACCAGCGGGTTCCCCGTGCGGTACAGATTCTCCAGCGCCGGCACAAACCCACCTTGATCGGCGTACTTGAGCAGGTTATCCACCTCGCTCTGTCCCGGCGCCGGCCGGTCGAAGTCAGAGCCTGCGCGCACCACCGCCAGGCGCCGGACATCCACCAGCCCCTCGCGGCTGGCGCGCAATAGTGCTTCATAGGTGGAATTGTCTTCCTGCTGAGTCGTGCAATAGACCCCTTCGTTATTGGTCAGCAGCTTGGTCCAGACTTCCGCCCGTTCACTCAAGCGCGTCCCGGAAAACCAGGTATTGCCCGCCAGCGTGTCGCATTGGGTCACCACGGGCGGCTGATTGGCCGGCGCGGATGGATACTTCAAGCGCCATGCCGCCGATTCCTTGCTTTCGCTCAGCTGGACCTTGTGGCTCAGGGCGAACGCCTTGGCCTGCAACTTCGGATTGAGCTCGAAGACTTCGGTCTTGTAATCCAGCGGTGGCTTTTCGTTCGGGCCTTGGGTGTTGATGCCCAGGTAACCGGTCGGCCAGTCTTTCGGCGCGTCTCGGGAATCCAGCTCCCATTGGGTGCCGAACTCCACCAGATAGTGCGCCCACGCAGTGGTGCCGATGGTGCCGTGGTGTGGGCTGATGCCGGCAATCCCGGCGATCAGGAAGTAACTTTTGCGCAGGTCGAATTTCGGCGACAGCGCCAGGGCCAGGGTAGAAGCCGCGGCATTGGTCTGGCCCATGCCGGTGACCATCAGGCACACCTGTCGGGTGTTGCAGCGAATGTTCGGGTACTCGGAGGACAGGCCCGGTACGCGGACTTCTTGCTTGAGCTCCAGACGATCGATCCAGTTCTGCGCCTCGGGGGCGAACATGGTGATCAGCATTACTTTCGGCTGGATCGGCGCTTCAGTCGCCCATGTAGCGCAAGAGAGCAGGGTGCCTACCGCAAAACCGACAGACAGGGAAATACGCGTCACTGCATTCATAAAAACCTCCAGATTCAATAAGTCTTAGAACTGATAACCGACACCGGCGTAGTAGCCCCAGCCGTTGGAACGGGCGCGGAAGTCACCGTCGCCGAAATTCAATTCACTGCCGTCCTCCCAGTTGCCGCCGTTGTGGAAATAACGGCCGACCAGGGTGAAACGCAAGTGAGTGAAGGCGTAGAGCAACACGTTGGTGGCCACGGTCGCGTTGGCGGTGCGGGCCGGGTTGTCCTTGTGCAGGTCGGAGCCAAAGTCGAAGTTGGTGAAACCGATGTAGGTCAACGAAGCGCCGTTGCTGAAACTGCTGATGGGCACGATGTATTTGAGCTGGGCGCGGTAGCCGTCCCACGAATATTCATTGCTGGCACCGTAGTTTTCCCACTGATAGCGACCGTAGAAATTGGCCGACAGATTGACCCGCGAATGGGTGTCGATGTCGGTACCGAGGCCGCTGTACAGCGTGTTGGCGCGGTTGGCGCTGTTGCTGCCGTGGTCGTAGATCCAGTCGAACGCCACGTACCATTCCTTGAACGGTCCGATGGCCAGGCTGCGGCCAGCCAGGTAGTCGATGGAAATCCGCGGTTCGTGCTCCATGAACACCGGCGAACCGTGGTCCCACACGCCTTTGTCATGGCTGTTGCCGATGTCGAAGATCTTCGGAATATCGATGTAGCCGTACAACTCGAACGGCCCCTTGCGGCCGAAGTATTCATATTCCAGGTAGATGTCGTCGGCCGGTTGCGGGCCGAAACTGATGTCTTTGCTGCCGATGACAGTCAGGTCCTGGTTGAACCAGTCCGACAGGTAGGCGCCTTTTTTCGGCGGGCTGGCTTCAGGGCTGAGGGCTTCGCCTTGGGCGGACTCTTCGGCGGTGGCCGGTTGGGCCAGAACATGGCTGCTGAGTAGTCCTGTAACGCTGGCCAGCAGCAAGGAAACAGCAAAAGTGCGCGAGCAAGTCACGCGACGGGAAGTGCAATGCATTAAAAGTCCCTTTTCGTACGGATCGAAACCCTGGTGGTGCAGGTTTGCGTGGTAGGTGGCAAACAGGCCGGTATCGGCGACTCGCAAACGTTTGCACAAGACATACCAGTTTGTTTAATGCACTGAAAAATAGTGGGAATTGCTGGTTTTTCTGTCCTTCTGGTCAAGGATTTGGAGGGATGAGGTTTTCAGGGCGAAGGGGATCTGGCGGGGGATATGCACCAAAATGGTGTCGATGGGCCTGACGGGGCAAGACACGGCACCCTGTAGGACCGAGCTTGCTCGCGAAAGCGGTGTGTCAGGCGACATCAATATTGACTGTGCCTGCGTCTTCGCGAGCAAGCTCGCTCCTACGACAGGCATTAGGGCAAGCCCCCTCCCCAAAGGGTTGCTGTAGAATCCTCGGCATTGACTTCACAAGGTGCATCCCCGATGAGCGAGCCGATTCGTCTGACCCAATACAGCCACGGCGCAGGCTGTGGCTGCAAGATTTCACCCCAGGTGCTGGAGGTGATTCTGGCCGGCAGCGGCGCGCAGAACCTGGACCCGAAACTCTGGGTCGGCAACGCCTCGCGCGATGACGCGGCGGTATATGCCATCGACGAAGAACGCGGCGTGGTCTCGACCACTGACTTTTTCATGCCGATCGTCGACGATCCGTTCGATTTCGGCCGCATCGCCGCCACCAACGCCATCAGTGACATTTACGCCATGGGCGGCGATCCGTTGATGGCGATTGCAATTCTCGGCTGGCCGGTCAATGTGCTGGCGCCGGAGATTGCCCGGGAAGTGATCCGCGGCGGGCGTTCGGTCTGCGATGAAGCGGGAATCCCGTTGGCCGGTGGCCATTCCATTGATGCACCAGAGCCGATCTTCGGCCTGGCCGTGACCGGGCTGGTGGAAAAGCGCCACATGAAGCGCAACGACACCGCCACCGCTGGTTGCTTGCTGTACCTCACCAAGCCCTTGGGCATCGGCATCCTCACCACGGCCGAGAAGAAGGGCAAGTTGCGCAATGCCGACATCGGCCTGGCGCGCGACTGGATGTGCACCCTGAACAAACCCGGCAGCCGTTTCGGCAAACTCGAGGGTGTGACCGCGATGACCGACGTCACCGGTTTTGGCCTGCTCGGGCACTTGGTGGAAATGGCTGACGGCAGCAACGTGACCGCCCGCATCGGCTATGACCGTGTACCGCGCCTGCCGGGTGTCGAATATTACCTCGATCAGGGCTGTGTGCCAGGCGGCACGCTGCGCAATTTCGACAGTTACGCCAGCAAGGTCGGCCGACTCCAGGAGTTGCACAAACGCGTGCTCTGCGACCCGCAGACCAGCGGCGGCCTGCTGATTGCGGTCACGCCCGAAGGTAACGAAGGGTTCCTGGCGGTGGCAGCCGAACTCGGTCTGGCCCTTGAGCCGATCGGCGAATTGGTTGAGCGACAGACTAACGCGGTAGAGGTGTTTTGATGTCCATCGACTTCACCGATTACCGCGACATCTTCCTCAACGACCGGCCGATGATGGATACGCGCGCACCGGTCGAGTTCCTCAAGGGCTCATTCCCTGACGTGGTCAATCTGCCGCTGATGGATGACCTCGAGCGGCAACGGGTCGGCACTTGTTACAAGCAGCAAGGCCAGCAAGCGGCCATCACGCTGGGGCATCAATTGGTGTCCGGCGAGATCAAAGCCGAGCGCATCCAGGCCTGGGCCGACTTTGCCCGGGCGCATCCGGATGGTTATTTGTACTGTTTTCGGGGTGGGCTGCGTTCGCAGATCGTTCAGCAATGGCTCAAGGACGAAGCCGGTATCGACTATCCGCGAGTCGGTGGCGGCTACAAGGCCATGCGCACCTTCCTGCTCGATACGCTCGATCAGGCCATTACCCAGTGTGATTTCGTCTTGCTGGGCGGCATGACCGGCACTGGCAAGACCGAGGTGCTCACGCAATTGAGCAACGGGCTGGACCTGGAAGGGCATGCCCATCATCGCGGCTCCAGCTTCGGAAAACGCGCAACCGGCCAACCCTCCAACATCGACTTTGAAAACCGCCTGGCGGTGGACGTGCTGAAGAAGCGCGCCCGTGGTATCGAACAGTTCGTGCTGGAAGACGAGAGCCGCGCGATCGGCAGTTGCGCCTTGCCGCTGCAGCTGTATCAGGGCATGCAGCAATTTCCGATGGTATGGCTGGAAGACAGTCTGGAAGGGCGGGTCGAGCGAATTCTGCGTGATTACGTAGTGGACTTGTGCGCCGAGTTCATTGAAGTGCATGGCGATAAAGGCTTTGCGCTGTTTTCCGAGCGGATGCTGGCGAGCCTGAACAATGTTCAGAAACGTCTGGGTGGCGAACGCCATCGGCGGATGGTGACCTTGATGGAAGACGCCCTGGCAGAACAGGCGAACAGCGGTACGGTGGATTTGCACCGGGGTTGGATCGAAGGGTTGCTGCGTGAGTATTACGACCCGATGTATGCGTTTCAGCGGGAGAAAAAGGGTACGCGGATCGAATTTGTCGGGGAGCGGGGTGCGGTGCTTGAGTACCTGCGAACGCGAGGTAATCAGCGGGGTTAGGTGGGGGGGTACTGGCCTCTTCGCGGGCAAGCCTCGCTCCTACAGGAGCGAGGCTTGCCCGCGAAGAGGCCTGACAGGCGCGCCCGACCGCTTACGTCGGACAGGTCTCCTGACCATTATCCAGCCCCTGTTTGTAGCTGCGGCTCTGCAGGCTGGCCTTGCCGTTGTGCCAGGTCAGTGTGAGCACGTACAGCGAGTCGTAGTCGCTGGATGCCCAGTCATCGGTGATGTTCTGTTTCTTGCCGACGGCTTCCCCGGCGACTTTATTGATCAGTTCGGGCAGGTAGCCGTGGGACCAGGCCGTATAAATGACCGAGTTGTGATACTTGTCGTGGAGCAGCTCATCCGCCAGGTCGCTGGTGTCGTTGGCCGAGAAGTTGATGTTCACCGGCAAGCCTAGCTTGATTGCGCTGGGGCTGATGGTCATCAGTGGGCGGATGTAACTGTAGGAATTATCAAATTCGCCTTCCTCGACATTGCGCGTCGGATTGGCGGCAAACACGTAGTTGGCCTTGCCGAATTTTTCCGGCAACAAGGTGGCCAGGTCGATGGCACGGTTCAGCCCCTGACAATTGAGCTGACCCAGGCCGCCGGCGGGTTTTTCTGCGTGGCGTAAAAACACCAGCGTCTGGGTGCCGTCCGCCGGTTGGGCGCGGCTTTCGCTGGACTCCAACGACAAAAACACGGCGCAGGCCGCCAACAAGGCAGGCAGGAAGACATAGGCGCGATGTTTGAAGCGTTGGGCGAATTTCAGTGGATTCATCATCGAATAGGTCATCTTCAGCGCATTCGGTTAAGGCTGACAAACCTTGACACCGTGAGCTTATGGCTACGGGTGTTTTCCATGTCGTTGATCCGCTATTTCCTATAGGGCCATGCTCAGAGTCCTCTGAAGCCCTTTGGTTCGATCCGAGCGAAGTGCCTGGCACTTTAGCGGCAACCTTGAACGGATTGGAAGAAAGGTTATCGACAGGATGTTGCGGATTTATGGATGCGGTACACATATGCGCCCCCGTCCCCATTATGATCTTCACTTCGATTTTCTCATGGATGCCCCTTATGACCGATTTGTCTGCATTCCCCATCACTCAAAAATGGCCGGCCCAATACCCGGAATGGATCCAGCTCTATTCCTTGCCAACACCCAATGGCGTCAAGGTTTCGATCATGCTCGAAGAGATCGGGCTGCCCTACGAGCCGCACCGTGTGGGCTTCGACACCAACGATCAGTTGTCCCCCGAATTTCTGTCGCTGAACCCCAACAACAAGATTCCGGCGATCCTCGACCCTCACGGTCCGGGAGATCAGCCGTTGGCACTGTTCGAGTCAGGGGCGATTCTGATTTACCTTGCCGACAAGAGCGGGCAGCTGTTGGCGCAGGAATCGGCGGCGCGTTACGAGACCATTCAATGGTTGATGTTTCAGATGGGCGGTATCGGGCCGATGTTCGGCCAGCTCGGTTTCTTCAACAAATTCGCTGGCAAGGACTACGAAGACAAACGTCCCCGTGATCGCTACGTCGACGAAAGCAAGCGCTTGCTCAAGGTCCTTGATGGCCGTCTGCAAGGGCGCGACTGGATCATGGGCGAGCGCTACACCATCGCCGACATCGCGACCTTTCCGTGGGTACGCAACCTGATCGGCTTCTATGAGGCCGGTGACCTGGTGGGTATCCAGAATTTCCCCAATGTCACCCGCGTGCTGGAACGTTTTCTCGCAAGGCCGGCGGTAATTCGCGGGCTGGAAATTCCCAAGCAACCTCTTTGAATCCCTCATCACCAAGGCAGGCAATAAGCTCATTCGATTTCAAGCAAGTAGATGTCTTCAGCCATGGGCCGCGGCGGGGGGACTCAGGTCGAGCAGGTGGGAGATGAGATCTGGGTTGGCGGCGCGGTGGTGACCTGCATTACAGGAATACTGGCGATTTACCCTGTGGGAGCGGGCTTGCTCGCGAAAGCGCTGGGTCAGTCGACATCAATGTTGAATTATAGGCCGCCTTCGCGAGCAAGCCCGCTCCCACAGGGTTCTGTGCTGAATGCGGGGGATTGTTGCCGAACCGGTAACGCTTTGTTCCGCGTCTGAGGTTTGTGCCCCGCGCCTTGCAGCGCATGAGCTTCGCCCCCAACGACTTTTGTCTCATTCACCGTTTTTTTCAGGAAGGCCCATGCCCAGTCAGTTCCCCGAAGCACGTCCACGCCGTCTGCGCCGCAATGCGAGCCTGCGCAGCCTGTTCCAGGAAACCGAGTTCAGCTTGAACGACCTGGTACTGCCGATTTTCGTCGAGGAAGAGATCGACGATTTCGTGCCGATCAAGAGCATGCCCGGCGTGATGCGCATTCCCGAGTCGAAGCTGGCCGGCGAGATCGAGCGTTACGCTCGGGCCGGGATTAGATCGGTGATGACGTTTGGCGTGTCCCATCATCTGGACAGCAGCGGCAGCGATACCTGGAGCGACAACGGCCTGGTGTCACGCATGTCGCGCATCGCCAAAGACGCCGTGCCGGAAATGATCGTGATGTCCGACACCTGTTTCTGCGAGTACACCGACCACGGCCATTGCGGCGTGCTGCACCACCACGAAGTCGACAACGACCAGACCCTGATCAACCTCGGCAAACAAGCCGTGGCGGCCGCTCGGGCCGGCGCTGATGTGATCGCACCGTCGGCGGCCATGGACGGGCAGGTCCAGGCCATTCGCCGGGCGCTCGATGAAGCCGGTTTCAGCCAGACCGCGATCATGGCCTATTCGACCAAATTCGCTTCGGCGCTTTATGGTCCGTTTCGCGAGGCCGGCGGCAGTGCGTTGAAGGGTGACCGCAAAAGCTATCAGATGAACCCGATGAACCGTCGCGAAGCGGTGCGTGAGTCGCTGATGGATGAGCAGGAAGGCGCCGACGCGCTGATGGTCAAACCGGCCGGTGCATACCTGGACATCATCCGCGACATTCGCGAAGCCTCGCGTCTGCCACTGTCGGCGTATCAGGTGAGTGGCGAGTACGCGATGATCAAATTCGCTGCCCAAGCCGGCGCAATCGATGAAGACCGAGTGGTGCGTGAGAGCCTGGGGGCGATCAAACGGGCCGGGGCGGATTTGATCTTCACCTACTTCGCGATGGACCTGGCCCTGGCCGGGATCTAATTGTTTTGAAAGATCGTTCCCATGCTCCGCGTGGGAACGCCTCCTGTGACGCTCTGCCTCACGCTTGTTGGGACGCTGAGCGTCCCTGGCTGCATTCCCACGCAGAGCGTGGGAACGATCAGCCTCGCTAATCTTGGGGTCAGCCGAAGAACGGCCGAATCTCGCGGTCCCGGAAATACCGCTCGATCACCTTCGGATCGGCGCTGTAGTCGGCAATCGCGACATAAGTATCCGGCCGCAGCAGGTAAAAGCCGTTGCGCGCCAGCCCCACGGTTTCAAATACCGGCCGCCAGTCGAACACCTGCAACGGCAGATGATGCTCGGTGCACCAGGCGATCATCTCGTCGCTGGTGTCGCCATACACATGCACCTGCCAGGTCAGGTTTTTCAGTGACTCGAAATTGTCCCCTTCACCGTCGTGAGCCCAGGGCAGGCGATCACCGCCGTGAACGTCGCCGGCGACCCCCTCGCTCAATGGCATGCCGCGATAGTTGAGGGTGGTCTGCGACACCGTGCGAAACATGAATTCCCGAACCGCCTCCAGCGATGTCATTTTCGGGATCAGAAATGGCGCCACGCGCATGCGCAGCAAGTCGGCCACTCGTCCTTCGGCGGTGACGAAATTGAAGACCCGGTCGGTTGTCGCCACCAATCGCCGGGCAAAGGCGGTGCGTTCGGTTTCATAGCTGTCGAGCAGTTTGCTCGTGGCGCCACCGCGCAGCACCGCGGCGAGTTTCCAGGCCAGATTGATCGCGTCGCCAATCCCTGTGTTCATGCCCTGGCCCCCCGCCGGGCTGTGGACATGGGCGGCATCACCCAACAGAAATGCGCGCCCCGTGCGAAAGTGATCCGCTACCCGGTGATGCACACGGTAGGTCGAGAACCAGTTCACCTGATCGATCTGCACCTTTAGATGCTCGATGGCCCGGCTGCTGACGTCTGCAAACTGAAGGGTTTCGGCACGCTCGGCGCGTTCGTCGCGAACGGTGCCGATCAGTCGGGCGCGACCTTCACCGGCCAAGGGGAATACGGCGAGGAAGTCGGCTTCATCAAGGTCCACATGCAGTTCACCGTTGAACGTCGGGCCGTGAGCCTGCACATCCGCCACGTAGAAAATCTGCTGGTAGGTGCCGCCTGGAAAACCGGTGTCCAGGGTTTTGCGCACGATCGACCGGGCGCCGTCGCAGCCTGCGAGGTAACAGGCCTGGCAGGTTTCCTGCTGGCCATCGGGCAAGCGCAGCCGGGCGGTGATGCCGTCGCCGGTTTCCTCGAAGCTTTGCAGTTCGGTGTCGCGCTCCACCGTAATACCGAAGGCCTCCAGGCGCTCGATCAGCAGGCGTTCGTGCTCGTCTTGCGGATACATTTCCAGAAACGCGTAGGGCGTCAGACCCTCGCCGATGGTGCTTAGCGGCAAGTGCGCGACCGGTTCGCCCTTGACCCAGAAGTTCGCGGCGGCCACTCGATGGCCGTTCTGCACAACGGTGTCGCTGAGGTCGAGCTGGCGATACAGTTCAAGCGTTCGCGCCTGTACTGCCAGTGCACGTGAAGTGGTGCCGGGTGCCGACGTCTTGTCGATAATCCGCACCCCAATCCCCAGTTTGCTCAGCCACAGCGCCAGTACCAGCCCGGTCGGGCCGGCGCCGATGATCAGCACGTCGCTACGGTTCATGAGCCTGTCCTCCTCGGTATGTGGATCAAGTATGGTTCAGCCCGGATGCACCGGCCGCCCGGCTGCTCAACGGAAAACCGCCTCCGTAGCAGGGCAGGGGAACAGTCCGCGGCTGTCACAGTCATAGCCTGCGCCATGCCATTGATCGTATGGTTAATCCGGCTCAACGGACTTTGATGGAGCAACATGCAAGCCAATCGATTGATCATGAGCGTCGCGGCACTGTTGGTGCTGGCCGGTTGCGGTAGTCAACGCACTCAGGAACCGCCGACCCGCAAGCCTGCCGAGGTCAAGGCAGAGATCATGCGTCTGCTGCCGGCCAAAACAGTCGACCGCCAGGGCTGGGCTACGGACATCTACGCGGCGTTTGCCGCGCAAAAAATTTCACCGACCACGCAAAACCTGTGTTCGGTACTGGCGGTCACCGAGCAGGAATCGACGTTTCAGGCTGATCCGCCGGTGCCAGGCCTGGGCAAGATCGCCCGGGACGAGATCGACCGCCGCGCCGCCAAGGCCCACATCCCCAGCCTGCTGGTGAGCGGTGCCTTGCAGGTAAATTCACCCAATGGCAAAAGTTACAGCGACCGGCTGAATGCCGCGCGTAGCGAAAAAGAACTCAGCGCGATTTTCGATGATTTCATCGGCATGGTGCCTATGGGCCGGACGCTGTTCGATGGTTTCAACCCGGTGCACACCGGCGGGCCGATGCAGGTCAGCATCGATTTTGCCGAGCATCAGGCGCGTAATTATCCCTACCCGGTGAACGGCTCGATTCGCCGCGAAGTGTTCACGCGTCGCGGTGGTCTGTATTTTGGCATTGCCCACTTGCTCGGTTATCCGGTGAGCTACAAGCAGCCGTTGTATCGCTTCGCCGATTTCAACGCCGGTTGGTACGCCAGCCGTAATGCGGCGTTTCAAAATGCGGTAAGTCGGGCGACGGGTATTGCGCTGGCACTGGATGGCGATCTGGTTCGGCATGGCTCGATCATGCCTGGCACCACGGAATTGGCGGTGCGTAGGCTCGGCAAGCAATTGGACATGCGCAACCTGACCATTCGGGGTCAATTGGAGGAGGGTAACAGTCTCGAATTCGAGGACACCAAGCTGTATCGGCGCGTGTTCGCCTTGGCCGAGCAGGCTGAAGGCCGATCATTACCCCGTGCGGTGTTGCCGGGAATCCTGCTGCAAAGCCCGAAAATCACCCGCAAACTCACCACGGCGTGGTTCGCCAAGCGGGTCGATGAGCGTTATCAGCGCTGTATGAAGCGCGCGGGGATGTGAACGAGCCAGAAAATGTTGTGGGAGCGAGCCGGCTCTCGATGACGGCGGTATATTCAGCATCAATATTGGCTGACCCGCCGCTATCGTCGGAACGCCGCCCGGAGCCGGCTCACTCCCACAGGGCCGACGGGCGCTGATGAGACAACCGAACGCAATCTTCAGCAGCTGCTACAAAGAGAGAGTCGCAGAGGAGATTTAGTCATGTATCAGCTTTACGGACATCAGAACTCGGGTGCGGCTGCCATCGAAGCTGCGTTGGAGTTGTGCGAGGTTCCTTATCGCTTCATCGATGTTTCATCGTCCCCGGAGGCGGTTCAGGCGTTGGAGAAGCTCAATCCGCTCAAGCAGATTCCCACCCTGCAACTGCCCGATGGCGGCGTTCTCACCGAGAGTGCGGCCATCCTGATCCATCTGGGTCTCACGTTCCCGAAGTCGAACCTGCTGCCGGAGAACCCGCTCAAGCGCGATCAGGTGATTCGTGGTCTGGTGTACATCGTCAGCAATTGCTATACAGCCATCGGCATCATCGATTACCCCGAGCGCTGGCTGGCCGAGGCGGACGAGTCGTCCCGGAAAAACCTCATGGCCGGTGCCCGTCAGCGCCTGCACTGGAGTTGGGAGGTGTTTGCCGATCAGTTCGCCGGCAAGTTGTACCTGGGCGAGGGAACACCGGGCGCGCTGGATATTCTGGCGGCGGTGGTGACGCGCTGGGCGGGCACCCGGGAGCACTTGCGCACCGCGCGGCCGGGGTTCTCTGCCTGGCTCGAACGCTTCGACCGGCACCCTGCGTTGGCACCGGTTTTCGCGCGGCATTGGCCCTCTTAAGAACATCGCGAATCAAAATGTGGGAGCGGGCTTGCTCGCGAAAGCGGTGTATCAGTCACCATAAGTATCGACTGATATACCGCTTTCGCGAGCAAGCCCGCTCCCACAAGGGGATTGGTGGTGGGGACAGGATCACTCGCCGCGAATGTACTGCTCCAACTGACGAATCAGTTCAGCCTGTTCGGCAATGGCTTCCTTGACCAGGTCGCCGATGGACAGCAAGCCTATCAACTCGCCGTTTTCCACCACCGGCAAATGCCGCAGGCGTTTTTCGGACATGATGCCCATGCAGGTTTCGACGGTTTGGTGGGTGTCTACGGTAATCACCGGCGCCACCATGATGTCGCTGACCGGTGTGCCGACGGAGGAGCGCCCCTTGAGCACCAGTTTGCGCGCATAGTCACGCTCGCTGATGATGCCGACAACCTTTCCGTCTTTCAGCACCGGTAACGCGCCGACGTTTTTTGAAGCCATCACCATCAGTGCTTCCAGCACCATTTGATGAGGCGCAATGGTGTGGACTTCCTGATTCTGTTGGGCCTTTAACTTGAGCAGTTGGGCGACGGTTTTCATGGCGGTTTCTCAGGTTGTCGTTGTTCTTGAAGAATCGTAGAGACGCGCTCACAGAGCAAGGGAGAAAGCGGCACATACCGCGCAAAAAGCGTCATTCAGCGATTTTTTTTTGTGGCGAGGGGGTGATCGGACTGTAGGAGCCAGGCTTGCCGGCGAAGGGGTCCTTAAGAGCGCCTTCGCCGGCAAGCCTGGCTCCTACAAGCCCCCTCACCACACCGGCGATCACGCGTAGAATGACCCCTTGAATCAGATCGTTGAGGTTGCAGTGGTGGATTTACAGCAGGGCTTCGTCCTGACCCGGCATTGGCGCGATACCCCGGCCGGCACGGAAGTCGAGTTCTGGCTGGCGACCGATGCCGGTCCAAGGCACATCCGCCTGCCGCATCAACCGTCGGTCGCGTTCGTTCCGGCAGCCCAACGCGAGCAAGCTGAAGCGCTGCTGCGCGGCGAGAAAAACGTCGAGCTGAAGCCCTTGGCACTGCTGGACTTCGAACATCGCCCGGTGCTCGGCCTGTATTGCCAGCAGCACGGTCAGTTGATGCGCCTGGAAACCGCACTGCGCAAATCAGGCATCGATGTCTTCGAAGCCGATATTCGCCCGCCGGAACGCTACATGATGGAGCGTTTCATCACCGCGCCCGTGTTGTTCGGCGGCACGCCCAGCGCCGAAGGCCTGCTGCTCGACGCGCAAATGAAACCCGCTCCCGGCTACCGACCGAACCTCAGGCTGGTCTCCCTGGACATCGAAACCACCGCTCAGGGCGAGTTGTATTCCATTGCCCTGGAAGGCTGCGGCGAACGTCAGGTGTACATGCTCGGGCCGCCCAATGGCGATGACAGTGGAGTGGATTTCCAGCTCGAATACTGCGACTCGCGAACCCTGCTGCTGAAAAAACTCAATGGATGGTTCGCCCGGCATGATCCCGACGCGATCATCGGCTGGAACGTCGTGCAGTTCGATCTGCGTGTACTGCACGAACATGCTCGCCGCTTGGCGGTGCCGCTGAAACTGGGGCGTGGCGGTGAAGAAATGCAGTGGCGCGAGCACGGAAGCCGCAATCATTACTTCGCATCGGCCGCCGGCCGGTTGATCATCGACGGCATCGAGTCGCTGCGTTCGGCGACCTGGAGCTTCCCCTCGTTCAGCCTGGAAAACGTCGCGCAAACCCTATTGGGCGAGGGCAAGTCGATCGACAACCCATACCAGCGCATGGACGAAATCAATCGCATGTTCGCCGAGGACAAACCGGCCCTGGCGAAATACAACCTCAAGGACTGCGAACTGGTGACGCGGATCTTCGCCAAGACCGAGTTGCTGACCTTCTTGCTCGAGCGTGCCAGCGTCACCGGTTTGCCGGCGGACCGCAGCGGTGGCTCGGTGGCGGCGTTCACCCACTTGTATATGCCGCTGATGCACCGTCAGGGCTTCGTCGCGCCGAACCTCGGCGGCAAACCACCAGAGGCCAGCCCCGGCGGTTTTGTCATGGACTCGCAACCCGGGTTGTACGAATCGGTGCTGGTGCTCGACTACAAAAGCCTCTATCCGTCGATCATCCGCACCTTCCTGATCGACCCGGTGGGTTTGATCGAAGGGCTCAAACATCCCGACGACAGCGAGTCGGTGCCGGGCTTTCGCGGTGCACGTTTCTCCAGAACCCGACATTGCCTGCCGGCCATCGTCGCCCGGGTTGCCGAAGGTCGCGAAACCGCCAAACGCGAACACAACGCGCCGCTGTCCCAGGCCCTGAAGATCATCATGAATGCCTTCTATGGCGTGCTCGGTTCCAGCGGTTGCCGCTTCTTCGATACACGGCTGGCCTCGTCCATCACCTTGCGTGGGCACGAGATCATGTTGCGCACCCGCCAGTTGATCGAAGCGCAGGGCCATGCGGTGATCTATGGCGATACCGACTCGACCTTTGTCTGGCTCCGTCGCCCCCACGGCCAGGCAGAAGCCGCGCAGATCGGTCACGCGCTGGTAGATCACGTCAACCAGTGGTGGCGCGAGCATGTGAAACAGCAATACGGGCTGGAAAGTGCCTTGGAGTTGCAGTTCGAAACCCACTACAAACGCTTTCTGATGCCGACCATTCGCGGCGCCGAGGAGGGCAGCAAGAAGCGCTATGCCGGATTGGTCACCCGAGCCGACGGCACCGATGAAATGGTTTACAAGGGTCTGGAAACCGTGCGCACCGACTGGTCGCCGTTGGCCCGTCAATTCCAGCAGGAGTTGTACTTGCGCATCTTCAATCGCAAACCCTATCAGGACTATGTGCGTGACTATGTGCGCAAGACCTTGGCCGGTGAGTTCGACGAGCGACTGATCTATCGCAAACGCCTGCGCCGCACTCTCGATGACTATCAACGCAACGTACCACCGCATGTGCGGGCCGCGAGAATCGCCGACGATTACAACGACCAACAAGGACGCCCGCGGCAATATCAGAATGGCGGCTGGATCAGTTATGTCATCACCGTCGCCGGCCCCGAACCGCTGGAAATCCGCAGCGCGCCCATCGACTACGACCATTACGTCACCCGGCAGTTGCAACCGGTGGCGGATGCGATTCTGCCGTTCGTGGATGATGATTTCTCAACGCTGATTGGGGGACAACTGGGCCTGTTTTGAGTCCAGCAGCGACAGTGTCCAGTCATCCGGAATGCCGTGAAAATACTGATCCAGCGCCTGATGGAACAGGCTGCCTTTTGGCGAAACCTGGGCGAACAGCGTCATCGATGAGTGAAACTTGAGGTTGTCGGGATGACCGAAAATCTTGGCGATCGACTGATGAGGAACGTCCAGGACCAATTGCGTGCAAGCACGCAAGCGTGGACCCAGTAACGGATGCTCCAGGTACGCCGTGGCTTCCTCACTGGAGCGAATGGCAAAGTAGCGGGACATCTCGCTGTCGCCCAACCCGGAAAACTGCGGAAAAATAAACCACATCCAGTGCCGGCGTTTTTGGCCGGCGCGCAGCTCCTCCTGCACCCACTCGAACACAGGGTCCTGCGCCTGGACGAAGCGTGGCAAGTTGAAAGAGTCGAGCTGATCGGTACTTCTCATGCCGATGCCCTCTGATAGAACCGCGAATGGCTCAGACCATGGCCAACCGCTGCTTGCGTTGTGGCGCGCGAAAAGCTTGGTCCAGCGCCTCCAGATCCCCGACTTCAAGCCGCAATTGCGCCGCTTGCGCATTGAGCTGCACATGTTCGGGACGGATCGCTTTGGGGATGGCGATCACGCCGTTCTGACGCAGAATCCATGCCAGCGCTACCTGCGCCGGTGTCGCCTCGTGACGGGCGGCAACCTGCTTGAGCGTCGAATTGTTCAGCATGCTCCCGCCCTGGCCGATCGGACAATAGGCCATTACCGGCATCCTTTGATGTTGACTCCAGGGAAGCAAATCGAATTCGATGCCGCGTTCTTCCAGGTTGTACAGCACCTGATTGGTGGCGCAGGCAGGCGAGGCCAATTCGTCCAGGTCGCCCAGATCGAAGTTGGACACGCCCCAACGGTCGATTTTGCCGCTTTCCCGCAGGCGTTCGAAGGCTTCGACGGTTTCCTCAAGGGGATACTCGCCGCGCCAGTGCAACAGATAAAGATCGATGTAATCGGCATTCAACCGCCGCAGGCTACGTTCGCAGGCCTGGGGGATGCCCAGGCAGCTGGCGTTGTGGGGGTAGACCTTGCTGACCAGAAAAACCTGGTCGCGCCTGCCAGCGATGGCCTCACCCACCACCTCTTCAGCGCCTCCTTCGGCGTACATTTCAGCGGTGTCGATCAGGGTCATGCCCAACTCGATGCCCAAACGCAACGCTGCAACTTCCTTTGTGTGTCGGGAGCGTTCCTCTCCCATGCGCCAGGTTCCTTGGCCGATGACCGGCACATGGCTGCCGGCCAGCTCAAGAGTACGCATGGATCCTCCTTTGCGAAGCTCGATCGATACTTCAGTTGGCAGCAAAATAGCCCGGTGGTTCCGTGGTCATCCCGAAAGATCGCAGCCTTCGGCCGTGAACGCCGCGAACCCCGTAGGAGCCCGGCTTGCCGGCGAAGGCGTTTTTATTGGCGCTGCATGACGTGAGGTCATTTTCGCTGGCAAGCCAGCTCCTACAGATGCCGTGAACGCCGCGAACTCCGTAGGAGCCCGGCTTGCCGGCGAAGGCGTTTTCGTCGGCGCTGCAGGACGTGAGGTCGCCTTCGCTGGCAAGCCAGCTCCTACAGATGCCGTGAACGCCGCGAACCCCGTAGGAGCCCGGCTTGCCGGCGAAGGCGTTTTCGTTGGCGCTGCATGACGTGAGGCCGTTTTCGCTGGCAAGCCAGCTCCTACAGATGCCATGAACGCCGCGAACCCCGTAGGAGCCCGGCTTGACGGCGAAGGCGTTTTCGTTGGCGTTGCATGACGTGAGGTCGCCTTCGCTGGCAAGCCAGCTCCTACAGATGCCGTGAACGCCGCGAACTCCGTAGGAGCCCGGCTTGCCGGCGAAGGCGTTTTCGTCGGCGCTGCATGACGTGAGGTCGCCTTCGCTGGCAAGCCAGCTCCTACAGATGCCGTGAACGACGCGAACCTCGTAGGAGCCCGGCTTGCCGGCGAAGGCGTTTTCGTTGGCGCTGCATGACGTGAGGCCGTTTTCGCTGGCAAGCCAGCTCCTACCTTTTGATCTTCTGACCTACAGGGTAGAAAACTTGTACACCGTTGTCTGGGCATAGCGCTTGCCCGGGTCCAGCCGTGTGGACGGGAAGTTCGGCTGATTCGGCGAATCCGGATAATGCTGAGTCTCTAAAGTAAACGCCCCCCAATGCGGATACGTCTTCCCGGCCTTGCCCACGACCGTGCCATCGAGGAAATTGCTGGTATAGAACTGCACGCCAGGTTCGGTCGTGTAGAGCTGTAACCGGCGCCCGGATTGCGGATCGCTGACATCGGCGGCGAGTTTGCCCAGATCACCCTTGGCGTCCAACACCCAGTTGAAATCGAAACCGCCGTGTTTCGCTTCGGCGAATTTCAACTGCGGATGATCGGCCTTGATGTATTGACCGATGGCGGTCGGTTGGGTGAAGTCCATGGGCGTGCCGGCGACCGGGGCCAGCTCACCGGTGGGGATCAGTTTGCCGGTGACGGGCGTATAACGACCTGCATGCAAGGTGGCGAGTTGTTTCAGCACGTCGCCGTTACCAGCGCCGGCCAGGTTGAAGTAGCTGTGATTGGTCAGATTCACCACCGTGGGTTTGTCAGTGCTGGCTTTGTACTCGATGCGCAGCTCATTGTTTTCGGTGAGGCTGTAGGTGACCTCGGTTTTCAGGTTACCGGGAAAGCCCATTTCACCGTCCGCCGACAGGTACGTCAGGGTCACGCCCACTGAATCCTTGCCGTTGTTTGGTTCAGCTTTCCAAACACGTTTGTCGAAACCTTGAGCCCCGCCATGCAACGAATTGCTGCTGTCGTTGAGTGGCACCTGATAGCGCTTGCCGTCCAGCTCGAAGGCGCCGTTGGCCAGGCGATTGCCGAAGCGGCCGATGGTCGCGCCGAAGTACGCGGTGCCACTTTGATAACCCTGCACATCATCGAAGCCCAGCACCACATCGTCGAGCTTGCCGTTTTTGTCCGGCACTTTCAGCGACTGCAGAATCCCGCCATAGGTAATGACTGTGGCTTGCAGACCATGACTGTTGCGCAAAATGTATTGCTCGACGGGCGTGCCGTCATTGGTTTTGCCGAAGGCTTTTTGTTCGCTGGACAAGCCGGCGGCGTGAGCGGGGAGGGTGATGATCATCAGGGACAGTCCGAGGCCGGAGAGCAGGTGTCGGGATTGAAGCATGGTTGACCTTCCTTTTTGTTGTTCTATGAGAAGTAGTCATACTAATGATCGAGTTTTAACGCGATCAAGGAAGGATATATAGCTTATCGATGGAGTGTTGCAACAATAAAGTATGACTAATATGAAATCGCTTTCACGTTGGTCCGCGCTTACGGACCACCGGCACTGCACTTTTTCGGCTTTCACGGTTCTATCCTTGGCCAGCCCGCGGCGATCCCCACCGCCGGCCCATGCCCAAGTTCAAGAACCCATGGCTCGAGTTTTACCCCGCTTTAACCTGCACATTCGCCGTCGTTGCTTGCTGCCGATTAGCTTGTCGATGCTCTTCGCCAGTGGCTGCAGCCATCAGCCGGGCAACGATATCGTCAGCCAATTTCGCAACGGCCAACCCCAGGAACTCCTTCAGACCAGCGTCGACCGTATGGCGACCCTGACGATGCGCGACAACCTCGACAGCCTCTACCTGCTGATGAACAAGCTCTACCTGCGCAACCCGGACGAGCTGAAAAAATCCGGCTTTCTCGATATCGGCACTGCGGAAAAACAAGTGCGCATGGCCATCGAACAGCAACAGCCGTTACCCACCCTCGGCGGTAAAAAAGACCTCGCCGCCCTGAGCTACGCCATGAGCCCGGAATTCCTCGGCGATCGAGTCGGTGCCTTCATCTATGCCATCGGCAGCATGCTGGTGACGGCTCACGGCAATCGGCTGGAGTTCTACATGACGGACGCGATCAACCCGACCTTCGTCAGCAATGCCGCGCGCAACATCGAGAAAGCCACCTGGATCTTGAGCCAGCGGCAAAACCAGCAGGGCGAGCCTTTGCTGTTTTCCAACGAAATCTCGGAAGAGGGCAGCAACCTGAGTTTTGCCGTGGAGTTCGGCAAAATCGTCGCGCGCCTGGACCTGCTGACCCAGATGCTCGACGAACGCTACCGACGGATCGGCCTCAACTACGCCCAGAGTTTGCTGTTTTTGAATTTCTTACCGGTGCAATGATTCGAGTGATTTGATGCCGGATAAAACATAATCCCGTGTGGGAGCGAAATTTTGTGGGAGCTGGCTTGCCCGCGATGGCTATGGGTATCTATACAACTTTCCGAGTTTGATGGTGGTGTACATATCCGTTTCTGCGTTAACGGCCACTTAGGGTTCCGCCCTGACGGCGGGTCACTTTCGAAAAGCGCGAAAGTAACCAAAGCGCTTCTGCCCCTGTCGTTCGGTGCCTCGCCTGGGCTCGGCATGCCCTCGCTCCGGTCCTGCTCCGTGGGCCCGCCGCGATCGGCCATCCCTGGCCGTGCGCGGCTAACCCGGCATCCATGCCGGGTTGCCCACTGCGCAGAACCTCCACTCGGCCTCTCGAGGTGGCGGTGCATCAAGATCAAGAGCTGCAGGCGAGCTAACGCTCGGCCTGTTGAGTGGTGAGAAGCGCCGCTGTACACCGGTCCCTGTAGGAGCGAGGCTTGCCCGCGAAGCTGTTGATCTTGCCGTTGCCGTTGCCGTTGCCGTTGCCGTTGCTTTGGCTTTTGATCCTGATCTGCTTGCTCCTTTCCCAGAGGCCGAACGCAGGCGTTGCGCAGGGGGCACCGCGGCAGGGATGCCGCGGTAGCTGCCCCCGGCCATGGATGGCCGATGGCAGCGGGCCCCCGGAGCAATGCCGGAGTGAGGGCATGCCGAGCCCAGGCGAGGCACCGAATGGCGGGGCAAGAGCCCTTGGTTACTTGGGGCTTTTCCAAGTGACTCGCTGTAAAAGCGAAACCGCCAGCAGCCGTTACCGCAGCAACGGATATGTACTCCAAAAACACCAAGCCCCAGCAGTGAATCTCTATAGCCCAAGAGATGTGTAGATTACTCATGCTGCGATGACATCAACTCGGTTCGACACTAAACCGAGCTCCCACAAAAAGCCCGACCCACAGGGAATTGAAAGAAAGAAGATTGTGTTCCGGCCCCATGAGTTGGCATAACGATAGACCGCATCGATATAACTGGTTATAAGAAAAATCGCTATGCTGCGAGCCGGTTATTTCCCTGCGATTTTCTGGGCGTATTAATGGAATTCGGTAATTTCGGGTTGGTCATTGCAGGTCTGGTGGTCGGCTTCATTGTCGGCATGACCGGCGTGGGGGGCGGTTCGCTGATGACGCCGATCCTGTTGTGGTTCGGCGTCAACCCGGCCACGGCAGTGGGCACGGACTTGCTGTACGCGGCCATTACCAAATCCAGCGGGGTGCTGGTTCATCGCAAGAACAAGAACATCGACTGGGCGATTACCGGTTGGCTGACACTCGGCAGTGTGCCGGCAGTGGCGCTGACGCTGTGGTTCCTCAGCACTTTGCAGACCTCACCCGATGCGATGAATGCCGTCATCAAACAGGCATTGGGCTTTGTATTGTTCGCCACGGCGCTGGCGATTTTCTTCAAGAAACGCTTGCTCGATTTCGCCCACAAACGGGCGGGCGGCCTCTATAACCCCAGCGGCCCCCGATTGAACGCACTGACCGTCATCACCGGATTGGTTCTCGGTACCATGGTGGCCCTGACCTCCATCGGCGCGGGCGCTCTGGGCACAGTAGCGCTGTTCATTCTGTACCCGATGCTGCCTACCCGCCGACTGGTCGGCACCGAAATCGCTCACGCGGTGCCCCTGACCCTGGTCGCCGGCCTGGGCCATGCGAGCATGGGCAATATGGATTGGCACATTTTGGGCTACTTGCTGGTCGGTTCGCTGCCGGGGATTTACCTGGGCAGCCATTTGACCGGGCGTATCTCCGACGAACTGCTGCGTCCATGCCTGGCCACGATGCTGGTTCTTATCGGCTACAAACTGGCGTTCTGATCCGGCACCGTATACCTCACTGAATACTGAATTTAGCGGAATCATGCCCTCGCTGACGTAGTCAAAACTATGACCACGTTCAGATGAGGTCATGACGTCCATGAACAGCCCCGCAAACGATCTTCTACGACGGTTCCGCCGCCCCCGTGGCGAATCACCCGGCAACGCGGCCGAAGTGCTGCGCCGTCATGCCGAGCCGTTGCCTGCTCTCGACTCACCTGAATTCGGCGAACTGTTTGACCGCTTTGGCGACGCCAGCGTAGTGCTGATCGGCGAAGCCAGCCACGGTACCCAGGACTTCTACCAGACCCGAGCGGCGATCACCCGCCGCCTGATCGAGCAGCACGGCTTTGGCATCGTTGCGGTCGAAGCCGACTGGCCCGATGCCGGCCAGATCGACCGATGTGTCCGCGACCTGGGCCGCTCTGCCTGGAAAAAACAGGCCTTCGCCCGATTCCCCACCTGGATGTGGCGCAACACGGCCGTGCAGACCTTTACCCGCTGGCTGCACCACCATAATCGCGGGCTGACGCCGGATCAGCGGGTGGAGTTTCGCGGGCTGGATGTTTACAGCATGCGTCACTCCATCGACGAAGTGCTGGGCTATCTCGATAAGACCGACCCGCAGCTGGCGAAAGAGGCCCGTCATCGCTACAGCTGCCTGACGCCGTGGCATGACGACCCGGCGCTGTACGGTCATTTCGCCGAGCGGGGCAATTTGGCCACGTGCGAGGATGCCGTGGTCGAGCAATTGAATGTGCTGCTGGGCGAACGGCTCGACCCGATGGTCGCCGACGACGAGGCGTTTTTCAGCGCCACCCAGAACGCCCGTGTCGTGCGGGCCGCCGAGCAGTATTACCGCGCCATGTACCGCGGCTCGACCGCCTCGTGGAACCTGCGTGACCTGCACATGTTCGACACCTTGCAAACCCTGATGGTGCACCGCGGGGCAGGCGCCAAAGCGGTGGTGTGGGCGCATAACTCACACATCGGCAACGCCGCCGCGACGCAAATGGGTTGGGAGGGCCAGTTCAACATCGGTCAGTTGTGCCGCACGGCCTATGGTTCGAAAGCGGTACTGATTGGCATGGGCACCGACCATGGCACCGTCGCCGCCGCCGATGACTGGGATGAGCCAATGCAGATCAAACAGGTAAACCCGGCATTAGCCGACAGTTGGGAGCAACTGTTTCTCCAGGCCGGCGTCCCCGCAGCGCTGCTCGACTGGCGGACCTCACCGAGCGAGGAATTGCTGGACGTACTGGCCGAGCCCTTACTCGAGCGCGCCATCGGTGTCATCTATCGACCCAGAACCGAGCGCCAGAGTCATTACTTTCAGGCGGTGCTGGCGGAGCAGTTCGACGCTTTCGTCTGGATCGAAAAAACCCACGCGGTCTCGCCATTGCCGGCGCCTGAGTTCATGGAGCACGAGGAAGACACCTTTCCGTTCGGTATATGACGCGCAAATGACAGGTCTCTATCCCCGGGTAAAAATCTCCAGCAGATGTCCGTCCGGGTCATCGAAATACACTCGCCGGCCACCGCCATGATCATTGATCTCATTCGGCCTCTGCTTGCCCGGATCGGCCCACCAGGGCTGCTTTAGCGCTTGCAGGCGAGCGAAGGCCGCATCGAAGTCTTCGTCACCGATCAGAAACGCATAGTGTTGGGAGGCAATCGGCGGCTCATTGTTGTAGAAGTCCAGCGACACCCCGTTATCGAATTTGACCACCAGCATCGGTCCGAACGGCTCGGGATCGGGCAGGCCGAGGAGGTCGGTCAGGTAATGGGCCGAAATCTGTTTGTCACGGCACCAGACGATGGTGTGGTTCAGCTGCGCGCTCATGGAAAAGTCCTCACGGCGAATCAGGTATGAGATTAGCTCAGGCTGTTGCGCAATGACCGCCCTGACCTAAGCTTGGGGCAAGGCGAAACACTATTGCGGGGGGTTACCCGGAACGTTCGCCGCGATGCGCAATCATTAGAGCGTGGATATCAAAAGGAGATGCGCATGCTCATCAGGTCTTTGACCCTGGCTACTCTGCTGGCTTTCGTCGGTCCTTTGTTCGCCGCCGATGACGATTCCCCACTGGTTAAAGACGTTGGCAGGGCCCGTCCGCTGATTGTCATAGCACCCAGTTCGGTCGACCCCTCTTGGGTCAATCTGAAAAAGTCGCTGGATGAACCCGCCAGCCGCAAGGGCTTCACCGAGCGAAACATGGTGCTGTACACCGTGATCAACACGATGGGCCAGCGCGATGGCAAAGACCTCGACCCGCAAACGACAATGGCCTTGATTCGCTCGCTCAAGTTGGGCGCAGGGGCGAAGAGTAAAATCATCCTGATTGGCAAGGACGGTGAAAAGAAGCTTGAAAAGGATGTCGTCGAGCTGAAAGAGATTTTTGCCACCATTGACCAGTTGCCTGCAGCCGAGAAAGAGGCAACGGTGCCACTACCTCCGCCGGTAAGCGAAACTGCGCCGGTCAAGGGTGCAAAAGGCAAACCGGCGAAGCCTGCCAAGCCGCCTGAGCAGCCGGATGATTGAGTTCTGCTGCTTGAACCAATGCCGGTAAATTAAGAAATTTGAGTGACGAAGATCCTGTGGGAGCGAGGCTTGCCCGCGAAGGCGTCGTGTCATTCAACATTGATATCGACTGACACTACGCTTTCGCGGGCAAGCCACGCTCCCACAGGTTCTGCGCCGGCTGCGATCTTTTGATTTTGACTCTTGATCCGTCAGTCGCTCAGCGCACTCAATATTTTGTGAGCGATTTTGACTCGCTCGGGGTTTGGGTAGTTTTTGTTAGCCAGGATCACGATGCCGATTTCCTTCGCCGGGATAAAGGCGACGTAGGCGCCAAAGCCGCTGGTTGAGCCGGTTTTGTTGATCAGCACAGTGTCGCGTTGAGGTTGCGGCGGGTTCAGCGGTTGGACTTCATGGGCCTCCATCGCCATCTGCGACGAGTTACCCGCCAGCAATGTGTCGAGCGTTACCGGATAGTTGTAGAACTCCCAACCCAACCCTTGAGTCATCTCGCCGACGGTGTAATAACCGGTATGTGTAGTGGCGATGGCTTGCTGCAAGGGTTTTTCCAGCGACGTCGGATTCATGTTCGCTTCAACATAGCGAAGCAGATCCGAGGCACTGGTTTTCACGCCATACGCTTCGGAATCCAATGCACCCGGCCCGACTCGCACAGGCTTGTCGTCCTTGTTGTAACCCTGGGCGTAAAGCGTCATCTGGTCCTGCGGCACCTTTAGGTAGCTGTGCTTGAGGCCGAGTGTCGGCATCAAGGTTTTTTCCATCAGCGCATCGAACGGTGCCCCCATGCTGTGGGCGGCCAGATAGCCGAATAGCCCCAGGCTGGGGTTTGAATACTGGCGATGAGTGCCGGCGGCGTAGGTCGGTTTCCATTGCTTGAAATAATCGAGCATCTTGTCCGGATGATCTGCATCACCGGGGAATTGCAGCGGCAGGCCGCCGGCGGTGTAGGTGCCCAGTTGCAGCACACTGATATTGTCGAGCGCGCTGCCACGCAATGTCGGCAGAACCTGACTGGCGTTGTCCGACAGGGTCAGTTTACCTGTCGCCTGGGCGTAGGCGGCGAGGGTGGCGGTGAAGGTTTTGCTCACCGAACCGATCTCGAACAGGGTGTGTTCGGTGACGGCTTTGCCGTTTTCTTTCGAAGCCACGCCGTAGTTAAAGTAATGCGGTTTGCCATTGACGGTGATCGCGACCGCGACACCGGGGATCTTCTGTTGCTGCATCACAGGCTCGATGGCGGTCTTGACGATTGCTTCGAGGCGGTCGTCAGCAAAGCTGTGACTGACGCCGAGTAGAAGTGCGAAAGCGCTATAAGACGCGAGTTTTTTCTGATTTTTTTCAGGCATGATTGAGTCACTTTCCATGAGTTTCTGTTGTGTTAACCGCTACACTCCGAGCGGTTTTTCGAGCTGGTCCATTGCTGGGCGAGCCAAATCTATGCAGTTTGTCGAGGGCCGACAAACGACGATATCTTGCACAAGCCATTAGAAAAATTTGGGAGTAGGCATGATCCGACCGCAATTACCCCTGAATGCGCTACGCGCTTTCGAGGCCTCGGCACGCCATCTGAGTTTCACTCGGGCGGCGGTGGAGTTGTGTGTCACGCAGGCGGCGGTGAGTCATCAGGTCAAAAGCCTTGAAGCCCAGCTTGGCGTGACCTTGTTCAAGCGCCTGCCCCGAGGCCTGATGCTGACCAACGAAGGTGAAACCCTGTTGCCGGTGTTGCGTGAATCCTTCGACCGGATTGCCGAAACCCTGGAGCGTTTCGAGGGTGGGCATTTTCGCGAGGTGCTAACGGTGGGAGCCGTGGGGACGTTTGCGGTCGGTTGGCTGTTGCCGCGGCTGACGGATTTTCAGTCGAAACATCCGTTCATAGATTTGCGCCTTTCAACCAACAACAACCGAGTGGACGTGGCCGCTGAAGGTCTGGATTACGCCATTCGCTTTGGCGCGGGGGCATGGCACGGGATTGAAGCGGTACGGTTGATCGAGGCGCCGCTGTCGGTGCTCTGCGTTCCCGAGATTGCGCGGCAGTTGCACACGCCGACTGATTTGTTGCAGCAGACGCTGTTGCGCTCCTATCGCTCGGATGAGTGGCCGGAGTGGTTTCAGGCGACCGGTCTTTCGGCTCATGCCGCCCCACCCCGGAGCATTGTCTTCGACTCGTCGCTGGCGATGATGGAAGCGGCGCTGCAAGGGGCAGGTGTTGCATTGGCACCGCCGCGGATGTTTGCCCGGCAACTGGCGGCGGGCGCAATCGAGCAGCCGTTTGCCATTGGGATCACCACCGGTAGCTACTGGCTGACCCATTTGCAGTCACGGCCTGAAACGTCGGCGATGGCGGCGTTCAAGGGCTGGTTGCTGCAAGCTTCGCTTTAATACAAAACCCGGGCTTGTATCAATTGTAGGAGCGAGCTTGCTCGCGAAAGCGGCGTATCTGGCGACATCAATGTTGACGGTACCGCCGTCTTCACGGGCAAGTCGGATCGCCGCACCGCTCGCTCCTACAGGGGATTGCGGTGTTGTCAGGATCGCTATCGCCCGCGGAATCTGTGGTTGCACCTGACCAACAGTCGCGACCGCTTTTCGGCTAATCGGTAGCCGCCGTTGGTCTCCTCGATAGCACCCCGTTTGCAGGCTTGTTTCCAACCTGTACGGCCCAGATTTGCTGGACCTCATCAGTGAGGTGCGTCATGGCTAACGATCCGATCCTTCAAGGTGGGACTTCCGATAACGACCCTGTCAGACCCATTCCCGATATGGACGATCCATCGATGGATCACGACGTACCACCCGGCATGGACCCTTCGCGAGACCCGGCCGATACGGACGTTGATCGTCCTGAAGACTGGAGAGATCCGGCCCTGGAGGATGACGATGACATCCCAGCGCCGAATGAAGAAACGCCATTGTCCGACGACAGGCGATAAATAAAACCTGCCACCTGTAGGAGCGAGCTTGCTCGCGAAGACGGCGGTACAGTCAACATTGATGTCGCCTGACACACCGCTTTCGCGAGCAAGCTCGCTCCTACAGGATGGTGTCGTGCTGTTCACGACTTAACCCACACTGACATCCCGCATCAACAACCCAAACTGCAAATCCACTGCATCCGGTATCGGCAAATACACCGTGTGCCCATCCCCTGGTGCCACTTGGATCGCCTCGCCTTTGCTGTTCTGCAGCTGATGCAAATCGAAGTGGAAGTTACCCTTGGGCGTCATCAGTTCCATGTGATCGCCCAGACCAAAGCGATTCTTCACCCGCACCTCGGCCAGCCGATCCCGACGTTCGCCGGTCAACTCGCCCACGAACTGCTGGCGCTCTGAAACCGAGCTGCCGTTCTGGTAGTTCTGGTATTCGTCATGCACATGCCGCCGCAGAAAACCTTCGGTGTAGCCACGCTGGGCCAGGGATTCCAGATCGGTCATCAAATTGCGATCAAACGCCCGGCCAGCCACTGCATCATCGATCGCGCGGCGGTACACCTGGGTGGTGCGCGCGCAATAGAAATGCGATTTGGTCCGGCCTTCAATCTTCAGTGAATGCACGCCCATCTGCGTCAGGCGCTCAACGTGCTGGACGGCGCGCAGGTCCTTGGCATTCATGATGTACGTGCCATGTTCATCCTCGAATGCCGGCATCAGTTCGTCAGGGCGATTGGCTTCTTGCAACAGGAACACTTGATCGGTCGGCGCGCCGATACCCAGGGTCGGTTCGGGGGGGAATTGCTGAACGATTTCACCGAGCTGATTTTCGCTGGCCGGCGTTGCCGAGTATTTCCAGCGACAGGCGTTGGTGCAGCTGCCCTGATTGGCGTCGCGCTTGTTCATATAGCCCGACAACAGGCAGCGTCCGGAGTAGGCCATGCACAACGCGCCGTGCACAAACACTTCCAGCTCCATCGCCGGGACGTGCTGGCGGATTTCACCGATTTCTTCCAGTGACAGTTCGCGGGACAGGATGATCCGGCTCAAGCCCAGTTGCTGCCAGAACTCGACGCTGGCCCAGTTCACCGTGTTGGCCTGCACCGAGAGGTGGATCGGCATCCGCGGGAAATGCCGGCGCACCAGCATGATCAGGCCGGGGTCGGACATGATCAGCGCGTCCGGCGCCATGGCAATCACCGGTCCCAGGTCCTTCAGGAACGTTTTGAGCTTGGCGTTGTGCGGGGCGATGTTCACCACCACATAGAAGCGCTTGCCCTGAGCCTGGGCCTCGGCGATGCCGAGCGCGAGGTTGGCGTGATCGAATTCGTTGTTGCGCACCCGCAGGCTGTAGCGCGGCTGGCCGGCGTACACCGCGTCGGCGCCGTAGGCGAAGGCATAACGCATGTTTTTCAGGGTGCCGGCAGGGGCGAGCAGTTCTGGGGGCATAAGCGTCATGGCGCAGGTCATGGCAGTGTCGATCGCAAAAGCCGGCGAGGGTAATCGACCTGTCCGCGGGGTTTATTGATCTGGATCTATGCTTGATGAACAAACGGATGGCTGTGGCGGACTAAATATCAGGACGCGCAAACGGCGCCCCTGCGCACTGACATGGATCGGACATGAACGAAACGAAGCTACAAAACACATCGTTGATGGTCTTGCTGACGCTGGTGAGCATCGCCTTCATCTGGATTGTGCTGCCGTTTTATGGCGCGGTGTTTTGGGCGATCGTCCTCGCCATTATGTTTGCGCCCTTGCAGCATCAGCTGCAACGGAAGTTCAACTGGCCACACAACCTGACGGCCCTGTGCACGTTGATTATCTGTGTGCTGATCGCGATCCTGCCGGTAATCATCATCAGTACCTTGCTGGTTCAGGAAGGCGCGGCGCTCTACAGCAGAATCGAAAGCGGTGAGCTGGACATCGCCGGGTATGTGTCGCAGTTCAAACAAAGCCTGCCGCCGTACGTTCAGTACCTGCTCGATCGTTTCGGCCTGGGCGAGTTGAGCGGGCTGCGGGAGAAAATCATCAAGAGCACGATGCAAGGCAGCCAGTTTCTCGCGACCACCGTGTTCAGTTTTGGTCAGGGGACGTTCGAATTCGTGGTGAGTTTTTTCGTCATGCTGTATTTGCTGTTTTTCTTCCTGCGGGACGGGGCCGAACTGGCGCGCAAGGTGCGCATGGCGATACCGCTGGAGGACAACCAAAAGCGTCTCTTGCAACTCAAGTTCAATCGCGTGGTGCGCGCCACTATGAAGGGCGACCTGTTGATAGCGGTCACGCAAGGGATATTGGGCGGTTTTATTTTCTGGTTTCTGGACATCCCGAGCGTGGTGCTCTGGGCGGTGTTGATGGCATTTCTATCTTTGTTGCCGGCGGTGGGCGCGGGCATCGTCTGGATACCGGTGGCGGCCTATTTCCTGTTTAGCGGCGCAATTTGGAAAGCTACGGTACTCACGTTGTTCGGGCTGTTCGTGATCGGCCTGGTGGATAACGTCCTGCGACCGATCCTGGTAGGCAAGGACACCAAAATGCCGGACTACCTGATCCTCATCTCGACCCTGGGCGGCCTGGCGCTTTTCGGTTTGAACGGTTTTGTCATCGGGCCGTTGATTGCTGCGTTGTTCGTGTCGAGCTGGGCGATTTTCATCGATGGCAAGCCAAAGGTTCAGCTGCCGTAAGCGCTGAGCTGGCCTGAGCCGATACGTTGCGACAAGGCTTGGGCGGCGGGAAGCGAGGTGAGCGGACCGCTGATCGGTTCACCGTCCTGCATCAGATACCAACAAGCAAGCAATCCTCGTGCTCTGAGCGGTGCGGGAACGGCGCTACCGATAACGGACATGATCTGAACCTGAGCCATAAGTACCTCCATCAATCTATGGGGCTACCTTACGGATCGGATGCTTGACCGAACAATCAACGCTTTCGATAGTCGTCATTGATGCCGATGAGTTCTGTGGTCAGTCCACCACTTGATCGAGCATGTGCATCACTTCCTGCTCATTGAGCAGGCCTTTGCGCACCAGGTTTTCTGCCAGCAGCGAGAGAAACTTTGCGCTGCGATGACCTTCCAGGTGTTTGAGTTCAGTCAGTGCGTTGTACACCTTGCCGGAAGTGCACAAGCCGACAATGCGATGCGGGTTTTGTGTGGGCATGGAGATCGTCCTTGTTTTTATCAACCTGTTGTTTACGGACAGATCCAAAGCTTGCGGACCTGATATGACATAAATATGACCGTTATCACCAAAGTCGGAGGAGGGCGGTCAGCGTCAATCATGCCAGCTTTACCTGTCGGTACTGTCCCGACAGCGACCTTGGCGAGATTTATTCAGACTTCGTCCAGTTATTGGTCACAAAAAAGGCCCCGCTTATAAAGCGGGGCCTGATGAGTGTATTACCAGCGGTCGCCACGATAATAACCATGGGGAGGGCCGTAATAGCCGCGTGGTGGACCATATCCGCGTGGCGGACCGTAATAGATCGGTGCCGGGCGGTAGTACATCGGTTGTTGAACATAGATCGGCGCCGGTTGGTAATAAACAGGAGGGGGCTGCACGTACACCGGTTGTGGTTGAACATAAACCGGTTGCTCCACATACACTGGCCGGTCACGGCTGATTATTGCTGAGCCGATGATTGCCGAGCCGACGATCGCACCAAACACAGCCGGACCTTCCCAGCCGCCATGACCACGACCACCTGCTTCTGCCTGCCCTGCGATAGCGAGAGCACCGATCAGCAAGGCTACTGTGGGAATTTTACGGATCATGATAAGTCCTCGGTTCTTCGACCCGGCGCTCATGTCTGCAATAGACACAAGTTGTCGCAGGGATACTTCTAAGACAGCTTTTTTTTGAAAATCAGCACAGCCACTGGGTAAATTTTGTGTAAGGTCTGTACCGGTTTCTTTACGGTGCTGTGCGCTGCCATACACAGCTTTATGATTGATCAGAACAAGGTGGGATGGCTAATCCCGTCCATCAGAAAGTGATTGAAGGAGATTCAAATGCAGATGAACCCCAACAGAGACACTCAACTGTGCATGTCACTCTCGGGGCGGCCCGGCAATTTCGGCCTGCGCTTTCACAACCATCTGTACGAACAACTGGGCCTGAATTTCTACTATAAAGCCTTCAGCAGCCAGGACTTGCCGGGCGCCGTTGGCGGTATCCGCGCCTTGGGTATTCGGGGCTGCGGAGTGTCGATGCCGTTCAAGGAAGCGTGTATCGCGCTGGTCGATGAGCTGGACGCATCGGCTGAGGCTATTCAATCGATCAACACTATCGTCAACACCAACGGTCATCTCAAAGCCTACAACACCGATTACATTGCCATAGCCCAGTTACTCGAAACCCATCAAGTTCCCAAGGACTCGACCTTTGCCCTGCGCGGCAGCGGCGGCATGGCCAAGGCTGTGGCCAGTGCCTTACGCGATGGCGGCTACAAAAACGGCCTGATCGTGGCCCGTAACGAGCGCGCCGGGCGTGCCTTGGCTGAATCGTTGGGTTATTCATGGCAGGCGGAACTGGGGAGCTTGCGCCCGCAGATGCTAATCAACGTCACGCCCATCGGCATGACCGGCGGGCCGGAGGCCGATCAACTGGCGTTCGAGCCTGACGCTATCGCTGCGGCCGAAACTGTCTTCGATGTGGTAGCAATCCCCTCGGAAACACCGTTGATCGTGCGCGGTCGTGCCGAAGGTAAGCGGGTGATCACCGGACTGGAGGTGATTGCGATCCAGGCGCTGGAACAGTTCGTGCTGTACACCGGCGTACGGCCGACCGATGAGCAGTTCCAGAAGGCCGTGGCGTTTGCCCGGGGCTGATTAGCTCAATTATTGTTGGCTGCACCGGCCCTTTCGCCGGCAAGCCGGCTCCTACAGGTTCGGCGCTGAACCTGTGGGAGTGAACCTGCTCATGATCGGTCTCCAGCCAGCCCCTATTCGAGGCGTGCCAAGCGCTCTTCCAGTGCCGCAATCCGTGCTTCAAGTTCTTCGATCCGCTCAACCGACACACCGCCACTGGCGCCACGTTCCACCGGATTCTGCCGAGCCGCCAGGATCGCTTCGATGTCCGCCGGATCGCCCAGCGCATGCATGTAACGATCTTCGCGCTGGCCGGCCTGGCGCGGAATCAACAGCGCCAGACCTCTGGCGATCAAGCGCTCCAGCTGATGCACCACTTGCTCGGCATCTTCGAAGTCATGCATGCGGCCGCTGCGGGTCAGCAGTTCGTTGACGGTTTGCGGGCCGCGCAGGAACAACAACCCCGTCAGAACCACCTGCGCCGGCACCAGTTCCAGCGCCTTGTCGACCCGATGCTCCCAGCGGTCGGCACGGCTGCCCATCACCAGTCGGGTGAAGCCACGACCTTCCAGCACGCGCAGGCTCTGGCCGACCTGGCCTTGGCTGAGATTCATCACCGGTTCACGGCTGGTTTTCTGGTTGCAGGCAATCACCAGCGCATTGAGCGTCAGTGGATAGGTTTCCGGGCTGGTGGCCTGTTTCTCGATCAACGAGCCCAGAATGCGAATTTCCGTGCTGTTAAGCCGCGGTTCGTCGGAGGTCGTTTCTTGTTCAGTGCTCATCGCGCTTTTCCCTATGCAGTCGAAGCATGCAGTCGAAGCCGCCTAGCCTAATCCTTGCAGGATAAAAGACAAGCCGCAGGGCGGTCGGGCATGGCTATAATCGCTCCACGTTTTTACTCCTGTCACCACACGAGACCATCATGACTATTTCCCTGTATGCCGCTTCCGTTCCGGTTTTCCAGCAAATGCTCACTGCCCTGAGCAACAACCTGAGCAAGGCCGAAGCCCACGCCACGGCGAAAAACATCGATCCGAACGCATTCCTGCAAGCCCGTCTGTACCCGGATATGTTCCCGTTGGTGCGTCAGGTGCAGAGCGCCGTTGATTTCGCCAAAGGCGTTTCGGCGCGTCTGGCTGAAGTCGAACTGCCGAAATATGACGATACCGAAACCACCTTCGCCGAACTGCAAGCGCTGATCGCCAAGGTCCTGGCCTTCATCGGCGAGATCAAACCCGAGCAGATCGACGGCAAGGAAGGCATCGAGATCGTTACCCGTCCGGGCACGCCTAAAGAGAAGCGTTTCTCTGGTCAGGCTTACTTGCTGAGCTATGGTCTTCCGCAGTTCTTCTTCCACGTCACCACTGCTTACGCACTGCTGCGTCACAACGGCGTGGAAGTGGGCAAGCGCGATTACATGGGCGCGTTCTAAACCGTCCAGATGCAAAAAAGCCCGCCAAGGTTTACGCCTCGGCGGGCTTTTTCGTTTTGCCTTCTGTAGGAGCCAGGCTTGCCGCGCAACCCCTGTAGGAGCGAGCTTGCTCGCGAAGGCGGCGAAACAGTAAACATTGATGTTGCCTGACACACCGCCTTCGCGGGCAAGCCCGCTCCTACAGGTGCATTGTTATGCCAGACGCTGGGCTTCCCGGGCTTCCCCGGCTTTCTGGGTCTTCTGTTCCTCACCCTGGCACGCCGCCGCAGTGAACAGCACGTCGGTGGAGGAGTTCAGTGCGGTTTCCGCCGAGTCCTGCAGCACGCCAATGATGAAGCCGACTGCCACCACCTGCATGGCGATTTCGCTCGGGATGCCAAACAAGCTGCACGCCAGTGGAATCAGCAGCAACGAACCGCCGGCCACGCCCGAGGCGCCACAGGCACAGATCGCCGCGACGATGCTGAGCAGAATGGCCGTCGGAATATCCACGGCGATGCCCAACGTGTGCACGGCGGCCAGGGTCAGCACGGTGATGGTGATCGCGGCGCCGGCCATGTTGATGGTGGCGCCGAGCGGGATCGACACCGAATAGGTATCTTCATGCAGGCCCAGACGTTTGCTCAACTCCAGGTTGACCGGAATGTTCGCCGCCGAACTGCGGGTGAAGAAGGCGGTGATGCCGCTCTCGCGCAGGCAAGTGAGTACCAGCGGATACGGGTTGCGACGCAGCTTCCAGAACACAATGGCCGGGTTCATCACCAGCGCCACGAACAGCATGCAGCCCAGCAATACGGCCAACAGGTGCATGTAACCGATCAAGGCACCGAAACCGGAGGTGGCGAGGGTAGAGGCTACCAGGCCGAAGATGCCCAGCGGCGCAAAGCGAATCACCACCCGTACGATAACCGTCACGCCATTGGACAAATCGCCCAGCACCTCGCGGGTGGTTGCGCCGGCATGGCGGATCGCGATGCCCATGCCGATCGCCCAAGCGAGAATGCCGATGAAGTTGGCGTTCATCAGCGCACTGACCGGGTTATCGACCACGCTCAATGCCAGGCTTTGCAGCACTTCGCTGATGCCGCCCGGTGCGCTCACCGCAACATCCTGGGTAGCCAGCACCAGACTCGACGGAAACAACGTACTGGCGACCACCGCCACCACGGCTGCTGCGAAGGTGCCCAGCAAATACAGAAACAAAATCGGCCGGATATGGGTTTCCTGGCCATGCTTATGGTTGGCGATCGAGGCCATGACCAGCACGAACACCAGAATCGGCGCGACAGCCTTGAGCGCCGACACGAACACTTTGCCAATGAAGGCGGTGGACTTGGCCAGCTCAGGCGCGAACAGCGCCAAGGCAATCCCGGCGATCAGGCCGATGATGATTTGCGTGACCAGGCTGCTGCGTTTCAGGCGTTGCAAAAGAGAAGGGGATGAAGCGGTCATAACGGCATCTCTGATTTTATTAGGGTGCAGGGTTCTGCTCATGCAGCAAAAAGCCGGGCAGGCCACATGGAGGGAACCGAAAGGTCGCTACATCAATGCCAATCAATGGCCGATGAGCAAAGTGTAAGTACCGCAGGCCGCGGACTTTATCACAGCGTAGCCGCGATCCTTCAGACCTGTGACGATCTGCCACCCGATTGCTAAACGCGATTTGCAGGTTCGTGCAACCTTGCCCGGAAACACTCTGTTAAGCTTCGCCATCCTCATTTTCAAGTTCTGCCAGTGAGCCTTCGGGCTGTCGCTGGTGTCGTCGTTTCCTGGAGTTCTGCATGCTGTTGCCCATTCTTCTGTTGTCCGCCGCCGGTTTTACGGTGCTGACCACGGAATTCATCATCGTCGGCCTGTTACCGGCAATCGCCCGTGACCTGGACGTCAGCATCCCCCAAGCGGGTTTATTGGTAACCTTGTTTGCGTTCACCGTGGCCGCGTTCGGACCGTTCCTGACCGCCTACTTCGCCAGGTTTGAACGCAGGAAACTGTTTATCAGCGTGCTGATCATGTTCGGCCTGGCCAATACGCTGGCGGCACTGGCGCCGAACATTGGGGTAATGGCCATTGCGCGATTGATTCCGGCGCTGGGGTTGCCGGTGTTCTGGGCATTGGCCAGTGAAACCGCGGTGGACATCGTGGGGCCGGACTATGCCGGGCGGGCCATTTCCAAGATCGGTTTCGGCATCGTCTGCGCCACGGTGTTCGGCATTCCGGTGGGTACGCTGATCTCCGATGCGTTCGGCTGGCGCAGTGCCTTTGGCATTCTGGCGGTGATCGCGTTTGCCAAGGCGTTGTTGCTGTTCATTTACTTGCCGAAAACCAATCTGCACCAGCATCAGGTGAGCTTCCGTTCGCAGTTCAAAATCCTGCGCAGCCCGTTGATGCTGGGGCATGTGCTGTTATCGATCCTGGTGTTCAGCGGCATGTTCACCGCTTACACCTACCTGGCCGACATCCTTGAACGCCTCGCCGGTTTCAACGGCATGGTGGTCGGCTGGTGCCTGATGGGCTTCGGTGCGGTCGGTTTGATCGGCAACTCGCTGGGCGGTCGCGCGGTGGATCGGCATCCGCTCATCGCTTCAGTGACGTTCTGTGCCTTCATGATCGCCGGCATGGTGGCGTTGGTGCCGAATATTCATTCACCCCTCGGTCTGGCGGCAGCGATGGGGATTTGGGGCGTGACTCAGGCCGCGCTGTTTCTGGTCAGCCACGTGCGGCTGATGAAGGCTGCGCCTGAGGCTCCGGCCTTCGCTGCATCGCTGAACATCGCCGGGGCCAACCTCGGAATCGGTCTGGGCGCGATGATCGGTGGGCGGGTGATCGACAGTGTTGGCTTGGGCGGCCTGGGTTTCGCGGCAGCCGGTTTTATCCTTGTCTCGATCCTGTTGGCGATGGCGCTGATGACCTTCAAACCTCGCGAAATCTGCGCCTGACGCTCACATCGCGGTGAATAGCTCGCGGCGAGCACCTTCGGTAATGGCGACAATGCCGGGGTGCTTGACCTTGCGTTCCACCGAGATGGCGTAGAACGACTCGCGCACCGCATCGGTCTGGCCAATCACTTCCACGCCATATTGGCGTTTCACCTCGTCGGCAATCACGCTCGGGCCGATGAATATCCCGCTGCCGGATTGGCCGAAAGCCTGCATCAAGGCGCTGTCGTCGAACTCGCCGACGATCTGCGGCTGGATCTGTTGTTCGGCAAACCAGCGTTGCAAGCGACTGCGCACCACGGTTTCCGGCCCGGGAATCAGCAGCGGAGCGCCGTGCAGGCTGCGGGGGAAATTCTGGCCGTAACGCGCCGCCAGCTCAACGGTGGCGAAGAAACTGATACCGCATTCGCCGAGTTTCTGGCTGTAGCCCTTGATGTCCAGATGCGAGGGCATCGGACTGTCGGAAATCACCAGATCGAGGCGTTGAATCGCCAGGTCGGCAAGCAAGCGTTCCAGTTTGTCTTCGCGACAGGTAATACGCAGCGGTTCGTTCAACTCCATGGTCGGCGCGATCAGGCGATAGACGATGGATTTGGGCACCACATCGGCGACGCCTACCCGAAACAGAATCTGTTGCTCATTGGGTTGCGCGCGGAGCATCAATTCCAGCTCGCCACCGAGTTGAAACATCTGCTCGGCGTAAGGCAGGGTCTGGCGCCCGGCTTCGGTGAGTTCCAATTGCCGGCCGACCCGGCGAAACAACTCGATGCCATAAGTTTGCTCGAGCAGGGAAATCTGCCCGCTGATGGTTTGTGGCGTCAGGTTTAGTTGCTCGCAGGCGCGCACGATGCTGCCGGTTTTGGCCACCACCCAGAAGTAATGCAGCTGTCGATAATTCAACATGTTGATGAAAATCCCCTTGTTCACATCATCCGTAGGCACAACAAATACGATTTCTGGATTCGTTAAAGACGAAGTATAACCGCTAAAAATACGAATTTTCCTGAAGTGTTTGCTTCCTTAGAATGCCTCGCTATCGACGAATCGCCTTTTCGATTCTGTCTGTTCTATCGAGGAAAGCATCATGAAGCTTAAAACCACGGCACTGCTGATTGCGTCTTTACTGGTGTTGGCCGGTTGCGACCAGGCCGAGAAAAGTGCTCAGCAATTGATGGGCAAGGCTGCCGAATCCGCCAAACAGGCGATTGACGATACCCATAAAGCTGCCGAGCAAGCGTTGAGCGATGCCACGGGCGGTTTGATCAGCAAGAAAGAACAACCGGCCAAAGAGACGGACAAAACCGAATCTACGTCCCAGGAAATCTAAACCGTCTACAACGAGTCAGGACTGACCCATGGAATACCTTTTAGAACTTGCTGCAAGCCCCACTGCCTGGGTCGCCCTGGCCACATTGGTGGTGATGGAAATCGTGCTCGGTATCGATAACCTGATCTTCATTTCGATCCTCACCAACAAGCTGCCCGAACAGCATCGCCAGAAGGCGCGGCGCATTGGTATCGGCATGGCGTTGATCCTGCGTCTGGCGCTGTTGAGCACTATCGCATTCATCGTCCAGCTGACCGAGCCTGTGATCGAGATTCTCGGCCATGCGTTCTCCTGGAAGGACATGATCCTGATTGCCGGTGGCTTGTTCCTGTTGTGGAAGGCGACCACCGAGATCCATCACAGCATGGACCCGGCCCCGGATGATCCGACGTCGGCCACCTCGACAGTGACCTTGGGCTTTGCCGCTGCGATCGGACAGATCCTGATGCTGGACATGGTGTTCTCCATCGACAGCATTATTACCGCTGTCGGCATGACCGAGCATTTGCCGATCATGATCATCGCGGTGGTGGTGTCGGTACTGGTGATGTTGCTGGCGGCTGACCCTCTGGCCAAGTTCATCAACGACAACCCGACGGTGGTGATGCTGGCGCTGGGCTTCCTGATCATGATCGGCATGACGCTGATTGCCGAGGGCTTCGGCGCCCACGTACCGAAAGGCTATGTGTACGCGGCCATGGCGTTCTCGGCCACGATCGAAGGCTTGAACATGCTGTCGCGTCGGGCCAGGCAGAAGCGCATCGCCGCTGAAGCTTAACCTTCGTTAAACGAAACGGCCGCCTGAACTCGAAAGAGTCCAGGCGGCCAATGCCAGCCGGTTCAGGCGCGGAACCTGTGGGAGCGGGCTTGCTCGCGAAAGCGGTCTGTCAGTAGACATTGATATTGACTGGAAAGACGCTTTCGCGAGCAAGCCCGCTCCCACATGGAATGCGCTTAGCTCACGGTTTTTTTTGTTTGGGCGACTAACCAGCGCCGGTCAGTGCGCGGTGGCGGGGCGTGCAGTCGGTTGATCGGTTTTCGGCACAGGTGCCGATTGAACCGGGTGGTGATGATGCCGGCGGGTAATACGCAACACTCCCCACAGCATGGCGGCGGCCACGGCCAGCCATCCGGAAATCAACATTACAATGGTCATTGTCAGGCTCATCAGTGCCTCCTTTTTGCCCTGCATCGGGCACACGCTCTTCCTTGGTAAATGACAGTCTAGCCGCTGCTGCATTTCAGACAATTGACCAAAGGTCGCCTGTCACCAACCCGTTCGTTCTATCGAATGCAGTCAACTGCCGGTTAAGGCTATACCGCTGCCGCGCGGCATCCTATGATCGACGGCCAAGCCGGGAGTGTGGATACCTGGCGTCTGAACAAGAGAGTGATGATGGTGCGGGTATTTTCGCGAATTCGGTCTTTAATGCTGATCGTTGGCTGCGTGGCCGGCCTGGCTGGCTGTGCGGGGAGCGTGGCGCCTGAGATCAAGCGCCTGCCAGAGCGGGTCGAACTCAGCGGTACGTTCTACCGTGGGCAAAGTTATCAAAGCGGGCCTCAGGTGTTGGCCAGCCTGCTGTCCCAACAAGGCATCGTGATAACCCCGGGGTTGCTCGACAAACCGCTGCATTTGCCTGGAGCCGAAGACCGCCTGCAGCAGAATATGCAGAACCTGGCGCGCGAATACGGGATGGTGGTTTATCCCCTCGACAGTCATTTGCCGGCGCTGCTGGCCCAGGTTGCGGCCGGTTATCCGGTCATGGTGCGCTTCACCGAAGGCTCGGCGTTCTGGGCAGAGCCCCGATACGCCATTCTCGCCGGTTACAACCGTCAGAAGCAGACTGTGTTGCTGCGCGCCGGGATGAATCGTCGGTTGCTGATGGGGTTCGGTGCCTTTGAATCGGCATTCGAGAATGCCGGCGGTTGGGCCGTATTGATCCAGAAACCCGACCAGATTCCGGTCAATGTCGATCAATCGCGCTGGCTGAAAGCGGCGAGCGATCTTGCCCAGTCAGGTCAGGAGCAGGCGGCAGCCAGGGCGAAGAAAGCGTTGGGCGCGCAGTAGTTCCCGTTTGTCATCTGTAGGGCACCACTCAACGTTATTGGCCTCTCATGTAAAGGACCCGAATAATCGCCGGGTCTTGACCAGGAGGCGTCCATGGCACATTCCAATACTCCCACCGGCCCGCACTCGTCTGAGCATTCGTCCGATAACGAGTTGGGGTTCGATCCCGATTCTCCGGACGTTGCCGATCCTCAGGTCGATCCCATCGGGCCCGCCAAGGCGCCCAGGGATATAAAACCGGGTGAGGAAGGCAAGAAAGCCCCGGCGAAACCTTACGATCCACTTGGCGATCTGAAACCCAAGTTCTAGTCAGAGGTGCCTATGTCTACCGATTCGAGCTTTGACGACAAACGTCCAGATCCTCCAGACAGTGTTCCAACAACCCCCGAAGAGGATCTGGATCCGGTGATGGATCCGGACAGCCCGTTAAGGGACCCCTTGGCCAGACCGACAGTGGTGCCGACAAAGCATCCGCAGGGTTGGAAAGACCCCAGTGCCGGGGATGGCATTCCGGATGATGATCAGATGCCTTTGCCCAATGATTAACTCTGGAAAAAAAGCCCCGATTATTCGGGGCTTTTCGTTTACAGGGGTTTTTGATCTTACTTCGACGCTTCAACCACACCGCTTTGGCGATGTTTAAGGTTCTTGTCAGACTTGTACTGCAGGGCAACGGACGGCACCTTGGCGCTCTTGCCGGTTTCCATCCAGCTGCGAATCCGGTTCGCATCGGCAAAGTGCGTGTACTTGCCGAAGGCATCGAGGATTACCAGTGCAACCGGACGGTCGCCCATGTGGGTGACCAGTACCAGGCAATGGCCCGCCGCGTTGGTGAATCCGGTCTTGGTCAGCCGGATGTCCCAGTTGGGCTTATTAACCAAATGATCGGTATTGCGAAAGCCCAGGCTGTAATTGGGTTTACGGAATCTGACGGTTTTTTCCTTGGTGGTGCTCAGTTGAGTCAATAGCGGGTACTTGTGTGCGGCGATCAGCAATTTGCTCAGATCGCGGGCGGTGGACACATTGCGCGGTGAAAGACCCGTCGGCTCGACAAAGTGGGTGCTGGTCATGCCCAGCGCTTTGGCTTTGGCGTTCATGGCGGCAATGAAAGCGACATAACCGCCCGGATAGTGATGCGCCAGCGTCGCGGCAGCACGGTTTTCCGATGACATCAGGGCAATCAGCAACATTTCCCGGCGCGGCAATTCGCTTTTGAGTTTGACTCGGGAAAACACGCCTTTCATTTCCGGGGTGTCGCTGATGTTGACGGAAAGATATTCGTCCATGTTTTGCCGGGCTTCCACCACCACCAGGCCGGTCATCAGTTTACTGACGGATGCGATGGGCACTACGACGTCCGGATTGCTGGCATAGATCACTTTGTTGGTTTGCATGTCCAGTAGCAAAGCGCTGCCGGAAGCGATCTTCAGTTGTGAAATGTCTCGGGGTGCCGCGGTAGTTTCTGCTGCGTTGACTGCTGGCGTGGCGAAAGTCCCTGTAATTGCAAAAAATACACTCAGGATTGAAAGACGGATTTTCACGCTGGCGGACTCATAAAGGGTGGATATGCCGTTTTGTAACGGGCTGTTTCTTTAAAGGGACGCATTTTAGGAGTATGGCTGAAGAACTGTCGATGGTTGTTCGATGTTCAGGTGAAAGTGCCTCTGAACCTGGGGAAAACAGGCATTTCCGGCGGATGGTCGAGCTTTTTTCGTGGGCGAAAAGAACCCCGCGATTGGCGGGGTTCTTTGATGCGGCGCTGCAAGCAAGCGTGAACTCAGTCGTGCAGTGTTTCCGCGGCGTACAGCGTGTTTTCCAGCAGGCAGGCGCGGGTCATCGGGCCAACGCCACCCGGAACCGGAGTGATCCAGCCGGCGCGGGGCAGGGCGGCTTCATAGGTCACGTCGCCGACCAGCTTGCCGTCTTCCTGGCGATTGATGCCGACGTCGATCACGATCGCGCCTTCCTTGATCCATTCACCTTTGACCAGGCCCGGCTTGCCGGCGGCAACCACCACCAGATCGGCGCGACCGACATGACCCGCCAGATCCTTGGTGAAGCGGTGGGTAACGGTCACGGTGCAACCGGCCAGCAGCAGTTCCATCGCCATCGGGCGGCCAACAATGTTGGAAGCCCCGACAATGACCGCGTCCATCCCGTATAGATCGGCACCGGTGCTTTCCAGCAACGTCATGATGCCTTTGGGCGTGCACGGGCGCAGCAGCGGAATGCGCTGGGCCAGGCGGCCGACGTTATAAGGGTGAAAACCGTCGACGTCCTTGTCAGGACGAATGCGCTCCAGCAATTTGGAGGCGTCCAGGTGTTCAGGTAAAGGCAGTTGAAGCAGAACGCCGTCGATCGCCGGGTCGTCGTTCAGGCGATCGATCAGATCGGTCAGTGCTTCTTGAGTGGTGTCGGCAGGCAGGTCATAAGCTTGGGAAAGGAAGCCGACCTCTTCACAGTCTTTACGCTTGTGCGAGACATAAACCTGAGAGGCAGGATCGCTGCCGACCAGGATCACCGCGAGGCCGGGCGTGCGCAGACCTTGCTGGCGACGCTGGGCGACTCGTTTGGCGATCTGCTGGCGCAGGCTGGCGGCGATCGATTTGCCGTCGATTAGTTGTGCAGTCATTGCGCGTGATTAACCATCGAGAGGGGAAAAAAAGAGAGCGCATTCTCGCATGTCATGAGGTGAGGGCAAAGGCGCTTGGTCTGCAAATTCCCCTAACCCCTTTAATTAAATGAATTTTTTATAAAAAGGATTTGACGCCCTCTGGGGGGCTCTATACTATTCGTCGCACTTGTCGGGCACAGCCTAGCACTGGTTGAGAAGGTCGAGCGGAATCAAGGTTCTGCAAGGCTGAAAAGCACTTAGTTTGTAGTCCTTCAAGGTTACAGCTAACAAGGCGCCCGTAGCTCAGCTGGATAGAGCATCCGCCTTCTAAGCGGATGGTCGCAGGTTCGAGTCCTGCCGGGTGCGCCATTAGGCAGCTTTGGCACAAGTAACGCGATATGGTGGGCGTAGCTCAGTTGGTAGAGCACGGGATTGTGACTCCCGTTGTCGTGGGTTCGATCCCCATCGTCCACCCCATATTTCGAAAGGCGCCAGATTTAACGGTCTGGCGCCTTTGCTTTAACAGCTTCAATCCGCGGATGTGGTGGAATTGGTAGACACACTGGATTTAGGTTCCAGCGCCGCGAGGCGTAAGAGTTCGAGTCTCTTCATCCGCACCAAATAAAGCTTCGCTCATGCCAGTGGCATGATTGGGGTTCAACAAAGAAGTCGTTCATTCTTTGTAATGCAATATGGTGGGCGTAGCTCAGTTGGTAGAGCACGGGATTGTGACTCCCGTTGTCGTGGGTTCGATCCCCATCGTCCACCCCATATTTCGAAAGGCGCCAGATTTAACAGTCTGGCGCCTTTTTTGTTTCAGTGGCCGCAGGTTCTGGGTCGCAGCGGCGGGGCGTTTCGTCGTATTTATGTTTCTCGATGATGCCGCGCTGCCCGCCGGCCTTGCTCGCAAGATCGGCTGTCAGGGAAATTGTTGGCAGTCTCTTCTATATATAGAAGGGTTGGTGCAGAGCCCCGGCATGACTGGCTGTATTTGCTAACAGGGCGAGGCACAACCGTTTGTCCCCGCCTATAAATTGCCTGCTGCTTTTTTACCCGTTTTCAGTAGGGTGACTTCTTGAGTTTGACCCACTAGAATGCATGCCCTTGATTCTGGGGTCGGAAACGGCCGGCTAACGTCTGTGCAACGAGGAATATCCATGCAAGTTTCTGTTGAAAATACTACTGCTCTTGAGCGCCGCATGAGCGTCACCGTGCCGGCTGAGCGCATCGAGACTCAGGTCAACAAGCGTCTGCAGCAGACTGCCCAAAAGGCCAAGATTGCTGGCTTCCGTCCAGGCAAAGTGCCAATGAGCGAAATCAAGCGTCGTTTCGGTGCTGACGCTCGCCAGGAAGCTGTAGGCGACGTGATCCAGTCTTCCTTCTATGAGGCAGTGGTTGAGCAGAAGCTGAACCCGGCTGGTTCGCCGTCGATCGAGCCAAAATCCCTGGAAGCTGGCAAAGATCTGGAATACGTCGCAATTTTCGAAGTGTTCCCTGAGTTCACCGTTGCCGGTTTCGAAGGTATCACCGTAGAGCGCCTGAGCGCTGACGTGGCTGATGCCGATCTGGACAAGATGCTGGAAGTCCTGCGCAAGCAGAACACCCGTTTTGAAGTTGCCGATCGCGCTGCTCAGAACGAAGACCAACTGAACATCGATTTCGTCGGCAAGGTCGACGGTGAAGTGTTCGCTGGTGGTTCCGCCAAAGGCACCCAGTTGGTATTGGGTTCCGGCCGCATGATCCCTGGTTTCGAAGACGGCCTGGTTGGCGCTAAAGCCGGCGAAGAGCGCGTTCTGAACCTGACCTTCCCTGAGGACTATCAGAACCTCGATCTGGCAGGCAAAACCGCCGAATTCACCGTGACCGTGAACACCGTTTCCGAGCCTAAGCTGCCAGAACTGACCGAAGAGTTCTTCGCTCAATTCGGCATCAAGGAAACCGGCCTGGAAGGCTTCCGCACCGAAGTTCGCAAGAACATGGAGCGCGAACTGCGTCAGGCGATCAAATCCAAGGTCAAGAATCAGGTGATGGAGGGTCTGCTGGCCACCAACCCGATCGAAGTGCCAAAGGCTCTGCTGTCCAACGAAGTTGACCGTCTGCGCGTGCAGGCTGTTCAGCAGTTCGGCGGCAACATCAAGCCTGACCAACTGCCGGCCGAGCTGTTCGAAGAGCAAGCCAAGCGCCGCGTTGTGCTGGGTCTGATCGTGGCTGAAGTGGTCAAGCAATTCGACCTCAAGCCTGACGAAGCCCGCGTTCGCGAGATGATTCAGGAAATGGCTTCGGCTTACCAGGAGCCTGAGCAGGTTGTGTCTTGGTACTACAAGAACGACCAGCAATTGAACGAAGTCCGTTCGGTTGTGCTGGAAGAACAAGTTGTGGATACTGTTCTGCAGAAAGCTAGCGTGACCGACAAATCGGTCTCTTACGAAGAAGCGGTCAAGCCGGTAGAAGCTCCACAAGCCGACTGATTGTTTTTGCGGTAAGAAGCACACACCATAAGCCAGCCTTCGTGCTGGCTTATGCGTACTCAAGACATAACTATTTGGGAGTGACTGCAGAGCATGTTCCGTAATTCGTATATTCAGCAGAACTCTGATATCCAGGCCGCAGGCGGCCTGGTCCCGATGGTTGTCGAGCAGTCTGCTCGTGGCGAACGCGCCTATGACATCTACTCACGCCTTCTCAAGGAGCGAGTGATCTTTCTGGTTGGTCCGGTAGAGGACTACATGGCCAACCTGATCTGTGCGCAACTGCTGTTCCTTGAAGCGGAAAACCCGGACAAGGACATCCATCTCTATATCAACTCGCCGGGCGGTTCGGTGACGGCGGGCATGTCGATCTATGACACCATGCAGTTCATCAAGCCAAACGTGTCGACCACCTGTATCGGTCAAGCGTGCAGCATGGGTGCGTTTCTACTCACCGCCGGTGCCCAAGGCAAGCGTTACTGCCTGCCGAACTCGCGTGTGATGATTCACCAGCCACTGGGCGGTTTCCAGGGCCAGGCCTCGGATATCGAAATCCATGCCAAGGAAATCCTCTTCATTCGTGAGCGTCTCAACACGCTGATGGCCAAGCATAGTGGGCGCACTCTTGAAGAAATCGAGCGCGATACCAACCGCGATAATTTCATGAGTGCAGATGCAGCGCGTGAGTACGGGTTGATCGATGAAGTGATCAACCAGCGGCCCGCTTAAAATAAGCAGCTCAAAATAAGGTGGGTCGGCGGGTCCGATCACCAGCGGGCTTGAAAAAGCCCGCAATAGCCTTCATCTTGTGTTGCAAGCCTATCGGATTTGGATCGAACGAATGACTGACACCCGCAACGGCGAGGACAACGGCAAGCTGCTCTATTGCTCCTTCTGTGGCAAAAGCCAGCATGAAGTGCGCAAATTGATTGCCGGCCCCTCGGTCTTTATCTGCGACGAATGCGTCGACCTGTGCAATGACATCATCCGCGAGGAGGTGCAGGAAGCCCAGGCCGAAAGCAGCGCGCATAAATTGCCTTCGCCTAAAGAAATCAGCGGCATCCTTGATCAGTACGTGATTGGTCAGGAGCGTGCGAAAAAGGTTCTGGCCGTAGCGGTGTACAACCACTACAAACGTCTGAACCAGCGTGACAAAAAGAATGACGACGTCGAACTCGGCAAAAGCAACATCTTGCTGATCGGCCCGACAGGCTCGGGTAAAACCCTGCTTGCCGAAACACTGGCCCGCTTGCTGAACGTTCCGTTCACCATCGCCGATGCAACCACTCTCACCGAGGCGGGTTATGTAGGTGAGGATGTCGAGAACATCATTCAGAAGCTGCTGCAGAAGTGCGATTACGACGTAGAAAAAGCCCAGATGGGCATCGTCTACATCGATGAGATCGACAAAATCTCGCGCAAGTCTGACAACCCGTCGATCACCCGGGACGTTTCCGGTGAAGGCGTGCAGCAGGCCCTGCTCAAGTTGATCGAAGGCACGGTTGCCTCCGTTCCGCCTCAGGGCGGTCGCAAGCACCCGCAGCAGGAATTCCTTCAGGTCGACACCCGTAACATCCTGTTCATCTGCGGTGGTGCATTTTCCGGTCTGGAAAAGGTTATTCAAAACCGTTCCACCAAGGGCGGCATCGGTTTCAACGCGGAAGTGCGCAGCAAGGAAGAAGGCAAGAAAGTCGGTGAATCCCTGCGTGAAGTCGAGCCTGACGATTTGGTCAAGTTCGGTCTGATCCCGGAATTCGTCGGTCGTCTGCCGGTACTTGCCACGCTGGATGAGCTCGATGAGGCTGCGTTGATGCAGATTCTCACCGAGCCGAAAAATGCTCTGACCAAGCAGTATGCCAAGCTGTTCGAGATGGAAGGTGTGGACCTGGAATTCCGGGCCGACGCGCTGAAATCGGTCGCCAAACGTGCTCTGGAACGCAAAACCGGTGCCCGTGGACTGCGCTCGATTCTCGAGGGTGTATTGCTCGACACTATGTATGAAATCCCCTCGCAGTCCGAGGTGAGTAAAGTAGTGATCGATGAAAGCGTTATAGAAGGCAAGTCCAAGCCACTGTATATCTACGAAAACAGTGAGCCGACTGCCAAGGCTGCGCCGGACGCCTAAGCGTCGCACTGCTGGAATAAAGAAGGGGCCTTCGGGCCCCTTTGCTATTGTGGGCCCCGGTGTGGGGGCTGGCTTGTAGGCGCTGGCTGGCCAGCGAAGGCTGCCTGTTTTCCCTTGTACTCAGGCCATCGCAAGCAGCAATCGTTTAACTGGTACTTTTATCAGCTTGTTTTTTTCCAAAACAGCCCCCATCTTGGTTTCAAGCTTACTTCCATCTGTTTACGGCCTTATGGCCGCCGTAGAGGCGAAATCATGAAGACAACCATCGAATTGCCTCTCCTGCCATTGCGTGATGTCGTGGTTTATCCGCACATGGTTATCCCGCTGTTCGTGGGGCGCGAGAAATCCATCGAAGCCCTCGAGGCAGCGATGACGGGCGACAAGCAGATCCTTCTGCTGGCTCAGCGAAATCCTGCTGACGACGATCCCGGTGAAGAAGCACTTTATCGCGTAGGCACCATCGCTACCGTTCTGCAGCTGCTCAAGCTGCCTGACGGCACGGTCAAGGTTCTTGTCGAGGGCGAGCAGCGGGGCGCCGTGGAGCGCTTCAGCGAAGTCGACGGCCACTGCCGCGCCGAAGTTTCGCTGATCGACGAAGCCGACGCGCCTGAGCGCGAGTCGGAAGTGTTTGTCCGCAGCCTGCTGGCTCAGTTCGAACAATATGTGCAGCTGGGCAAGAAAGTCCCTGCTGAAGTCCTGTCGTCGCTTAACAGCATCGACGAGCCAGGCCGCCTGGTAGACACCATGGCCGCGCACATGGCCCTGAAGATCGAGCAGAAGCAGGAAATCCTCGAAATCATCGATTTGTCGGCCCGGGTCGAGCACGTTCTGGCGTTGCTGGATGCCGAGATCGATCTGCTGCAAGTCGAAAAGCGCATTCGTGGCCGCGTTAAAAAGCAAATGGAGCGCAGCCAGCGCGAGTACTACCTGAATGAGCAGATGAAGGCCATTCAGAAAGAACTGGGCGACAGCGATGAAGGCCACAACGAAATCGAAGAGCTGAAAAAGCGCATCGATGCCGCCGGTCTGCCGAAAGACGCGTTGGCCAAGGCTCAGGCAGAACTGAGCAAGCTCAAGCAAATGTCGCCAATGTCTGCGGAAGCGACGGTGGTGCGTTCGTACATCGACTGGCTGGTTCAAGTGCCGTGGAAAGCTCAGAGCAAGGTGCGTCTGGACCTGGCCCGTGCCGAAGACATTCTTGATGCCGACCACTATGGCCTGGAAGAAGTCAAAGAGCGGATCCTCGAATACCTCGCTGTACAGAAGCGCGTGAAGAAGATTCGTGGTCCGGTGCTGTGCCTGGTCGGTCCTCCTGGGGTGGGTAAAACCTCTCTGGCGGAGTCGATCGCTCACGCCACCAACCGCAAATTCGTGCGCATGGCCCTCGGTGGCGTGCGCGATGAGGCGGAAATTCGTGGTCATCGCCGGACTTATATCGGTTCGATGCCAGGAAGATTGATTCAAAAGATGACGAAAGTGGGCGTCCGCAATCCGCTGTTCCTGCTCGATGAAATCGACAAAATGGGCAGCGACATGCGTGGCGATCCGGCGTCGGCGTTGCTGGAAGTGCTCGATCCCGAGCAGAACCACAACTTCAACGATCACTATCTGGAAGTCGATTACGACCTGTCCGATGTGATGTTCCTGTGCACCTCCAACTCCATGAATATTCCGCCGGCACTTTTGGACCGGATGGAAGTGATTCGTCTGCCGGGTTACACCGAAGACGAGAAGATCAACATTGCCGTCAAATACCTTTCGCCGAAGCAGATTGCCGCCAACGGTCTGAAGAAAGGCGAGCTGGAATTCGACGCCGAAGCGATCCGCGACATCATCCGCTATTACACCCGTGAAGCCGGTGTACGTGGGCTGGAGCGCCAGATTGCCAAGGTTTGCCGCAAGGCAGTCAAAGAGCATGCAATGGAAAAACGCTTCTCGGTGAAGGTCACTGCCGACATGCTCGAGCACTTCCTGGGTGTGCGTAAATTCCGCTATGGTCTGGCTGAGTCGCAGGATCAGATCGGCCAGGTAACTGGCTTGGCGTGGACCCAGGTGGGCGGCGAATTGCTGACCATCGAAGCCGCAGTCGTACCGGGTAAAGGCCAGTTGATCAAGACAGGGTCCTTGGGTGACGTGATGGTCGAATCGATCACCGCAGCCCTGACCGTTGTCCGCAGTCGCGCGAAGAGCCTGGGGATTCCCCTGGACTTCCACGAGAAGCGCGACACGCATATCCACATGCCTGAAGGGGCGACGCCGAAGGATGGCCCTAGCGCCGGTGTAGGCATGTGCACGGCCCTGGTATCGGCATTGACGGGCATTCCTGTGCGAGCAGACGTCGCCATGACGGGCGAAATTACCTTGCGTGGTCAGGTGCTGGCGATCGGTGGCCTGAAGGAAAAACTGTTGGCTGCTCACCGTGGCGGAATCAAGACGGTGATCATTCCTGAAGAGAACGTACGCGATCTGAAGGAAATTCCGGACAATATCAAGCAAGATCTACAGATTAAACCCGTTAAATGGATTGACGAGGTCCTGCAAATTGCGCTGCAATACGCGCCGGAGCCCTTGCCGGATGTGGTTCCGGAGATCGTTGCAAAGGATGAAAAACGCGAGTCTGACTCTAAGGAAAGAATTAGCACGCATTAGTACGCATTTGCCTGGGGGGCTTGTTGACAGTTTTTTAGAGCCCTTGTTATAAAGCGGCTCTTAAGTGTCTGTAGGCCATTCAGCACTCGTTTTTTTGCTTTCACCAAAAAACTTAGAATCAAACTCAAATAGATATAAGGGGACTTAGAGTGAACAAGTCGGAACTGATTGATGCTATCGCTGCATCCGCTGATATCCCGAAAGCTGCTGCTGGCCGTGCGCTGGACGCTGTAATCGAATCCGTCACTGGCGCTCTGAAGGCTGGCGACTCTGTTGTTCTGGTTGGTTTCGGTACCTTCTCCGTGACCGATCGTCCAGCTCGCATCGGTCGCAACCCACAGACCGGTAAGACGCTGGAAATCGCCGCCGCCAAAAAACCAGGTTTCAAAGCTGGTAAAGCACTGAAAGAAGCTGTCAACTAAGTTCGATTCAGGTTTTTGCCTATCCGGGTCGGGGTCATTCCTGATTTGGCAGCGGAGCGGTAGTTCAGTCGGTTAGAATACCGGCCTGTCACGCCGGGGGTCGCGGGTTCGAGTCCCGTCCGCTCCGCCAGTTACGAGAAGGCGCATCCTCGGATGCGCCTTTCTTCTATCCGGATTCTACCCACGCTCCACGGTTGCCTAATTTTGAAGTTCAACCGTTTCTGGGGGACGCATGCTGCAGAATATCAGGGACAATTCACAAGGCTGGATTGCCAAGACCATTATCGGGATCATCGTTGTATTGATGGCTTTCACCGGTATCGAGGCCATTTTCCAGGCGACGACCAACAGCCAGGATGCGGCCAAGGTCAATGGTGAAGAAATCAGTCAAAACGAGCTGAATCAGGCGGTCGATATGCAACGCCGTCAGCTCATGCAACAGCTGGGCAAGGATTTCGATGCTTCCTTGCTCGACGAAAAAATGCTGCGCGAATCGGCCCTCAAAGGCCTGATCGATCGCAAACTGCTGCTGCAAGGCGCAGAAAAATCGAAATTCGCTTTCTCCGAAGCGGCTTTGGATCAGGTGATCCTGCAAACACCTGAATTCCAGGTGGATGGCAAGTTCAGCGCCGATCGCTTCGATCAGGTGATCCGTCAACTCGGCTACAGCCGTCTGCAATTCCGCCAGATGCTGGCTCAGGAAATGCTGATCGGTCAGCTGCGCGCTGGCCTGGCCGGTAGCGGCTTTGTCACCGATGCACAGGTTCTGGCCTTTGCCCGTCTGGAAAAACAAACCCGCGATTTCGCTACCCTGAACGTCAAGGCAGATCCTGCGGCGGTGAAACTGACCGACGATGAGGTCAAGGCCTACTACGACGAGCACGCCAAGGAATTCATGACGCCGGATCAGGTGGTCATCGACTACCTCGAATTGAAGAAGGCGTCCTTCTTTGATCAGGTCAGCGTCAAGGACGAAGACCTGCAAGCGGCGTATCAGAAAGAAACCGCAAATCTGTCCGAGCAACGCCGGGCTGCGCATATTCTGATCGAAGTGAACGATAAGGTGACCGAGGCGCAAGCCAAGGCCAAAATCGAAGAAGTGCAGGCGCGTCTGGCCAAAGGTGAGAAGTTCGAGGCTCTGGCCAAGGAATTCTCCCAGGACCCAGGTTCGGCGAACAACGGCGGTGACCTCGGTTTTGCAGGTCCAGGCGTCTACGATCCAGCGTTTGAAAAAGCCCTGTATTCGTTGGCCAAGGATCAGGTATCGGAGCCGGTTCGCACGGACTTCGGTTTCCACCTGATCAAGCTGCTGGGCGTTGAAGCCCCTGAAGTGCCAACGTTCGCCAGCCTGAAAGACAAGCTGACCCGCGAGCTGAAAACCCAGCAGGTCGAGCAGCGTTTCGTCGAGGCGACCAAGCAATTGGAAGACTCGTCGTTCGAAGCCTCCGATCTGGCCCAGCCAGCACAGGACCTGAAGCTGACCGTCCAGACCTCCGCGCCATTCGGCCGGGAAGGTGGCGAAGGTGTTGCGGCCAACCGTGCCGTGGTAACCGCTGCGTTCAGTCCTGAAGTGCTGGATGAGGGTGCCAACAGCACCGCCATCGAGCTGGACCCGGAAACCGTGATCGTGCTGCGCGCCAAGGAACACCGCAAGCCTGCGCAACTGCCGCTGGAAAGCGTGGCTGCCAGCATTCGTGCGCAGCTGACCAAGGAGCATGCCAGTGCTGCCGCCAAGACCAAGGCTGATCAACTGATCGTCAGTCTGCGCGATGGCAAGACTGCACTGGACAAGGCGATCGATGGCCAGAACTGGAAGGTGACTCAAGCGGCGACTCGTGCTCAGGAAGGGGTCGACCCAACTGTGCTGCAAGCGTTGTTCCGCATGCCCAAGCCAGTCTCCAAAGACAAGCCGACCTTCAGCAGCGTGACCCTGGCCGATGGTAGCCTGGTGATCGTGCGTCTGGACGGCGTGAACGAAGCCGCGGCGCCGACCGAAGAAGAGAAGGTTCAATACCGTCGCTACCTCGCCTCGCGCATTGGCCAGCAAGACTTTGCGGCCTACCGCAAACAGCTGGAAAGCGAAGCAGACATCAAGCGTTTCTGATGCCTTGCTGAGTACTGCGCGACACAAAAGACCCCGGCCGAAAGGCTGGGGTTTTTTTTTTAAGCCTACGCAATGTGTTTGTGTGACTTCTCCTTAGAACCCGGCTCAACAAACATGTAACCGTTTTAAGACTTAATCGATGCTCCGCTAAGCATCGATCTGTTGCACAATACGCCCCGAACCGTTTTCCTCAGGATGTTCAATGTTTAGATCAATTCCCATGCGTGTTGTCGGGCTGGCCTTGGTGCTGGCCGCCGCTGCCGGTTGTTCGTCGAAGAAAGCCGCCATCTATGAGCATGAGAACTTCGACGACTCCGGAACGTTTTCGCGCAACTACCCGGTGACCGATGCGCAGACCTGCGAGGCCGCCCGTCGGGCTTTGCTCAGCCAGGGTTACATCATCACCAGCGCCGATTCGAAACTGGTCAGTGGGCATAAAAGTTTCCAGCAGACCGGCGAGACCCACATGGAGATCAGCTTCAACGTGGTCTGTGCCGATGACGGCAGCGAAGGGCATCACGCGACGATGTTCGCCAACGCCTTGCAGGACCGTTATGCGCTGAAAAAGACCAACAACTCCGCCAGCCTCGGTGTCGGTGTGTTGGGCTCGGTATCGATGCCGATCGGTTCGTCCGACGACTCGATGGTCAAGGTTGCCAGCGAAACCGTATCTTCAGCCAAGTTCTACGAACGTTTCTTTGCCCTGGTCGAGTTGTTCCTGCCGCCGGAAGCGAAGAAGGCTGCGCACATCCCCGAGAAGCCGAAAACCGACCTGGGTGTGCCTGAGACCAAGGCTGCGCCGGCTGAGTTGGCGCCAAACCCGGTCCCGGCGGCAGAACCTGCTCCTGCTCCAGCGCCGGTAGTCGAACCTGCTCCAGCCGCTTCGGAGCCTGTTGTGCCACCCGCTGAAACGGCACCGATTACCCCAGCCGAGAACTCCGAGCCAACTTCGTCCACGGAAACGGTCACTCCTCTGTCGGACTCCAGCGCAATGCCAGCACCGACTGAGCCAATTTCGGCCATGCCTGTCTCCGGCCAGTAATAGGCTTATGTTACGGATCGGGTCAGACAACTCCGATTCCGTAACATCTTCCAAGATTGACCCACATCAAACCGAGCCATATTCCGACAGCTCGTATCGAAAAAATCCTGTGATAAATTCCTGACCACCTGCTACGTTTATTCAGTAGCGACGTAGTGTCGTGCCAGTGTCATTTTTCTTTCATGCGGGCATTTTATGCTCAGGGCACTGGTCATTTATTCAGACGATTTTTTCAACAAGCGATGGGGGTTTAATAATGGACGATTATCAAGAAGAACTGCTCGAGTATCAGGCGTTTGAATTGGACCCGCTGGAACCGGCCGAAGACGCAACCGAGTTGTAAACCTTACGCGGATTGGCGATGACTGCGGCGAAACTCGCCGGGAGTCTGGCCGTTCCAGCGTTTGAAGGCCCGTTGAAAGGCTTCGGCGGAGGCAAACCCCAGCAGGTAGGCGATTTCGCCGAACGCCAGTTCGGTATCGCGGATGTAGGTCATGGCAAGGTCGCGGCGCGTGTCGTTGAGAATTGCACGAAATTGCGTGCCTTCCTCCGCGAGTTTGCGACGCAAGGTCCAGGTCGGTAGTTTCAAGCGTGCCGCCACTTCTTCCAGGTCGGGTTCCCGACCACCATTGAGCAACGGCCCCAGTAACTGAGTGATACGTTCACGCAGGCTGCGGGTGCGTGTCAGTTGCTCCAGTTCCCGTTCACACAGTTGCAGCAGGTGCCGCCAGGTGCTCGGGCAGTGCTGCGGATTGCGCTGGGCGAGGCTGTCCAGGCTCAGGCGCAGTTGATTCTGTTCGGCGCCAAACTGAATCGGACAATCCCCCAGCACGGCGTATGCCTCGCGGTAATCCGGCGCCTGGAATTCGATTTCGATCCGTTCGGCGCGTAGCGGGGCAGAGCTTATGCTGGACAATTGCTGCAACCAGCCGGCGATGATCGAATCCACCACGAAGCGGTTGTAGGCGTTGTAGGGGCTGATGGAATAGAAACGTAGCCAAGCGCCTTGGGCATCTTCGTGAAAGCTCGACTGGCCGCGATAGTTGGAGCCGTACAGTGCTTCGAAGCGAATCAGGCAGCGCGCCGCTTCCCGCACGGTGGGGGCCTGGGCGGCGGTGACTCCGGCCAGGCCGGCCTGGCTCAGGCGACTGAGCTGGCCCATGCGCAAACCCAGTGCCGGGTCGTCGGTCAGTTGAATGGCGCCGTGACCCAGGCGCATGTAGCGCGGGATCGAGAGACGGGCGCCGGCCTCGGCCAGTCGCGCGGCGTCGAGGCCGTACTGTTCGAGCAACGGTTGTGGGTCCAGGCCATGGCTGCGCACGGCGTCGGCCAGGCTATGGACGAAGCCCACCGACAAATCTCCGAGGCGCATCGGCTGCGGTTTCATCGCTTACAGCCAGAGATTCAGCAAACGCGCGCCCCGGGCATCGCCGTCGGCGAAATGTTGCCCGTTGCTGCTGAGGAAGCTTTGACCGGCGCTGCCCTTGTCCCAGAATTGACCGCGCAGAAACACGCTCATGCCGGCGATGGTCTGGCTGCCGGTCGGTTGGGCAATCAGCGTCAGCCGATGCCAGGCCTGACCCTCACTGAGTTCGCCAGCCTTGAGGCTCACAGAGCTCGGGGTGGACTGGCCTTTATAGCCGCGCCACGGTTGATCCCAGGCCCCTCGCCCGACGACGAATGCCGGGACCGCCACCAGTTGCGCGCCTTGATCGTCGAGTTTGCGATAGTTGTCGGGGTACCAACTGTCGCTGCCGATCAGCACGCCCAGCCGTCCGGCCGGTGTATCGACGACGTTGATCGTATGCTCGGAATTGGCTTCTACAGTGTCGCGTCCAGCGAAAGTCGGGTGCATTTGCCGCTGGGGCTGGCCGATCGGCAAGCCGTCGCGACCGAACACTACGCTGCTGTTGTACAGCGCGCCGTAGCCAATCTTCAGGGTGCCGTCGCTGACACTCGGCTCGGGCAACACGATGGAACCCGCCACCAGAGTGATCTGGAATTCTTTCGCCAGGCCGCCGAACAGCGCTTGGTAACTCTTGGCCATTTTCTTGGCTTTCATCCGCAAGTGCGCGTCGTCGAGACGGTTGCCGCCCTCGGCGCTGATCAGGGCGCGGATGAACTGCAAGGGGTTGCTCACCGCCAGCCAGTTCATGGCTTCCTTGAGCGTAGTGGCCTGGTACAACTCGTCTTTTTCGCCACTGATCATCAGCCAGGTACCGATATGTTCAGGCAATACGACGATGGTCTTTTCATTCAGCAGGCCCTGATCCTGAGCCTTCTGCAAGTAAGCCGCGAGCTTGCGATGCAGGCGTTCGGGGCTTTGATAGTCGGTGGGGAACAGCTCGGGCTGGATGCCTAGCAGATTGCCGCGGTCGGCGGGGATGCCTTGATCAACCGCGAGACTGATGCGCAGGTCCGACAGGTAATGACCCACCGGACGATCCGTGGCCCATATCGCGTAGGTCGTGAGGGCGGCGATCAACGCCATGGAGAGGATCAAGTACAAAAGTTTGCGCATGAGGAAACAGTCAACGGCCGCGTGCAGGGTTCGCGACTAGGGTAGGGCTCACGTCCTCGCTTGCCAAGGGGCGCTGCGCATTTGGATCAATAAGTTGTCAGTTACGGTCATTGAGTGACGGCAGTGCGACTCTTAGTCTGTCGAACATGACTGACGGGGCCGAAGAGCTCCTGCATTTTTTCCGTGATCGCTCGTTGTGGAGTTACCGATGGCCGCCGCTCATTACCCGCACCTGTTGGCCCCGCTGGACCTGGGTTTTACCACGTTGCGCAACCGCACCCTGATGGGCTCGATGCACACGGGCCTCGAGGAAAAGCCCGGCGGTTTCGAGCGCATGGCCGCCTACTTTGCTGAGCGTGCCCGTGGCGGCGTTGGTCTGATGGTCACCGGCGGTATCGGCCCGAACGATGAGGGCGGGGTTTACTCTGGCGCGGCCAAACTGACCACCGAGGAAGAAGCGCTCAAGCACCTCATCGTCACCCGTGCGGTGCACGAGGCGGGCGGCAAGATCTGCATGCAGATTCTCCATGCCGGGCGTTATGCCTACAGCCCGAAACAGGTGGCACCGAGCGCGATTCAGGCGCCGATCAATCCGTTCAAGCCTAAAGAGCTGGACGAGGAAGGCATCGAGAAGCAGATCAGCGATTTCGTCACCTGCTCGACGCTTGCGCAAAAAGCCGAGTACGACGGCGTCGAGATCATGGGCTCCGAAGGGTATTTCATTAACCAGTTCCTCGTAGCCCACACCAACCATCGCACCGACCGCTGGGGCGGCGCTTACGAAAACCGCATGCGCCTGCCGGTGGAGATCGTGCGCCGGGTGCGCGAAGCGGTCGGCCCGAACTTCATCATTATCTTCCGCTTGTCGATGCTCGATCTGGTGGAAGGCGGCAGCACTTGGGAAGAAATCGTGCAGTTGGCCAAGGCCATCGAGCAGGCGGGTGCGACGATCATTAACACCGGCATCGGCTGGCACGAAGCGCGTATTCCGACCATCGCCACCAAAGTGCCCCGTGCGGCGTTCAGCAAAGTCACGGCCAAGCTGCGTGGGGAGGTAGGCATTCCGCTGATCACCACCAACCGCATCAATACCCCGGAAGTCGCCGAACAGATCCTGGCCGAAGGCGATGCCGACATGGTGTCCATGGCGCGGCCGTTCCTCGCCGACCCGGATTTCGTCAACAAGGCTGCGGCTGGTCGTAGCGATGAAATCAACACCTGCATCGGTTGCAACCAGGCGTGCCTGGATCATACCTTTGGCGGCAAATTGACTAGTTGCCTGGTGAACCCGCGGGCCTGCCATGAAACCGAACTCAATTACCTGCCGGTGCAGCAGATCAAGAAAATCGCCGTGGTCGGTGCCGGTCCTGCAGGTTTGTCGGCCGCGACCGTAGCCGCCGAACGTGGCCATCAGGTGACGTTGTTCGATTCGGCCAGTGAAATCGGCGGCCAGTTCAACATCGCCAAGCGTGTACCGGGCAAGGAAGAATTCTTCGAAACCCTGCGTTATTTCAACCGAAAACTGCAGACCACCCGCGTCGAGGTATGCCTGAACACCCGCGTCGATGTGGCGAAACTGGTTGAGGGCGGTTACGACGAAATCATTCTGGCCACCGGTATCGCGCCAAGAACCCCGGCAATTCCCGGCGTTGAAAATGCCAAGGTGTTGAGCTACCTGGACGTGATCCTTGAGCGCAAACCGGTGGGCAAGCGCGTCGCGGTGATCGGTGCCGGTGGTATTGGTTTCGACGTGTCGGAATTCCTCGTTCACCAGGGCGTGGCCACCAGTCAGGACCGCGAAGCATTCTGGAAGGAGTGGGGCATCGATACACATCTCGAAGCGCGCGGCGGTGTTGCAGGTATCAAGGCTGAGCCGCAGGCGCCGGCCCGTGAGGTGTTCCTGCTGCAACGCAAGACATCCAAGGTCGGCGACGGCCTGGGCAAGACCACTGGCTGGATTCACCGCACCGGTCTGAAAAACAAGCAGGTGCAGATGCTCAACAGCGTCGAGTACCTGAAGATCGACGACGAAGGCCTGCACATCCGCATTGGCGAAGGCGGCGAACCGCAGGTGCTGCCGGTGGATAACATCGTGATCTGCGCCGGGCAGGATCCATTGCGTGAGTTGCAGGACGGTCTGGTCGCGGCCGGGCAGAATGTGCACCTGGTCGGCGGGGCGGACGTGGCAGCGGAGCTGGATGCCAAGCGCGCGATCAATCAGGGGTCGCGGTTGGCGGCTCAGTTGTAATGGTGTAGGCAGGCTTAGCTTGCCAATGGCCTTCGCGGGCAAGCCTCGCTCCTACAAGTTTCAGGTTGCTCACCCAATGGTGCTTTAACTCGAAACCCTGTAGGAGCGAGGCTTGCCCGCGAAGGCGTTCTGTCTGCTGCTAAGATACCGGCTCTTTACCCCGAGTCGGCATCAATGCTTTCCCCACTAACGGACTGGCTACCCCAAGCCCCTCTCGAACCTCTTCACCTCGACTGGCTCACCACTGCCGGCATCGACGTCGCGATCCTGCGTCTGGACCAGATCGACCCGCTGATCAGTGGCAACAAGTGGTTCAAACTCGTCGAACACCTGAAAGCTGCCGATCAGAATGGCGCCCGAGGCATCATCAGCCTGGGTGGCGCTCATTCCAATCATCTTCATGCACTGGCTGCAGCGGGCAAACGCTTCGGTTTCACGACGGTTGGCCTGCTGCGCGGGCATCGGCAAGAAACGCCGACGGTGAAGGACTTGGAGGCGTTCGGCATGCACTTGCATTGGTTGGGTTATGGAGGCTATCGAGCACGGCACGAACCCGGCTTCTGGGCGCCATGGCGGGAGCAATACCCCGAGCTACATCCAGTGCCGGAAGGTGGCGGCGGCTTGCTTGGGGCGAAAGGTTGTCGGCAATTAGTGACTCAGGCCCGCGAAAAGTTGAGCAGTCTGGGCTGGAGCCACTACGACGGCTGGTGGCTGGCCTGCGGAACGGGCACCACTTTGGCCGGTCTGGTTCTGGCCGAGGCGGGCGAACATCCGGTGTATGGCGCGTTGGCGGTGCCTGACGATCATGGCGTGGCGCAGCAGGTCGAATCGATTGTCCGCGAGGCGGGTTTACAGGGCCCGGCTTATGAGCTGTTCGATGCCAGCCGTGGCGGTTTTGCCAAAATCGAGCCGTTGTTACTCGAATTCATCGAGCAGACCGAGCAGGCCAGTGGCATTCCGCTCGAACCGCTATACACCGGTAAAGCGCTGATGGCGCTCAAGCAGCAAGTCGAGGCGGGAAGATTTGCCCGGGGCACGCGGCTGATCTTCATCCACACCGGCGGCTTGCAGGGCCGCCGGGGTTTCAGTTCACAAACCTGAAGGGCGCAGTCAGAGATATCAATATTGACTGTGCCGCCGTCTTCGCGGGCGAGCCAAATTTTGCGTCCTGTAGGAGCGAGGCTTGCCCGCGAAGAGGCCGGACCTGCCTAAACCACCCTCTCACGAACCCTCTGTCATCATCCCTGTGTGCAATCGGTCATCGACGAAGGCGTCACGGCATGAGATCCGAGCGGTTGACCAGCCAATCGAGCAGCAGACGACCATCGCGGCGTGGCTCCGGAGCAGGCCGGGAAGGCTGGGGATGGCCCATACCGGCACACAGCACCGGCCGGTCCGGGTCGCTGTCGAGAAAACTGACCAACACCTCGGTGCCGGCCACGGGCAGCCTGGCCGGATCGATCCGACCGTCTGGCGTTGCGAGGGCTACCGGTAGCCAGAAACCGGCGGGTTCCTCTGCCTCGAACGTTAGCGTCGGCCATAGCCTGACCTGTATCCGGCCTTGGTCATCGAGCATCGCCGGTTGCCCTACGGAGCCCAGCACCCGGGCAGTCTGATAGCCCGGGATGCTCGGCCGGGCCTCTTTGAGCGCCGGCCTGAAGACCGTTGACCAGGGAATGGCCGTGAACTGATTGCTGTAGCGCCGGGCAATGCCGGGCTGGTCCTCGGCGAGAATCGACGGCTGCTGTCCTTGGTGCCGGATGTCGGTGAGCAGCCACTGATCATTGAAACTTGAGAGCGGGTGTTGCGCCACTTGCAGGATCCGTCCGCTGCACAGTTCGCTCTGGTTACTTTCGCCGTGGATCTGCCGTTGCTGGCAACGCAGGCGTTCCAGCCGTCGGCGGCTGAGCTGATCGTGATGAAGCTGTTCGGGCGCGGGGCGTGTTGCCACCGGAGCCGTTCTGGCGAATGGGTGGTTAGCAGCTCCGTCGCCGATCATCTGCGAGCCGCGGTTTCTGGCCTCCCATTGTGCAGGGGCGGGGTCCGGGTCATGGCGCTGGAACAGTTCACTGATCACCGGCGAGATGGAGTCGTTGAATGCGTCGTCATGGAACGGCATCAGCAATGGCTCCTGGAGGAAACTCAGGCTGTCATCGGCGAGCACCAGCACATGCCCGTCGTGCTGATGCTCGAAGTGATAGTGGATGCCTTCTTCTTCACACAACCGCTGCAGGAAGGCCAGATCGCTCTCATCGTACTGAATGCAAAAAGGCCGGGGCGGGTAGCACCCGTTTGCCAGTTCGAAGCGGTAGCTGTGCTCGGGCAACTGATGCTCCTCCAGCAACTGGCGCACGATCGCGGGCACGCTGAGACGATGAAATACCCGACGCGAGCTATGCAGCTGAAGTTGTTGAAGATGGGGCGCGAGCACCAAAGAGTAGCCGACCCGGTGCGGGCCGCGATGTTCGCGACTGACGCTGTGGATCACGCCGTGAATGCCCTGGTCATCTGCCAGCCGCAGGAACGCCGGTTGTTGCAGCCATCGGTCGAGGTGCATTGACGGTGCGAGGCCGATCACCTCGATGTCGAATCGATAGGGCTGGTTGAGACCTTCACGGCCACTGAACTGCAACACCTGCAGACTCAAACCGCCGTCGAGGAGTGTCAGGGTGAAGGGGCTTTCCTTGTCGTTGTGCATCGAACGCGCTTCTGCCAGGGAGGATGGGCTCAGAGGGTACGAAACCACAGCCTTGAAGCGTCACCGCAAATCAACTTTTCAGAATCGCCCTACAAGCACTGGTGAAAATGTCGATCGGTCATGGGATGAAGATCTTGGAATTTTTGGTCGATTGGCATCTTTAGGCCGTATAAACTGGCGCAATGCGTCGGCCAATAGATGTCTCGGCGCCACAGATCAAGAGAGTGAGTAATGGGCGCACAGTGGAAGGTTAAACACAAAGAAGCGGCAGCCAACGCCAAGGGCAAAATCTTCGGCAAACTGGTGAAGGAAATCACCATCGCTGCGCGCAACGGTGCCGATACCGCCACCAACGCACACCTGCGTCTGGTGGTCGAACAGGCGAAAAAAGCCTCGATGCCCCGCGAAACCCTGGAACGCGCGATCAAGAAAGGCTCCGGCCAGCTCGGCGAAACCGTGCAATACCATCGCGTGACGTATGAAGGGTTCGCACCGCATCAAGTGCCGCTGATCGTTGAATGCGTGACTGACAACATCAACCGCACCGTCGCTGAAATCCGCGTCGCGTTCCGCAAGGGCCAGTTGGGCGCTTCCGGTTCGGTGGCCTGGGACTTCAACCACGTCGGCATGATCGAGGCGTCCCCGGATAGCCCTGACGCCGATCCGGAAATGGCTGCGATCGAAGCCGGTGCCCAGGATTTCGAACCAGGTGAAGATGGCGCGACGCTGTTCCTGACCGAACCTGCGGACCTGGATGCGGTGCAGAAAGCGCTGCCGGAGCAGGGTTTCACGGTGTTGTCGGCCAAGTTGGGTTACCAGCCGAAGAACCCGGTCAGTGGCCTGAGCGACGAGCAGATGGCAGAAGTCGAAGCGTTCCTCGAAGGCCTCGATAACCACGATGACGTGCAGGACATGTTTGTCGGGTTGGCGGGTTAAGTCTGTGTGTCATTGACGGCTTTTGTTGCCTGGCAGGCCGTCTTCGCGAGCAAGCCCGCTCCCACATTCGATCTGTGGCGTTCACAAATCCTATGTGGGAGCGGGCTTGCTCGCGAATGACCGCGCAGCGGTCACCGTCCCTTTAATTCCTGCACAACCTCGCTGAACCCCGGCCGCGCCAGCACCTCCGGCTGACAGCAGCGCTGCTGCAATGCCTCTAACGCCTCACGCCCTTCATCGCTCAGTCCCGAGTCGATCCGCGCCAGCAATTCCCCCAGCAGTACCCCGAACGCCCGTACCTCAATCCGCTGCAATGCACGGCTTTCAAGGCTGTCCGACGTGGCGTGGAAAGACGCTGCGCCAAAGTCGCCCAACAGACAATCCCCGTCCTCGTTCCACAGAATGTTGTGAGCATAGAGGTCGCCGTGGGTGATGCCTTGGCGGTGCAAGTGTTCAGCCACTGAAGCAATGCCAGCGGCGATGCGCAGCGCCACGCCGGCGCTGAACCGGGTGTCGTCTGCATAGACGTCGCGGGTGCAGGACGTCAGGCTCGGCAGCCCGGCAAGGTTGCAGTAACTCGGATCGATCAATTGCATCACCAGCCCGGCCGTTTGCTGCGGGTGATCGACAATTCGGCCCTCGACTCGGATCAGGTTAGGGTGGATACCGGCGGTGATGCAGGCGTTCATTTCGTGCAGCGGCGAGCCATCGCTGGTCATTTCGCCTTTGTAGAGTTTCACCGCTACCTGTTTCGTCTGTTGCCACAACCCCTGATGAATGACCCCTGACGCGCCTTCGCCGAGTTTTTTCTCCAGGCTCAGTTGGGACCAGGGAATGCTCGTCGTAGCTTGGAGGGCGACGGCATCGGCTTCGGTTTCCAGCGGGTTACCGGCGTACGCCAGCCAGGTCAGGCTCGGCAGGGTGAGCAGCCACTCGGGAAGCCCGGTGAGTTGATTGGCGGCGATGCGGATCAGTTCGAGTCGATGGCAATGACTCAGGCTTTCGGGGAGACGCTGTAACTGATTGCCGGCGAGCATGAGTTTTTGCAGGTGCGGGCGTTCACCCAGTTCGGTCGGCAGTTCCGTGAGGCGGTTGTCGGTCAGGATCAGCCAGCGCAACAGCGGCGGCAGGGCGGCGCCCGGCACGTTTTCGATGACGTTGGCCTTGAAGCCGATCATCGTCAGCGCGGTGCACTGGCCAAGGCAGGCGGGCAGTTCGGTGAACAGATTGTCCGAGCAGAACAGCACGCGCAAACGGGTCAGGCGATGCAAGTCGTCCGGCAGGCTGCGCAAGGCGTTGCCGCTGAGGTTGAGCACTTCCAGCGAGTCCGCCAGGTCGAAAATTTCCCGGGGGAACTCGGTCAGGCCGCAGGACAGATCCAGACGGGTGATGCCCGACAGTTGGCCGGCGCGCAGTTGTGCGAGGGTATCCATGGGCAGGTTCGCTATTGATCAGGAGGAGGGCGTGGGGCCCTGGAAAATGGGCGACATGATAGCGGGAAAGGTGTGGTGCTTGTCAGGCCGCCTTCGCGAGCAAGCCCGCTCCCACATCTGATCTGCAGTGGCTACAAAATCCGCGAACAATGGAGATCCAATGTGGGAGCGGGCTTGCTCGCGAAGGAACTTGTAGGAGCGTGGCTTGCCCGCGAAGAACGATGACGCGCAATACCTGAAAAACCGCGATGATGATCAAAACTTCAGCGTCTGCTTGAGCATCTGCGCCGCAGGCGTGTCACTCGGGCTGACCATCGCATAGTTGTATCCGGCCCCTGACCAGTACTCGGCCTGCAACTCACCGTCACTACGACTGCCCCGGGGTAGCAGGGTGTTTTTCGGCCCGGGTGGACGGACGTAGAAGCTGATTTTGTGCCCGCTCCGGTCTTCGTAAACCACCATTGCCGCCGGCCCTTGCTCGGTACTGAGCAGCCGCCCGCTGATGGGTGTGTATCCGGAAGCGGTCAGGTTCGGCAGACGATGGGCCTGGCTGAAATAACGGTCGAGCCAGCCCTGCATATCGCCGTCATCGCTGACTGTGTAATCCGCCGGCAGGATGCCTTGCTGGGCTATCAGCCGGTAGGCCTGCATCGCATCGGTCATCGGCATTGGGGCGCGGACCAGGGTCATTTCCCGTGCCTGCCAACCGCTCAAACCGCCGACGCTGACCGCGATCAGCAACACCGCGGCGCTGGCCAGATGGCGGCGCGACTGGCGTTTGACTCGCTGGCGAATCATGGCCGGGTCGAGTTCCGGGTTGGCCGGTTGCTGTAAGACGCCGCTCAACGCAGCGCGCAATTGTTGGGCATCGTGCTGCCAGGCGCGTACTTGCGCGGCCACTTCGGCGTTGTCGGCCAGATAAGTCTCCACCCGATGTCGGTCGGCCTCGTTGAGTTGGTGATCGACATAGGCGTGCAGGTCATGCTCGCTGGGAGGCATGCTGATCATTTGAGTCTCCGCAGGGAAGGGCGGGTGATTTCGCCGTCGCTGAGCTGGCGCAAGGCCTGGCGCGCGCGGGACAGGCGCGACATCACGGTGCCGATGGGGATGTCGAGAATCCCGGCGACCTCCTTATAGCTCAAGCCTTCCACCGATACCCAGAGCAGCAGCGCGCGCTGTTCGGTGCTGAGCTGATCGAAGGCTTGCAGGGTCGATTGGGCGATCACCGTGCGTTCTGCCGAAGGCTGCGCATCGTCACGTCCGGTAAAGAATTCGAGCATCCGCGCATAACGCCGGGAGCGCCGATGGGCGTCTAGAAACTGCCGATAAAGAATCGAAAACAGCCAGGCACGCAAGTCACCCTCGGGGCATTTGCCGCCCCAACTCGATAGCGCTCGTTCAAGACAGGCCTGCACCAGATCATCTGCGCTGCTGGGGTTGCGCGTCAGCGATGCGGCGAAGCGGCGCAGCCTTGGAATGACTTCCCTGAGTTGTTCGTCGATATCGTTCATGAAGTTCTGACTAGTCACTACGCTGTGGTAAGTGTTCAGGAAGACGTTCGGCATTCGAGGTTATTCCACGCTTGGAAAAATAAACATCGGACGATGGAATAAACCTTGGCGCGGTTCGTCTGCCTGATTCTTCTCACTTGTGGCCGATGGCCCTGGAGTCATTCATGGTAGATCGCTCATCACCGCCAACGGGGCCTGGCCGGCCACCGTTGAGTGCCGCGAGCCTGACGTTGCGCCTGACCGGCATTGCCGTGGTGGTCGCCGCGCTGGCCGGGGCTTTTGCCTACGTCAACGGCACACTCGACCCACAGCGCCTGACGCCGAAAACGCTGATCAATGTGCTGGAGAAAAACAACGGCGTTCACCCGGGGTTTCGTCGTAACCACGCCAAAGGCGTATGCGTGATCGGGCATTTCGAGAGCAGTGGCCAGATGCGTGAGTATTCCAGTGCCCAAGTGTTCAGCGAAGCGCGGACTCCGGTGGTCGGGCGTTTCGCGTTGCCGGCCGGCAATCCTTATGCGCCGGATAACAGCGTGCCGATTCGCAGCCTGGCGTTGCGTTTCACCCAGGCCAACGGTCAGCAGTGGCGCACCGGGATGAACAGCATGCCGGTGTTTCCGGTAGGCACACCGGAGGCGTTCTATCAGTTGCAACAAGCGCAGTCGCCGGATCCGGCTACCGGCAAACCGAACCCGGCGGCTGTTCCGGCGTTCTTCAGTTCTCATCCGGAAGCCGCACCGTTTCTGGCCTGGATCAAAACCGCCAAACCGTCGGCCAGTTATGCAACGGAAACCTACAACAGCGTCAACGCGTTTTACCTGGTGAACGCGGCCGGGCAACGGCAGGCGGTGCGCTGGAGCATGGCGCCGGTCGCTCAGGACGCGGCGGGTGCAACAGCCCCCGAGGGCGGTGATTTCCTCGAGAAAGATCTGGTACAGCGTTTGTCCGCCGGGCCGCTGCGATGGCAATTGAACTTCACCTTGGCGAACCCTGAAGATCCGGTCAACGACGCGAGCAAGGCCTGGCCCGACGGCCGAAAAGTGCTGAACGCCGGCATGCTGGTGCTCGAAAGCACCCAGCCGCAACTCAACGGCGAGTGCCATGACATCAACTACGACCCACTGGTATTGCCTAGCGGCATCGAAGGCTCCGACGACCCGTTGCTTGCCGCTCGCTCTGCGGGTTACGCCCGTTCCTACCTGCGTCGCACCAGCGAAGTCAGCCAGTTGCCCTCTGCGAATAAACAGGAGTCTCGTCAATGAGCGCTCAACCGAACCATTTCGCGCCCTTAGCGCGGCTGCTGCACTGGCTGATGGCACTGATGATCATCTCGATGCTGTTTATCGGCGCGGGCATGGCTGCCTCGGTGTCCGAGCGCCATCAGTGGCTGATCCATCTGCATAAACCTTTGGGCGTTGCGATTCTGTTGCTGGTGATCGTGCGTCTGGCCGTGCGTTTTTCGACCCGGCAACCACCGCTGCCGGCGGACCTGCCGGGTTGGCAAGCGTTCGCGGCCAAGGCTTCGCATATCTTGTTGTACGCCTTGATGCTGATTTTGCCGCTGCTGGGCTGGGCGATGATTTCCGCGGCCGGCGATCCGGTAATGCTCAGTCGTTCACTGCAGTTGCCGTCGATCCTGCCAGCGAATGCGCAGGTGTTCGCGTTCCTGCGCAAGGCGCATGGGTATCTGGCGTATTTGCTGTTTCTGACTGTGCTGCTGCATTTGGCGGCGGCGTTGTTTCACGGTTGGGTGCGTCGTGATGATGTGCTGGACAGTATGTTGCGGGGTAAGGATCGCGGGTGAGTCAGGGTTGCTGAAAAATGTGTCGAGGGGACTTGTAGGAACGCCGCATCGCCCCGTTGGGCTGTGAAGCAGCCCAACATGCCGGATTGCTGTCGAGTGAAGCGTCAAAAGATCGCAGCCTTCGGTAGGCGTTGGTGAAACCTGCGATATTTTGATCTTAAGAGCAATCAGCGCAGGGTATCGACCATATCGGCAATGGTCGTCAGCACATCCGTGCCCAACTGCTTTGAGCGCTTGCCGGACCAGCCAGTCAGCGCATTCGGTGCGTCGTTATTATCCTTGAAAGGCATTTCCAGGGTCAGCGACAGGCAGTCGAACTTCTGACCAACGCTGTTGCAGGCCAGGGTCATGTTGGCTTTGCCGGGCAAGTCGCGGGTGTAGCCGTGTTTGGTCTGGAAATCCCTGGTTTGATGTTTCAGATGACTACGGAAATGTTCTTCGAGCTTTTCGATCCGCGGCGTATAGCCCGGATTGCCTTCGCAACCGGCGGTAAATACGTAAGGGATTTCTTCATCGCCATGGATGTCGAGGAACAGGTCGACGCCATACTTTTCCATCTGCTGCTGAACGAACAGCACTTCCGGGCTGAGTTCCTGACTGGCGTTCTGCCAGGCGCGGTTCAGGTCCTGGCCCATGGCGTTGGTGCGCAAATGACCGTGGAAGGCGCCGTCCGGGTTCATGTTAGGCACCAGGTACAGGTCGGCGCTGGCCAGGAGTTTTTTCAGCACCGGGTCGTCGTGTTTTTCCAGGCGCTCGATCACGCCTTCCATGAACCATTCGGCCATGTGCTCCCCGGGATGTTGCTGGGCGATGATCCAGACCTTGCGTTGACCTTCGGCACCTGAACCTTTACGCAACAACTGGATGTCGCGACCTTCAACGCTCTTGCCGGTGGCCAGCAGTTCGGTGCCGGCTTTGGTCAGTGCCTGTTCGATCAGCCAGTCATGGCGGCCACGGCTATAGGGCTCGAAATAGGCGAACCAGGCATGAGTGGCAATGGCTTCGAGGCTGAAACGCAGGCAGTCGCCTTCGAAGATGGTCGGCACCCGGAACCAGTTGACGTGGTCATAGGACGCCACCGCCTGATAGCCATCCCAGGCTTTGTTGTATGAGGATTTACTGGCGTTGTTCAGACGAAACCAATGTTCTTGACCGACGTGCAAACCACTGGCCTTGAAGTGGAACCACTGGAAGTGCTGGCTGCGGGTGTCTGGCTTGATCGCCAGTAGCGCTTGTAGAGGATTGCTGATGTCCAGCACTTCGATGTTGCCGCTGTCGAAGTTTGCGCTGATGTCGAAAGAAGATTTAGCCACGGCCATAATCAGTTCCTGAGTATGATTTTTATGGCTGCTACTTTACACGCAAGGGAGAGATAGACCGGGGGAAAATTGCGGGGTTGAAAAGGGGGGCGTCCTCCTTGACGCCGATGCAGCTTAGAGACTGTACGAGTGATTCTCAAGTGCTATTTTGCGTTAGTTTGGCCCAATGTTACCGGGCCTCTCTTGCCAACAGATATTCTTTTGATATCATCCGCGCCAATCGAATTTGCAGCACCCACAGACTTCATTAGCCTGAAGCCAAAGCCAGAATAACTGGCAAAAAAAAGACCCGGCAAAAAGCCGGGTCAAAAACCGTGATTAGCCTGATGAGGAGATAGTCCAGGAGACCGACCTAAGGTCCCTTGGGCCATCGACTGATCTCGCGACCAGTTGGTGCAATAATAATCATTATCATTTGCAAGTCAAATGTTTTTATCTGCGCGATTGGAAAATTATTCCTGTCTTCTTCCAAAGCGCTTCCTCGTCAATCGTTCTGATTGCCCTCCAGGGACCGGTCGATCATCGCCTTGGCCATGTCGATCATGTGCACCGTCGAAAATGCCAGATCCCGGCTTGCGCCCTGCAGCTGGTTGGCTGATTCATGCGCGGTGGCGGCGGCACATCGCAACAGATCCGAAGCATGGACCAGTGCCTCTTCGCTGCTGATGTTACGGTTCACATCGAAGAAACGTTCTTCGCTGGTCTGTTCTGACACAGCTGGTTTCAAGTAATAGTCCAGCGCCCGCTGCGCGGCAGCAGAGCCTTTTGGCGAGTTGAGGGTGGTATCGAATTGCATGTCGGGCAGGGTATTGCTGGGGATGGTCATGACGATGGCAAGCTCCGTGATTAGATTCAAATCCGTGAGCTCAGCTTAGTACGTACTGTATTTGTGTCTTTAATTTAAATACTACAATTTGTGTTTTGTTGGTCGGAGTACCCCACGTATCGTGCCGCACATGGATAAATGGATTGAATTGGTCAAGGCCAAAATGAGTGAACTCAAAGTCACTCAAGAAATACTCGCCGAGCGCATCGGAATGTCCCAGGGCGGCGTCGGCCATTGGCTGAATAAACGTCGTCAGCCCGGCATCCAAGACATGAACCGTGTCTTGCAGGCACTGGGGATGGACTATCTGGAAGTCGCGATGGTGATCAGGGAACCGCAGATCTCACAGGATGAAGAGATCTCTCTGGCGCAAAAGTACAACCCGTACTTTCGCTACCCGGTCAGTGACTGGCGGGAAACCGGGGAGGTGCGCGACGGGGAGTTATTGACCTACGGCGCTTCATCGGCTGTCAGCAAACCGCGCTTCGAACTGTCCGATTACCATGCACAGGGCGCAGCGTTCTGGCTGGTGGTGGTCGGCGATGCGATGACCGCACCCACGGGTGTGAGCATTGCCGCGGACATGTTGATTCTGGTGGACCCGGCTATCGTGCCGGAGCCTGGCAAACTGGTGATCGCCCAATGGCCCGGCAGCGTCGAGGCGGTTTTTCGCAAACTGATCGAAGAGGGCGGGCAGCGTTATCTGGTCCCGCTCAATCCGACCTATCCGAAAGCCCTTTTTACCGAAGAATGCCGAATCATCGGCGTGGTGGTTCAGGCGACTGCCAAATTCTAATCAGATCGGTCCTCGCAACGCGTAGGACCGATCTTCATTTCACGCGTGTTCCAACTCCACCAACGCACTGCCTTCGCTGACCATCTCGCCTTCCTGGCAATACAACGCCTTGATAATCCCGGCGTGAGGCGCGCGAATGCTGTGCTCCATTTTCATCGCTTCCAGCACCACCAATTGCGCGCCGGCTTCGACCGTTTGCCCGGCCTCCACCAACACTCGCACGATGCTGCCGTTCATGGGCGCGGTGAGCCCGCCCTGATGGCTGTGACTGGCTTCGACGGCACCGATCGGGTCATACGCCTCGATGCGGCGCAGTTCACCGTCCCATTGCAGATACAGCGTATCGCCACGGCGGATTGCCCGGTGCTGGCGGCGCAAGCCGTTGTGTTCGGTCAGCAGGTATTCGCCCTTGAGCTGTGCGGTATGAGCATCGGTATTGCCCAGGGTCAATGCCCGATCTTGCCCCTCGCAACTCAAATGCAGGGTGATTTCTGTCGGCAGTCCGGCACGGAATCCGTTGCCGATACTCCAAGGAGAACTCAGGTCATCAGTGCGGGTTGTGCTCGGCTGGCTCTGGGCAAATGCCTGCGCGGCCGCTTGCCAGAATTCATCGCTGAGGTCTGAAGGTGCTGGCAACAGTTGATCCTGATAACGCGGAATGAACCCGGTATCCAGTTCAGCCGCGGCAAACGCCGGATGACCGATGATCCGGCGCAGGAAGTTGATGTTGGTCTTCAACCCGCCAATGGCAAACTCGTCAATCATGCTCAGCAGCCGCAGCCGCGCCTGTTCACGGTCTTCGCCCCAGGCAATCAGCTTGCCGAGCATCGGGTCGTAGAACGGCGAAATCTCGTCGCCTTCTTCGACGCCACTGTCCACGCGACGCCCCGGCCCTTTGGCGGATTCGCGGTACAACACCAGACGCCCGGTGGCCGGCAGGAAATCATGACCCGGGTCTTCCGCATACAACCGAACTTCAATCGCATGGCCGATCAGCGGCACCTGATCTTGAGTCATCGACAACGCTTCACCGCGAGCCACGCGAATTTGCCAGGCCACCAGGTCAAGGCCGGTGATGGCTTCGGTGACCGGATGTTCAACTTGCAAGCGCGTGTTCATCTCCATGAAGAAGAACTCACCGCGCGCATCCAGTAAAAACTCCACGGTGCCGGCGCCGACGTAACCGATGGCCTGCGCCGAGCGTACGGCGGCTTCGCCCATGGCCCGACGCAATTCCGGGCTCAGCCCCGGAGCCGGGGCTTCTTCGACGACTTTCTGATGCCGACGCTGAATCGAACAATCACGCTCATTGAGGTACAGACAGTTGCCATGCTGGTCGGCGAATACCTGGATTTCCACGTGACGTGGCTTGAGCAGGTACTTCTCCACCAACATCCGCGAATCGCCGAATGAGGACTGCGCTTCGCGCTGCGCGGAGGCCAGGGCTTCGGCCAGTTGGCTGACATCCTCGACCACTTTCATGCCTTTGCCGCCACCGCCCGCCGTGGCCTTGAGCAACACCGGATAACCGATGCGTTCGCAGGCGTCGCGGAAGGTGTCGAGGTCCTGGGCTTCGCCGTGATAGCCGGGTACCAGCGGCACGCCGGCAGTTTCCATCAAGGCTTTGGCCGCAGACTTGCTGCCCATGGCATCAATGGCCGAGGCGGGCGGGCCGAGGAAGATCAGGCCCGCCATTTCGATCGCGCGGGCGAACCCGGCGTTTTCCGAGAGAAAACCATAACCGGGATGAATCGCCTGAGCGCCGCTGGCTTTCGCCGCGGCGATCAGTTTGTCGATTTGCAGGTAACTGTCGGCGGCTTTGCTGCCGCCCAGGTCGACGCGGATATCCGCTTCGCGGCTGTGCCGGGCGTCACGGTCGATGGCGCTGTGCACGGCCACCGTGGTCAGGCCCAGAGCTTTGGCGGTGCGCATCACCCGGCAGGCGATTTCGCCGCGGTTGGCCACCAGCAGGGTGGTGAGGACAGGTGCGCTCATCAACGCGGCTCCTTGAGGGTGGTTTCGGCTTGCCAGTTCGGCGGGCGTTTTTGCAGGAAGGCGCGCAGGCCTTCCTGGCCTTCGGGACTGACGCGGATCCGGGCGATGGCATTCTCGGTGTAGCGCCGCAACGCCGGGGTCAGCGCGCCGTGGCCGACTTCACGCAGCAAATCCTTGCTGGCGCGCATGGCCGCCGGGCTGTTGAGCAGCAGGTTGTCGATCCACTGATCGACTTTCTGCTCCAGTTCAGCCATCGGGTAGCTCTCCGACAAGAGGCCGATTTCCCGAGCCCGTTGTCCGCCAAAACGTTCGGCGGTCAAGGCATAGCGCCTTGCCGCGCGCTCGCCGATGGCTTGCACCACGAACGGACTGATGACCGCCGGCGCGAGGCCGATGCGCACTTCCGACAGGCAGAACTGTGCTTCTTCGGCGCCGATGGCCATGTCACAGCAACTGATCAGGCCCAGCGCGCCGCCATAGGCCGCGCCTTGCACCACCGCCACGGTCGGGATTTTCAGTTTGGCGAGGTTGTACATCAACTCCGCCAGTTCCCGCGCGTCATCGAGGTTGGTGTGGTAATCGAGTTCGGCCGATTGCTGCATCCAGGCCAGATCGGCACCGGCGCTGAAATGCTTGCCGCGACCGCGGATCAGCAGAAAGCGCAGGCTGGGATCGCTCGACACTTTGTCCAGGGCGAGGATCAGTTCGCGGATCATTTCGGCGTTGAAGGCGTTGTTTTTCTGCTCGCGGCTGAGCCACAAGGTCGCAAAACCCCTTGGATCGCTCAGCAGTTCGAGGGTGTTGAAGTCGCTCATGTGTTACGTCTCCACAACTCATGTGGGAGCGGGCTTGCTCGCGAAGAACGATAACGCGGTGCATCAGGTAAACCGCGGTGAATCCTTCGCGAGCAAGCCCGCCCCCACAGAAAATCACATCCGGAACACGCCGAAGCGGCTCGGTTCGATTGGCGCGTTCAGCGACGCCGACAAGGCCAGAGCCAACACGTCGCGGGTCTGCGCCGGGTCGATGACACCGTCGTCCCACAGCCGGGCGCTGGAATAATAGGGATGCCCCTGTTCTTCGTACTGATCGAGGATCGGTTGCTTGATCTCGGCTTCCTGCTCGGCGCTGAAACCATGGCCACTGCGTTCCGCTTGCTCACGCTTGACCTGCACCAGTACCCCTGCTGCCTGTTCGGCACCCATCACGCCAATCCGTGCGTTCGGCCACATCCACAGGAAGCGTGGATCGTAAGCCCGCCCACACATGCCGTAATTCCCGGCGCCGAAGCTGCCACCAATGATCACGGTGAATTTCGGCACCTTGGCGCACGCCACGGCCGTCACCAGTTTCGCACCGTGCTTGGCGATGCCGCCGGCTTCGTATTTCTGGCCGACCATGAAACCGGTGATGTTTTGCAGGAACAGCAACGGGATGCCGCGCTGGCAGGCCAGTTCGATGAAGTGCGCGCCTTTCTGCGCGGCTTCGGCGAACAGGATGCCGTTGTTGGCGAGAATCGCGATCGGGTAACCGTGCAGGTGGGCAAAACCGCACACCAATGTCGTGCCGAACAATGCCTTGAACTCATCGAACACCGAGCCGTCCACCAGGCGCGCGATCACTTCGCGCACGTCGAACGGTTGCTTGGCGTCCGCCGACACCACGCCGTACAACTCGTCGCTGCTGTAAAGCGGCGCGATCGGCGTGTGTTGTTGCAGTTCACCGAGCTTGCGCCAATTGAGGTTGGCGACGCTGCGGCGGGCCAGGGCGAGGGCGTGTTCGTCGCTCTCGGCATAGTGGTCGGCGACCCCGGAAATCCTGCAGTGCACATCGGCCCCGCCGAGGTCTTCGGCGCTGACCACTTCACCCGTCGCGGCTTTCACCAGCGGTGGGCCGGCGAGGAAAATCGTTGCCTGCTGACGGACCATGATTGCTTCATCGGCCATTGCGGGTACATAAGCGCCACCGGCGGTGCACGAGCCCATGACCACCGCAATTTGCGGAATGCCCATCGCGCTCATGTTGGCCTGGTTGAAGAAGATCCGCCCGAAGTGTTCGCGGTCCGGGAACACTTCATCCTGACGCGGCAAGTTGGCGCCGCCGGAGTCCACCAGATAAATGCAGGGCAGGCGATTTTGCTGGGCGATAGTTTGCGCGCGCAGGTGTTTTTTCACCGTCAGCGGGTAATACGAGCCGCCTTTCACGGTGGCATCGTTGGCGACGATCATGCATTCAACGCCTTCCACCCGGCCGATTCCGGCAATCACACCAGCGGCTGGAACATCTTCGCCATACACCCCGTAGGCCGCCAATTGGCTTATTTCGAGAAATGGCGAACCCGGATCGAGCAGGCGATTGATCCGTTCACGGGGCAGTAATTTACCCCGCGATGTGTGGCGTTCTTGAGCCTTTGGGCCGCCACCTTGCGCCACTTGAGCGAGGAGGGTGTGCAGGGCGTCGACCTGTTTGAACATCGCCGCGCTGTTGGCCGCGAACTCCGTTGAACGGGGGTTGAGCTGGGTATGCAGAATAGCCATGTGCAGCTCCGTTTAGCGGGTTTCGTTGAACAGTTCGCGACCGATCAACATGCGACGGATCTCACTGGTGCCGGCGCCGATTTCGTACAACTTGGCGTCACGCAGCAGACGACCGGCCGGGAATTCGTTGATGTAGCCGTTGCCACCGAGAATCTGGATCGCGTCGAGGGCCATTCGGGTCGCGCATTCGGCGCTGTAGAGGATGACTCCGGCAGCGTCCTTGCGGGCGGTTTCGCCGCGCTCGCAGGCCTGGGCCACCGCATAGAGGTAGGCGCGGCTGGCGTTGAGTTGGGTGTACATGTCGGCGACCTTGCCCTGGATCAGCTGGAATTCGCCGATGCTCTGGCCGAACTGTTTGCGGTCGTGAATGTACGGGACGATCAGGTCCATGCAGGCTTGCATGATCCCGGTCGGGCCGCCCGAGAGCACAACGCGCTCGTAGTCGAGGCCGCTCATCAGCACTTTCACGCCGCCGTTGAGCACGCCGAGGATGTTTTCTTCCGGCACTTCGACGTCATCGAAAAACAGTTCGCAGGTATTCGAGCCGCGCATGCCGAGTTTGTCGAACTTGTTGCTGCGGCTGAAGCCTTTCCAGTCGCGCTCGACGATGAATGCGGTGATGCCGTGCGGGCCTTTTTCAAGATCGGTCTTCGCGTAGATCACATAGGTGTTGGCGTCGGGGCCATTGGTGATCCAGGTTTTGCTGCCGTTGAGCACGTAGTGATCGCCGCGTTTGTCGGCGCGCAGTTTCATTGACACCACATCGGAACCGGCATTCGGTTCGCTCATGGCCAAGGCGCCGATGTGCTCGCCGCTGATCAGTTTTGGCAGGTATTTGCTTTTCTGTTCGTGAGTGCCGTTGCGGTTGATCTGGTTGACGCAAAGATTGGAGTGGGCGCCGTAGGACAGGGCGACCGAGGCCGAGCCGCGGCTGATTTCTTCCATGGCGACGACGTGCGCCAGATAACCCAGGCCGGCGCCGCCGTACTCTTCCGGCACGGTAATGCCGAGCAGGCCCATGTCGCCGAATTTGCGCCACAGGTCGGCGGGGAACAGGTTGTCGATGTCGATCTGAGCGGCGCGCGGGGCGATCTCTTTGGCGACGAAGGACTGAACCTGATCGCGCAGCATGTCGATGGTTTCACCGAGGGCAAAGTTCAGGGAGGGGTAGCTCATGGGGCACCTTTTGGCTTTTTTGTAGGGTGGGGAGGGCAGTGATTCGGCTCTCACCTTTACGTTAACGTAAGCCTGTGACGAATGGCTGTCAATCACCCTTTACGTTAACGTCAACTTAGATGATTCTGTAGGAGCCGAGATTGCTCGCGATGAACGATGATGAGGTCCTATGGCTGGACCGCAGCGCTCCTTTCGCGGGCAAGCCTCGCTCCTACAATAAAGACAATAGGGGTCATCATGGATCAACCCAGTGCAAGCCCGCAGCGCAGCTATACCCGTGGTTCCCAGGACAAAGCCTTGCTGGCGATGACCATCGGTCAGGCGTTCGATAACACGCTCGCGCAATACCCGAACGGGGAAGCGCTGGTCGTGCGCCATCAACAACTGCGTTACACCTGGCAGCAGTTGGCAGAAGCTGTCGACCTGCACGCCAGAGCATTTTTGGCGTTGGGCTTGCAAACCGGTGACCGGCTCGGCATCTGGGCGCCGAACTGCGCCCAGTGGTGCATCAGCCAGTTCGCCAGCGCGAAAATCGGCGTGATCCTGGTCAACATCAATCCGGCGTACCGCAGTTCCGAACTCGAATACGTGTTGAAGCAGTCCGGTTGCCAATGGCTGGTCTGTGCCGGGGCTTTCAAAACCTCCAACTATCACGCCATGTTGGAAGGATTAGTGCCGGAACTGGCGGAGCAATCCATCGGCCAGTTGCAGAGCGAGCGCCTACCGGAACTGCGTGGGGTGATCAGCCTGGCTGCGCAATCGCCATCGGGTTTCCTGCCGTGGTCGCAGTTGAGCGATCTGGCGGCCAGCGTGTCGGTCGAACAATTGCGCGAGCGCCAGGACAGCCTGCATTTCGACCAGGCGGTAAACATCCAGTACACCTCCGGCACCACCGGTTTCCCCAAGGGCGCGACCCTCAGTCATTACAATATTCTCAACAACGGTTACATGGTCGGCGAAAGCCTCGGGCTGACGGCCAATGATCGGCTGGTGATTCCGGTGCCGCTGTATCACTGCTTCGGCATGGTCATGGGCAACCTCGGCTGCGTCACCCACGCCAGCACCATGATTTACCCCAACGACGCCTTCGATCCATTGCTGACGCTGAGCACCGTCGCCGAAGAAAAAGCCACCGCGCTTTACGGCGTGCCGACCATGTTCATCACCATGCTCGATCAGCCCAAGCGCGCCGAATTTGATTTGTCGAGCCTGCGCACCGGAATCATGGCCGGGGCGACCTGTCCGATCGAGGTGATGCGCCGGGTTATCAATGAAATGCACATGAGTGAAGTGCAGATTGCCTACGGCATGACGGAAACCAGCCCCGTGTCTTTACAGACCGGTCCGTCAGACGAACTGGAACTGCGCGTCACCACCGTCGGCCGCACCCAGCCGCAACTGGAAAGCAAGATCATCGACAAGACGGGCAACCTGGTACCGCGCGGCACCATCGGTGAACTGTGTACTCGGGGCTACAGTGTGATGCTCGGCTACTGGAATAACCCGCAAGGCACCGCTGAGGCTATTGATGAGGCGGGCTGGATGCACACCGGCGATCTGGCCAGCATGAACGACGAAGGCTATGTGTGTATCGCCGGGCGCAACAAGGACATGATCATCCGCGGCGGTGAGAATATTTACCCAAGGGAGCTGGAAGAGTTCTTCTTCTCCCACCCGGCGATCGCCGACGTGCAGGTGATCGGTATTCCTTGCTCCCGTTATGGCGAAGAGATCGTCGCCTGGATCAAATTTCACCCCGGCCACAACGCCACCGAGCAGGAACTGCAAGCCTGGTGCAAGGAGCGCATCGCACACTTCAAGACGCCGCGTTACTTCAAGTTCGTCGAGGAGTTTCCGATGACGGTGACGGGGAAGATTCAGAAATTTCGGATGCGTGAGATCAGCATCGAGGAGTTGCGCAGTAAAAACGCCTGACACATAACCAGTGTGGGAGCGGGCTTGCTCGCGAAAGCGGTGGATCAGTCACCATCAATATTGACTGACACACCGCATTCGCGAGCAAGCCCGCTCCCACATTTGGATCGAGAAAAACCGGAAGGCAAGAAAGCACAAAGGGGAGCCGAAGCTCCCCTTTAATTTTGTCGTACGTGCTCTTTTTTTATTATTGAGGGGCGGTCTGTTGTTGTTTTTGGCAACCGTGGCCCTTTACCGCTGTTTTTGTCGATCCCCATCCGGGATCAAGAGCAAACGTATTTTTTTGAGCGCTGATCTACTTTTTCGCCAAGCGATCCAACCAGTTCGGGAGCTACCTGAAGGTAGTTTTATTGTTCTCTGCCCGGTTGCGGGTTACTTCGAAAAGCACCCTGAAAAGCACATCTTCTCCAAAAAAATCTGTTAGCTGCGTCTCTGCCGTGTTGTTCTTGTTATGTCAGAGTCGTTACGTCTTATTTTTATTGGTTTGCAGTTTTTATTCTTGTTATGCCATAGAGATAGCAGAAGCCGTGCCAACTTTTAAAAACCCTTTAAAATCAATGCTTTGGTTTTTTCGTAGGGATTTTCATCCGAGCCAAACCTCACAATTTGTTTCCGTGTTACTCGTTTCCGCCCACTTTTCAGAACGCGCGGTAACACCCGGACACATCCACATTGTCACTGCGCGCTGCGGACCTTGGCCACGCGTGAACCGGTAGGGCGCCCCAGCACTGCGCAAATCTGTTGGCCAGCCCGAATCAAGGCATCCAGGTCGATTCCGGTCTCGATGCCCAGGCCGTTGAGCAGGTAAACCACGTCTTCGGTCGCGACATTACCGCTGGCGCCTTTGGCATACGGGCAACCGCCGAGGCCTGCGATGGAGCTGTCGAACACCGCAATGCCTTCCAGCAGACTGGCGTAGATATTGGCCATGGCTTGGCCATAGGTATCGTGAAAGTGCCCGGCCAGTTTTTCCCGTGGCACATCGGCCGAGACCACTTCGAACATCTTGCGGGTCGCGCCGGCGGTGCCAGTTCCGATGGTGTCTCCCAGGGAGACTTCATAGCAGCCCATGGCATAGAGCTCGCGAGCAACCCAGGCAACTTGTTCCGGTGCAATGTCACCTTCATAAGGGCAGCCCAGCACACAGGACACGTAACCGCGCACGCTGACGCCGTGTTGTTTGGCGGCGTCCATGATCGGTACAAAGCGCTCGAGGCTCTCGCTGATCGAGCAATTGATGTTGCGCTGGGAGAATGCTTCGGACGCTGCGGCGAACACGGCGACTTCCTTGACTCCGGCGGCGATGGCGTCTTCAAACCCCCGCAGGTTGGGGGCGAGGGCGCCATAGGTCACGCCCGGTTTGCGCTTGATTTGCGCGAAAACCTCGGCGGAACCGGCCATTTGCGGCACCCATTTGGGCGAGACGAAACTGCCGACTTCTATATAGCCCAGGCCCGCGGCGGTCAGCGCGTCGACCAGTTGCACCTTGTCCGCGATGCTGATGGGTTGGGCTTCGTTTTGCAGACCGTCGCGAGGGCCGACTTCGACCAGGCGTACGTGGGTGGGAAGAAGCATGGGATTCACCTGTAGTAGTGGACGAACGACGCTTTACTGTGGGAGCGGGCTTGCTCGCGAAAGCGGTCTGTCATTCAACGCTGATGTCGACTGATCCGACGCCTTCGCGAGCAAGCCCGCTCCCACAGTAATGCGTCGTACGATTATTGGAGGGCCTGCTGGCTCTTGATTGTTTGCTCCAGAGCCTGGGTACAGCGCTCTTCGGCCGTGTCGAGTTCCAGTTTCATTTGTTCGATGTCCAGCAGTTGCTGTTCGAGTTGTTCCCGACGCTCGGCGATTTTCGCCAGCATGCTGTGCAATTGCTTGGTGTTACCGCTGGAGGGGTCATAGAGCTCGATCAGCTCGCGGCATTCGGCCAGGGAAAAACCAATGCGCTTGCCCCGCAGGATCAGCTTCAGGCTGACCTTGTCACGGGGCGAATAAATGCGTTCCTGACCGCGACGCTCGGGGCTGAGCAGGCCTTGCTCTTCATAGAAGCGAATGGCTCGTGTGGTGATGTCGAGCTCGCGGGCGAGGTCGGAAATGCTATAGGTCTGGCTGCTCATGGAAGCGCTCGAAAAAGGTCATGGCGCTAAGCTAATGGCAGGTTGACGTTTACGTCAAGGGGCATGGATCTTCATGGGTATCACTGGCCTCTTCGCGGGCAAGTCGGATCGCCGCACCGCTCGCTCCTACAAGACGACGGCGCAGATTCTGTAGGAGCGAGGCTTGCCCGCGAAGAACGATAACGCGGATTAATGTCCTACACCTTATCCAGCTTCTTCTCATGCGCCGTGACCTGCTGGCACAACTCGATCATCTGCTCGCGCATCCAGCGGTTGGCCGGGTCCTGGTCAGTGCTTTCGTGCCAGTAAAGGTGAGTTTCCACCGGCGGAACGTCGTTGACCGGCAGGTTCACCGCGTACAAATCATGGCGACGGGCGAAGCGTTCCGGCACGGTCATGACCATGTCGGTCTGTTGTAACACCTGGGACGCCATCAGGTAATGCTGGGAGCGCAGGGCGATCTTGCGCTGAATGCCCATTTTGCCCAAGGCCAAATCGACATAGCCCAAACCGCTGCGGCGACTGGAGATATGGATATGGGTCAGGGACAGATAATCGTCGAGGGTGAATTTTTCTTTGCCCGCCAACGGATGACCCTTGCGCATGGCGCACACGTAACGGTCCTCCATCAACTTGACGTGACGCACCTGCGGGTCGGTGTTGAGTGGCGCATCCACCGCGAAATCGAGACGCCCGGCTGCCAGTTCCTTGGTGGTCTCGCGACGTTTGGACAGGAAACTTTCAATGATCACCGTCGGCGCCAGGCGTCGCAGGCGCTGGAACAGCGGCGGCAGGATCACCGCTTCAGTGAGGTCGGTCATGCTGATGCGGTAGGTCTTGACTGCCTGCAACGGGTTGAAGATGCGGCTTTCCTGCACCGACACCCGCAGCAAAGAGAGGGCGTTACGCACGGGGCCGATGATGTTCTGCGCCATCGGCGTGGGCACCATGCCCTGGGCAGTGCGCACGAAAAGCGGATCGTTGAAGGTCTCGCGCAGGCGGGCCAGAGCGTTCGAGACCGCTGGTTGAGTAATGCCGACAATCTGCCCGGCGCGCGTCAGGTTGGCTTCGGTGTAGATCGCGTCGAAGACGATGAAAAGGTTGAGGTCGACCTTACTCAGATTCATTGCGCTGCGCTCTCTGTTCTTGTTTTAGGAAGGTAGCTCGATCAGTCGATCATATATCGGTGATGAATGTTAATACACGCCGAGAATAGGCTAGGTAAATTTTCATAGCTGTTCTAGCATCGATTGCATGCCCTGAACAACCTCCCTCAAGAAGGTAGCTGCCCATGGATTTCGCTTATTCGCCCAAAGTGCAAGAACTGCGTGAGCGCGTGACCGCGTTCATGGACACCTACGTTTATCCCGCTGAAGCGGTGTTCGAACGCCAGGTCGCCGAGGGCGATCGCTGGCAGCCGACAGCGATCATGGAAGAACTCAAACTCAAGGCCAAGGCTGAAGGCCTGTGGAATTTGTTTCTGCCTGAGTCCGAACTCGGCGCCGGCCTGACCAACCTCGAATATGCGCCACTGGCGGAAATCATGGGCCGCTCGCTGCTGGGCCCTGAACCGTTCAACTGCTCCGCGCCGGACACCGGCAACATGGAAGTGCTGGTGCGCTACGCCAATGAAGAACAGAAGCAACGCTGGCTCGAACCGCTGTTGCGCGGCGAGATCCGCTCGGCGTTCGCCATGACCGAACCGGACGTGGCCTCGTCCGACGCCACCAATATGGCCGCCCGCGCCGTGCGTGATGGCGACGAATGGGTGATCAACGGCAAGAAATGGTGGACCTCTGGCGCCTGCGATCCGCGCTGCAAGATCCTGATCTTCATGGGCCTGAGCAACCCGGATGCACCGCGCCATGCGCAGCACTCGATGATTCTGGTGCCGGTGGATGCCCAGGGCGTGAAGATTGTGCGTCCGCTGCCGGTGTTCGGTTATGACGACGCGCCTCATGGCCACGCCGAAGTGCTGTTCGAAAACGTCCGGGTGCCGTACGAAAACGTCCTGTTGGGTGAAGGACGCGGCTTCGAAATTGCTCAGGGTCGCCTCGGCCCAGGCCGGATTCACCACTGCATGCGTTCGATCGGCATGGCTGAGCGTGCGCTGGAATTGATGTGCAAACGTGCAGTCAACCGCACTGCGTTCGGTAAACCCCTGGCGCGTCTGGGCGGCAATATCGACAAGATCGCCGACTCGCGGATGGAGATCGACATGGCGCGCCTGCTGACGTTGAAAGCGGCGTACATGATGGACACCGTCGGCAACAAGGTGGCGAAGAGCGAAATCGCGCAGATCAAAGTCGTCGCGCCGAACGTGGCATTGCGGGTGATCGACCGGGCGATTCAGATTCATGGCGGGGCAGGGGTTTCCAACGATTTCCCGCTGGCCTACATGTATGCCATGCAACGCACCCTGCGCCTGGCCGACGGCCCGGACGAAGTGCACCGCGCGGCGATCGGCAAGTTCGAGATTGGCAAATATGTGCCGAAAGAGATGATGCGCAGCGGGCAGTAACACCCTGTGGCGAGGGGGCTTGCCCCCGTTCGGCTGCGAAGCAGTCGTGAATCATCCACCGCGTTTCTCCAGAGCAAACATGGTAGCCGGTTTTAGGCCCGCTTCGCGGTCCAACGGGGGCAAGCCCCCTCGCCACAATGTTGTGTGCTCACTTCAGTAAACCCAAACCTCAACCCGCCGATTCTTGATCCGCCCCTCATCCCCGCTGTTGGCCGCCACCGGCATTTCGGCGCCGAAACCGCGAATCTCGCGAAATACCACGCCGCTTTTCACCAGTTCTCGTCGCACCGCCATGGCCCGCAATCTCGACAGCAGATCGGCTCGCGCCGGGTCGCTCTTGGCGTCACCAAACCCTGCCAGCGTCACTTGCCGATTGGTTTTGTCGTGCTGCTTTATATAGTCGAGCACCCGCGACAGGTCCTGTCGGGCCTTGTTGTCCAGCATCGCGCTGCCTTCTTCGAAACGGAAGTTCACTGTCAGACGCTGAGCATGACGACTGAGTGCCTGATACGCCTCAGGCATCAACGCATTCGGCGTGACGGCCATGGCCTGAACCGTCTGTGCGATAAAACCACTGGCCGCGACGATCGCCTGGCCTTTGCTGCTTTGGGCAAACTTCACCAAGGCCTTGGCCCAGGGATTTTTCCCATTTGGCGGTAGGTAAAAGAACAGCCGACGGGACAGTGGGTAATCTTCCGTCGCGATCAGGCTATTGAGCGGCAGCATGGCCTGGGAGTCGCCATCGACAATGGCCACGGCTTTGGCCTGGCGCACATAAGGCAAACCGATGAAGCCGATGCCTTGCAGGTCCAGACTGACCGCGTCAGACAATTGCTCGCTGGATTCGAAGCGTTTCGCGTTGCCGCTCAGGGTTTTCCCACGCGGGCTTAGGACCAGTTCCTTGAACGTATCGTAGGTGCCCGATTGATCATCCCGCGCATAGAGATGAATCGCCCCACCGGTGCCGCCGAGTTCTTCCCAGGTTTTCGCTTCGCCGCTGAAGATCCGCGCCAATTGTACGGTGTTGAGTTGCTTCAGCGGATTATGCGGATGAAGGATGATTGCCAGCCCATCGATGGCGATGACTTGCTCGGCAATCGGGCTTTTCAGGTCGCCCAGCGGCTCAAGATCCAGCCGTTCGCTGTCCTTGATCGGGCGCGAGGAGGCCGCGAGATCGGCGGATGCGATTTTCAGGGCTTTGAACCCGGTGCTGGAACCGTGGGCCGCGACCTCCACCTCAACTCGGTGTCCCTGAACAGTTTCGCCGACGATGCGTTGTTCGTTGGCTTTGTCCGGGGTATCGCGGTGAACCTTGAGCAGGCCCTGTTCACGCATCAACCCCTCGACCAGTGCCGGGCCCAATGCCGCGCCAATGGTGTTGGAGCCCTGGATACGCAGGACCGGGCCATGTTCAGGCATTGGCAAATCGCCGGCCGACACCGTTAATGGCAGCAGGGCGGCGAGCATCGACACAAACAACACGCGCAGCGTCATGCCGGCACCTTATAAGCCTGGGAAAGTGCCGGGAGAATAAGTCAGTAAGGTTTCTGAACGATGACAGTGATCGTTCCCACGCTCTGCGTGGGAATGCATCCCGTGACGCTCTGCGTCACATTCAAGAGCGGAACGCGGAGCGTCCCCGGCGGCGTTCCCACGCAGAGCGTGGGAACGATCAGCAAAACCGGATCAGCTCAACTCAAGCCAGATCGGCGCGTGATCCGAAGGTTTTTCCATCCCGCGCAGATCGTAATCGACACCCGCATCCTTCACCCGTGGCAACAACCCATGGGACGCCATGATCAAGTCAATCCGCAGCCCGCGCTTGGGTGTATCCTCGAAACCGCGGCTGCGGTAGTCAAACCAGCTGAAACGGTCGGCAACGTCCGGGTTCAGGTGACGGAAACTGTCCACCAGACCCCAATTCTTCAGGCGGGCCATCCATTCGCGTTCTTCGGGCAGAAAGCTGCATTTGCCGGTTTTCAACCAGCGTTTCATGTTGTCCGGGCCGATGCCGATGTCGCAATCTTCCGGGGAAATGTTCACATCGCCCATCACCACAATCGGCTGGTCGTTGCTGAACTGGTTTTCCAGCAACTGCTGCAGATCGCTGTAGAAACGTTCCTTGGCCGGGAATTTTGTCGGGTGATCGCGACTTTCGCCCTGTGGGAAATAGCCGTTCATGATGGTCACCGGCACGCCATTGGCGTCGGCGAAAGTGCCCCATATGAAGCGCCGCTGAGCGTCTTCTTCGTCAGTGGTGAAACCCTTGTACAACGCGATCGGTTCCTTGCGCGAGAGCAGGGCCACGCCGTAGTGACTCTTTTGCCCGTGAAAATACACGTGATAACCCAGCGCCTGAACCTCGGCGAGGGGGAACTGGTCGTCGTGGACCTTGGTTTCCTGCAATCCGATCACGTCCGGTTGATGCTTTTCAATCAGCGCCGCCAGCTGATGCGGGCGAGCGCGCAGCCCGTTGATGTTGAAGGAGACGATCTTCATGGTCGGCAGTCCTAGCAAAAGTGCGATGCTAGCTGACATGTAGGAATGGGGCCAGCCTTGGGGTGAGGGGATTCGTTGTGTCCTGTCAGAGATGTGTTGGCAGATCGGGCCTCTTCGCGGGCAAGCCACGCTCCCACAGGATTCGTGTCGTGCACAAAATCTGTGAACGCCACTGAAACTGTGGGAGCGTGGCTTGCCCGCGAAGGCGTCCGCTCAGTCGATGAAGATCGTGGCTTGGTCTATACCTGTGTGGGGAACTGTGAAGCTACCCAAAGGCTCGTACCAATAAGAACGCGGCCTTCTGAGCCGCGCCAGGGGAGATCTACCGTCATGCCCGAAACCTCCACCACCATTGCCGATGTCCACATGCTCGACAGCGGCTATTCCCGCGAAGCACGCTCCCTGCTGTACCAGGCGTACCGGCACGAGCCGACGTTCGGTTACCTGTTCGAAGCCGAACGCCCCGGGTATGAACAACGGGTACGGGCGACGGTGCGCGAACTGGTCAAACAACACTTTTTTCAGGATTTGCCGGCCATTGGCTTGCTGGTCAACGACCGCTTGATCGGCATCGCCCTGATCGCGCCGCCGCAACGTCGCCTGGGGATCACCGAAAGCTGGGCCTGGCGCCTGCGGATGGTGCTCAGCACCGGGTTTCGCTGTACCCGACGCTACCTCGATTACCACGCCGCCGTGATGGCGTGCGTGCCGTCCGACTCGGTGCATGTTTTGCCATTACTGGGGGTTCATCCGCAATTCCAGGGCAAGCACTTCGGCGAACAATTGCTGCAAGCGGTCCATAACTGGTGCGCGGTCGATGAGCACTCCCAAGGCGTGATCCTCGACACGGGGAATCCTCGTTATCTGGAGTTCTATAAGCGTCAGGGCTATGAGGAAATCGGCGAAGTGGCCGTAGGACCGATTCGTGAACACGTGTTTTTCCACGCCAACCCGCAGGTGTTACAAACAGCAACGGCGTGAAGGTGAAACTTTCGCGGCAGGTCAGGCTCTATCAGGCTCCCACGCTCGTGATAGCATCCGCGCTATGAAGTTTTCCGGAAGATTTACCAGTGGCGTGCTGATGCTGATCTCTAGCTGCGCGGCACTGGCGCAAAGTGAATTGGATGTGCGGATCAAACCGTCCAACGATGAACTGAAAGCCAATATAGAAGGCTATATCGGTAGCCTCGGCGATCGTGATGAAGAAGCCTTGCTGCGCTTCAGTCGTGGCGCCGAAGAACAGGCGCGCAAGGCCGCCCAGGCCTTGGGCTATTACCAGCCGCAAATCGACAGCGACGTGAAGGGCGGCAAGACGCCGCGCCTGGTGCTGAACATCGATCCGGGCGAGCCGATCCATTTGCGCAACGTTACGGTCCGCATCGACGGCCCGGCGGCCTCGTTCAAATCCTTTCGTGTACCGAAAAGCGACCTGCTGAAACCTGGCGCGGTGCTGAACCATGGTCATTATGAAGACGCCAAGCGGCTGATCCAGAACCAGGCCTCGCGCTACGGTTTTTTCAGTGGACGCTTCACCCGCCAGAAACTGTTGGTGGACCCGCGTGCCGGCGTCGCCGACATCGAATTGATCTATGACAGCGGCCCGCGCTATGCGCTGGGTAAAGTCAATTTTGAAGGCGATACACCGTTTGATGAAGACCTGCTGCAACGCATGGTGCCGTTCAAAGCGGGTACGCCCTATGACTCCGAACTGATTGCCGAACTCAATCAGGCGCTGCAGTCGAGCGGCTATTTCGAGGGCGTGCGCGTGGACGCAGCGCCGACCGCGTCCAAGGACGACGTGATTCCGGTGGCGGTCAAACTGGAAACCCGCAAGCCACGGACCATGGGGTTGGGTCTGGGTTTTTCCACCGACGTCGGTCCACGGGTCAAAGCCAACTGGACCCGCCACTGGGTCAATCCTCAAGGGCACAGTTACGGCTGGGAGGCCGAGATTTCGGCGCCACGGCAGAACGTCGGGCTGTTTTACGACGTTCCGCTGGACCCACCATTGACCGACAAACTGCGCTTTGCCGGTGGTTATCAATATGAAGAAATCGCTGGCACCGACACCCTCAGCAAACTGCTGACGCTCGGCCCCGAGTGGCACAGCAAATTGCCCAGCGGCTGGCAGCGGGTGGTGTCGCTCAAATGGCAGCACGAGGAATACAAGCTCGGTGACGATTCGGGGCTCAGTACCTTGCTGATGCCCGGCGTGAGTTATTCGTACCTGAAAAGCGATAACCGTATCGACCCGCACAATGGTTATCGCCTGCAATTCGAAACCAAAGTCGCCAAGGAAGGATTGGGTTCGGACACCAACCTGATCTACGGCACGGCGCTGGTCAAAGGCCTGACCACGGTCTTCGACAAACACCGCTTGCTCGGTCGGGTGCAGGTCGGCGGTAGCGCCACCAATGGCTACAAATCGGTGCCGCCGTCTCTGCGCTTCTTTGCCGGTGGCGATCAGAGCGTGCGCGGTTACGACTACCAGAGCCTGTCCCCGGAAAACTCCGATGGCGACCGCATCGGTGGCCGCTACATGGTGGCCGGCAGCGTCGAGTATCAATACACAATTGCCGAAAAATGGCGGGTCGCTACCTTCATCGACCAAGGCAACTCCTTCAACACACTCGAATTGCCGAACCTCAAGACAGGGGTCGGTATCGGCGTACGCTGGGTCTCGCCGGTGGGGCCGATTCGCCTCGACCTGGCCCACGCAATGGACGACGACGGCGGCATTCGACTGCACTTTTCCATGGGGCCTGAGCTGTGAAGCGTGGTTTGAAAATAACGCTGCTGGCAATTCCGGCGCTGCTGATGCTGATCGTGCTGACGCTGGTCACGGTGTTGGGCACGGCTACGGGCAGTCGTTGGGCGCTCGGGTTTGTGCCGGGTTTGACTGTGGAGAATTTCCAGGGCCGTTTGGGTGGGCAGTGGAGTGCCGATCATCTGGTGTGGCAGCAGGACAGCAGTCGGGTTGAGCTGAGCAAAGCGATTTTCGCCTGGTCGCCGTTGTGTTTGACACGCATGACGCTGTGCATCGAGCAACTGCAGGCCGAGCAGGTCAGCCTGCAATTCCCGCCGGGCGTGGAAGAAGAAAGCAGCGGCCCGATCAGTCTGCCGGACTTGAAATTGCCGCTGGCTATCGAGTTGGGCGACGTCAAAATCGGCCGTCTGCTGTTCAACGGCAGTGAAGAACTCAAGGGGCTGCAACTGGCGGCGCACTGGACCGAGAAGGGTTTGCAGATCGACTCGGTGCACTTGCAGCGTGATGAACTGAGCCTGAACCTGTCCGGCCTGTTGCAGCCGAGCGGCAACTGGCCGCTGACCGCTGAAGGCAAACTGACCTTGCCGGCGCCGGGTACCGAACCATGGGCGCTGGCCCTGAAAGTCGACGGCGATCTGCTGAAAACCCTGAACCTGAAAGCCGACAGCAGCGGTTATCTGAACGGCCAACTCACTGGCGAGTTGCAACCGCTGGTGGAAAACCTGCCGGCCAAAGTGCGCATCACCGCCGACGGTTTCAAACCCAGCGCCGAGTTGCCGGACACCCTGCAACTCAATCAACTGGAACTCACCGGCGACGGCGACCTGAAAAACGGTTACCAGTTGCTCGGCAAAGCCACATTGCCCGCCGAACAAGGCCCGGTTGCGCTGTTGCTGCAAGGCAAGGTCGACGCCAAGGGCGCGCAGATCGCCGGCCTTGATCTGACGGCCAACGACAAACAAAGCCTCAAGCTCACAGGGCAAGTGGACTGGAGCAAAGGCCTGAGCGCTGATGCGAAAATCGACTGGCTGGATTTCCCGTGGCACCGTCTCTATCCATTGATCGACGAGCCGCAAGTGGCGCTGCGCAGTTTCAACGGTGAAGTCTCCTATACCGACGGCAACTACATCGGTAACTTCAAGGCCGCACTGGATGGCCCGGCCGGGGCGTTCAGCCTGAACAGCCCGTTCAGCGGCGATCTGACCAAAATCCACCTGCCGCAATTCAAACTTGAAGCCGGGCAGGGTAAGGCCGAAGGGCACTTGAACCTGCAGTTTGCCGACGGTATCGCCTGGGATACGGCGCTGGACCTCTCCGCGATCAACCCGGCGTACTGGCTCGCGGAGTTGCCGGGCACGTTGGCCGGTCCCTTGCGCAGCAAAGGCGAGATGAAGAATGAAACGCTCAGCCTGACCGCCGACCTGGACCTGAAAGGCAAGTTGCGCGGGCAACCGGCGGTGTTGCAAGCCAAAGCCGATGGCGGCGGCGAGCAATGGAACCTCAGTGCCTTGCAGATTCGCCTCGGCGACAACAGCATCAACGGCCAGGGCAGCCTGCAACAGAAACTCGCCGGCCAGATCGACATCAAACTGCCGCGCCTGGCCCAGCTCTGGCCGCAACTGCGCGGTCAGCTCAATGGCCGGGTCGATGTCGCCGGCACGCTCAAAGCGCCACAAGGCAAGCTCGGTCTGCAAGGCACCAAACTGGCCTTCGAAGACAATCGCCTGCAAAGCCTCAACCTGGACGCCACCCTCGACAGCGCTCAGCGGGCGAAGATCGACCTCAAGGGCAGCGGCATTCAGACCGGTGATACGTCGCTGGGCACCTTGACCGCCAGCGGCCAGGGCGACATCAAAAACCAGAAACTTGCCCTCGACTTGCAAGGGCCGAAGCTGAAACTCGCGCTCGGTCTCGACGGCACGCTGGATAAGGGCAATTGGCGTGGGCGTCTGGCCAGTGGCAATATCCAGGCCGGCGGTCAGGACTGGAAACTGCAAAATCCAGCGAAGCTCGAGCGATTGGCGGACGGCAAAATCAACTTTGGTGCCCATTGCTGGATGTCCGGCCCGGCCAGCCTGTGCGGCGAAGATCAGCGTTTGATGCCCGAGCCGAAGCTGCGTTACCACCTCAAGCAATTCCCCATCGACAGTCTGGCGCAGTGGTTGCCGAAAGATTTTGCCTGGAAGGGCAAGCTCAACGCCGACCTGCAACTGGACTTGCCGGCCAGCGGCCCGAATGGCCAGATCAGTATCGACGCCAGCGGCGGCACCTTGCGTATGCGCGAGAAGGAGCAATGGCTGGACTTCCCGTACCAGACCCTGAAACTCACCAGCAAACTCACGCCAAAACGCATCGACACCGACCTCAACTTTGTCGGCGGCAAGCTCGGTGAACTGATGGTTCAGGCGCAGATCAATCCGATACCGAAAAACAAACCGCTGACCGGTTCATTCCGCCTCAGTGGTCTGGACTTGTCGGTGGCGCGGCCGTTTGTGCCGATGGTCGAGAAACTCACCGGGCATTTGAGCGGCAGCGGCACATTGTCCGGCGGACTGCTGGCGCCGCTGGTCAATGGCAACCTTGTGCTGCGCGACGGTGAAATCTCCGGGCCTGAACTGCCAATGGCGCTCGAAGCCTTGCAACTTCAAGCCGTGATTGCCGGTGAAACCGTGCAACTGAATGGCGGCTGGAAAAGCGGCAAGACCGGGCAGGGCAGCCTTAATGGCAACATTGCCTGGGGCCAGGCGCTGGTGGTGGATCTGGCGCTCAGGGGCTCGCAGTTGCCGGTCACGGTTGAGCCCTATGCTGCGCTGGAAGTCGCGCCGGACCTGAAGATCTCCATGAAAGACGACAGACTGGCGATCGTCGGCAAGGTGCTGGTGCCCAAGGGCGAAATCATCGTGCGCGAACTGCCGCCGTCGACGGTCAAGGTCTCCGATGACACGGTGATCGTTGGTCAGCAGACCGAAGAGGGCAAACCGCCGATGGCCATGGCGATGGACATCGATGTGGTGGTGGGGGAGGACAAGCTGAGTTTTACCGGGTTTGGCCTGACCGCCAACCTGCAAGGTCATGTGCACATTGGCGACAACATGGACACCCGTGGCGAACTCTGGCTCAACGACGGGCGTTATCGCGCCTATGGCCAGCGACTGACGGTGCGCCGGGCGCGCTTGTTGTTTGCGGGGCCGATCGATCAGCCGTATCTGGACATCGAAGCGATTCGCCAGACCGACGACGTGATCGCCGGCATTCGCCTCAGCGGCAGCGTCGAGCAGCCGACCACGCAGATTTTTTCCGAGCCGGCCATGAGTCAGGAGCAGGCGTTATCCTATCTGGTGCTGGGCCGTCCACTGAGCACCAGCGGTGAAGACAACAACATGCTCGCCCAGGCCGCCCTTGGGTTGGGTTTGATGGGCAGTTCGAAGGTGACCGGCGGCTTGGCCAAGAATTTGGGTATTCAGGATTTCCAGCTCGATACCCAAGGCAGCGGCGAGACGACCAGCGTGGTCGCCAGTGGCAACATCACCGAGAAGCTCAGCTTGCGTTATGGCGTCGGCGTGTTCGAACCGGCCAATACCATTGCCTTGCGCTACAAGCTGAGCAAAAAGGTCTACCTCGAAGCTGCCAGCGGCGTGGCCAGTTCGCTGGACATCTTCTATAAGCGGGATTTCTAGGTCCCGTCTCCCTTTAACACCGAGTCGCTCCGTTCGCTGGCAAGTCAGCTCCTACGGGTGCCGGCCTTGAATGCGCTGGGCGGGGCGGGCAACCCGGCCTACGCGCAGCTGGATCATGTGCTGACCAGCCAGGCGTACATGCTCTCCACCGTGGATTACTTCACTTGCTCGGGTGGGTATTCATGGGGTTGATTCTGCTGGTGTGGCTGGCGAAACCGCCGTTTGCGGCGAAGGCGGGACCTGCTGCCTCCGGGCATTAAGCGACCTCTTGTAGGAGCGAGGCTTGCCCGCGAAGGCGGCGTGTCAGTCTACGTAAATGTTGATTGACACGCCGCCTTCGCGGGCAAGCCTCGCTCCTACAGAAGGATTGGGTTACCAAAATCAAACGGCGCCAATGCAAACCCTTGCTCATCCACCTGCAACGCCCAGCCCTGACGATCCCAATCCCCTAATACAATGCGTTTGGCCGACTGCTCGCCAATCTGCAATTTGTGGATGGCGGGGCGATGGGTGTGCCCGTGGATCAAGGTTTTCACGCCATATTGCTGCATGATCCGCGGCACTTCTTCCGGCGTGACATCAACAATGTCATTGGCCTTCATCCGCGTTTGCGCGCGGCTTTCATTGCGCAGCTTGCGCGCCAGTTTATGGCGAGTACGCAAGGGCAGATGACGCAGGATGAACAGGGTGATCGGGTTACGCAGATAGCGACGCAGCTTCATATACGCTTCGTCACGGGTGCAGAGGCTGTCGCCGTGCATCAACAGCACCGGCTCGCCGTAGAACTGCACGACACTGGGGTCCTTCAGCAATGTACAGCCGGCCTGTTTGCAAAAGGCCTTGCCGAGCATGAAGTCGCGATTGCCGTGCATCAGAAAAATGGCCGTGCCGCTGTCGCTAAGTTCGCGCAGGGCCTGGCAGATGGAACACTGGAACGGCGTCATGGCATCGTCGCCAATCCACGCCTCGAAAAAGTCGCCCAGAATGTACAACGCACTCGCCGAACGGGCGCGTCCAGCGAGCAAATCCAGAAACGCCCGGGTTATGTCCGGGCGCTCCTCTTCCAGATGCAAGTCTGAAATCAGCAGTATCACTCAATGATCTCGGCTTTCTCGATGATCACGTCGTCTGCGGGTACGTCCTGGTGGCCGGCTTTGGAAGTGGTGGCCACGCCCTTGATCTTGTCGACCACGTCGGTGCCTTCGACTACTTTGGCGAATACAGCATAGCCCCAACCCTGAGTGGTTTTGCCGCTGTGGTTCAGGAAGCTGTTGTCAGCCACGTTGATGAAGAACTGGGCGGAAGCCGAATGCGGCTCCATGGTGCGGGCCATGGCTACGCTGTACTTCACGTTCGGCAGGCCGTTGTCGGCTTCGTTCTGGATGCTTGGGCGCTTGTCTTTCTTTTCTTTCATGCCTGGCTCGAAACCGCCGCCCTGGATCATGAAGTTGCCGATAACGCGGTGGAAAACGGTGTTTTCGTAGTGACCGGCTTTGACGTACTCGATGAAGTTGGCCACGGTGATCGGGGCTTTCTCAGCGTTCAGTTCCAGGACGATGTCGCCGAAGTTGGTAGTCAGTTTGACTTGGGTCATGATCTGTACTCGTTCTATGAATTCGTGGGTTTCGGGGCGCATTGACCCTCAACCAGTCCGGCCAGTGGCGGCCAAGGCACGCAGTTTAGCGTGCCGGGCGCGAATTTCGAGGCTGTTTTTCATTGCCGGCCGATTAAATGCAACCGATTGCCGGCCTGCTCTGTCAGCCACTTGACAGCATCGGCTATGATAAGCCCCTTTGATTTATAACAGCCGCTTTGATTTGGCCAACTGGCCGCGCACTTGTACGTTCAAGGATCCTATGAGCAAGCCCACTGTCGACCCTACCTCGAATTCCAAGACCGGCCCTGCCGTGCCGGTCAATTTCCTGCGCCCGATCATCCAGGCGGACCTGGACTCGGGTAAGCACACGCAGATCGTCACTCGTTTCCCGCCTGAGCCCAACGGCTACCTGCACATCGGTCACGCCAAGTCGATCTGTGTGAACTTCGGTCTGGCCCAGGAATTCGGCGGCGTCACGCACCTGCGTTTCGACGACACCAACCCGGCCAAGGAAGACCAGGAATACATCGACGCGATCGAAAGCGACGTCAAATGGCTGGGCTTCGAATGGTCCGGTGAAGTGCGCTATGCCTCGCAGTATTTCGACCAGCTGCACGACTGGGCGGTAGAACTGATCAAGGCCGGCAAGGCCTATGTCGACGACCTGAGCCCTGAGCAAGCCAAGGAATACCGTGGCAGCCTGACCGAGCCGGGCAAGAACAGCCCGTTCCGTGACCGCTCCGTGGAAGAAAACCTCGACTGGTTCGCCCGCATGCGTGCCGGCGAATTCCCGGACGGCGCACGCGTGCTGCGGGCCAAGATCGACATGGCCTCGCCGAACATGAACCTGCGCGACCCGATCATGTATCGCATCCGTCACGCGCATCACCACCAGACCGGCGACAAGTGGTGCATCTACCCGAACTACGACTTCACCCACGGTCAGTCGGATGCCATCGAAGGCATCACTCATTCGATCTGCACCCTGGAGTTCGAAAGCCATCGTCCGCTGTACGAGTGGTTCCTCGACAACCTGCCAGTACCGGCTCAGCCGCGTCAGTACGAATTCAGCCGCCTGAACCTGAACTACACCATCACCAGCAAGCGCAAGCTCAAGCAACTGGTCGATGAAAAGCACGTTCATGGCTGGGACGATCCGCGCATGTCCACGCTGTCGGGCTTCCGCCGCCGTGGCTACACGCCGAAATCGATCCGCAACTTCTGCGAAATGATCGGCACCAACCGTTCCGACGGCGTGGTCGATTTCGGCATGCTCGAATTCAGCATCCGTGACGACCTCGACCACAGCGCCCCACGCGCCATGTGCGTGTTGCGTCCGCTGAAAGTCGTGATCACCAACTACCCGGAAGGCCAGGTCGAAAACCTCGAATTGGCGTGCCACCCGAAAGAAGACATGGGCGTGCGCGTTCTGCCGTTCGCCCGTGAGCTCTACATCGACCGTGAAGACTTCATGGAAGAGCCGCCAAAAGGCTATAAGCGCCTGGAGCCGAACGGCGAAGTGCGTCTGCGCGGCAGCTACGTGATCCGCGCCGACGAAGCGATCAAGGACGCCGATGGCAACATCGTCGAACTGCGTTGCTCGTACGACCCGGAAACCTTGGGCAAGAACCCTGAAGGCCGCAAGGTCAAAGGCGTGGTGCACTGGGTGCCGGCTGCGGCCAGCGTCGAATGCGAAGTGCGTCTGTACGATCGCCTGTTCCGTTCTGCGAACCCGGAGAAAGCCGAAGACAGCGCCAGTTTCCTGGACAACATCAACCCTGATTCGCTGCAAGTCCTCACCGGTTGTCGTGCCGAGCCTTCGCTTGGCAATGCACAGCCGGAAGACCGTTTCCAGTTCGAGCGCGAAGGTTACTTCGTCGCGGATATCAAGGACTCGAAGCCCGGTCATCCGGTGTTCAACCGTACCGTGACCCTGCGCGATTCGTGGGGCCAGTGATTCAGCGTTAAGGAAGGAGCATTCGTGCTTACGATCTACAACACGCTCACCAAGAGCAAAGAAGTCTTCAAGCCTCTGGATGGCAACAATGTGCGCATGTACGTCTGCGGGATGACCGTGTACGACTACTGCCACATTGGCCATGGCCGCAGCATGGTCGCGTTCGACCTGGTGACCCGCTGGTTGCGGTTCAGCGGTTATAACCTGACCTATGTGCGCAACATCACCGACATTGAAGACAAGATCATCAATCGGGCGAAGGAGAACGGCGAGCCGTTCGACGCGCTGACCGAACGCATGATCACCGCGATGCACGAGGACGAGGCGCGCCTCAACATCCTCAAGCCGGATATGGAGCCCCGTGCCACCGATCATATCGCTGGCATGCAAACCATGATCCAGACCCTGATCGACAAGGGTTACGCCTACGCACCGGGCAATGGCGACGTGTACTACCGCGTCGCCAAGTTCATGGGCTACGGCAAACTGTCGCGCAAGAAGATTGAAGACCTGCGCATTGGCGCACGGATCGAAGTCGACGAGTCCAAGCAGGACCCGCTGGACTTCGTGCTGTGGAAAGGCGCCAAGCCGGGCGAGCCGAGCTGGCCTTCGCCGTGGGGCGACGGGCGTCCGGGCTGGCACATCGAGTGCTCGGTGATGTCGACCTGCTGCCTCGGCGAGACCTTCGACATTCATGGCGGCGGCAGCGACCTCGAGTTTCCGCACCATGAAAACGAAATCGCCCAGAGCGAAGCAGCCACCGGCAAGACCTACGCCAACGCGTGGATGCATTGCGGCATGATTCGCATCAATGGCGAGAAGATGTCCAAGTCCTTGAACAACTTCTTCACCATTCGCGACGTGCTGGAAAAGTACCACCCGGAAGTCGTGCGTTACCTGCTCGTATCGAGCCACTACCGCAGCGCAATCAACTATTCGGAAGACAACCTCAAGGACGCCAAGGGCGCACTCGAGCGTTTCTACCACGCGTTGAAAGGCCTGCCGAACGTGGCGCCGGCTGGCGGCGAAGCCTTTGTCGAGCGTTTCACTCAGGTGATGAACGACGATTTCGGCACCCCGGAAGCCTGTGCGGTGCTGTTCGAGATGGTTCGCGAGATCAACCGTCTGCGCGAGAGTGATCTCGATGCGGCGGCGGGTCTGGCGGCTCGTTTGAAAGAATTGGCCAGCGTGTTGGGTGTGTTGCAACTTGAGGCCGATGACTTCTTGCAGGCTGGTGCCGAAGGGCGCGTGGATGCAGCCGAAGTCGAGGCGCTGATTGCTGCACGTCTGGCAGCTCGTGCCGGTAAAGACTGGGCCGAATCCGACCGCATCCGCGACCAGCTCACCGCCATGGGTGTGGTGCTGGAAGATGGGAAGGGGGGGACGACTTGGCGATTGGCTGACTGATGATCGTTCCCACGCAGAGCGTGGGAACGATCAAACAAAACCCGCCTTGTGCGGGTTTTTTGTTTTTTAAGGGGGCGCTTGGCAGGGATGATTTTGCGGGTAAAAGTTTTTGCTGAAGGCTGTATACGTCTGGCCCAGACGATGCGTGTTTCATAACATAAGGACATATTTTTATTTGAGGTTCTTCGGGTAATTCCTGATTTTAGGGTGACCAATACATTATTTTTATCAGTGTTGAATTGAAACGGTGTTGCGTTATCTTTAGATCTCGTCGAGGGTCAAACTCTGAGTGGTTGTTAAATGGTTGTGAGTTTTTTAGAGTTGTTTTTTTGCTGCAGTCGTCGTGGTAAAAATTCAAGTAACTAATAGTTTGCAGTGCTCAGGATGTTTAGAGGATGGTAATTATCCTTCGCCTGGGAAATATTAGTGTCTTTAGGTGTTGCTGGTATAAGTCATTCGGTATGAGCAGTACGGGAAATCTTGACGGGGAATAAAAATAGTTCCCAGTGATTATGTGAGTCCGGTGTGCATATTTAAGTGTTTGTGGTTGAGTCTCTTAAGTTGTTAGCGTTCGTAGGTGATGAATGAATATAGCCTATTTGTAATTATTGTCGGAGCTTTCTTGCGTATGAGTAGGATTTTTCTTTATTCGCTGTTTTGTCAATGGTGAGGTCGTAACGGCAAACGAGAGACGTGGTTCAATGGACAATATTTTATAGAATTTGCACTGGTCCGATTTTAGGTGCAAATAATCGATAAAAGTGGAGTTTTCGCTTCCAGGAGGGAAAGGTGAAGAATATGTCTAAATATCCGGATCATCTGTGCATTAACCATTTATTTGAGGCGCAAGTTGCGCGCAACCCTGAGGCAGTGGCACTGGTCTTTGAGGGGGAGGCGCTCAGCTATGGTGAACTCAACGCCAGGGCTAATCGGCTGGCCCATCGGTTAATTACCTTGGGTGTTGGACCTGACCAGCTTGTGGCGATCTGTGTCGAGCGCTCCCCTGCGATGATTATTGGCCTGATGGCGATCCTGAAGGCGGGCGGTGCCTATGTGCCGCTCGATCCGGAATATTCGGGGGAGCGGCTGGTGTTCATTCTTGCAGATACGGCTCCAGTCCTAGTGCTGGCTGACGCGGCGGGGCGCCGAGCGCTCGGGGCTGCTTTGCAGGTTCATACCGTCCTTGATCCTGGTGATGTCCACGCTGAAGTGGACGCCAATCCTGAAGTCACCGGCCTTACCCCCAACAACCTCGCCTATATCATCTACACCTCGGGCTCAACCGGACAACCTAAAGGGGTCATGGTCGAGCACGCTCAGGTGATGCGTCTGTTCGACACGACACATCCATCTTTTGGTTTTGAGGCCAGTGATGTTTGGTGTCTGTTCCACTCTTTTGCCTTCGACTTCTCGGTCTGGGAACTGTGGGGAGCCCTTCGTTATGGAGGGACGCTGGTGCTGGTCCCGCATGCGATTACCCGTTCTCCGCAAGCGTTTTACCAGTTGATTTGTGAGCAGGGCGTCACCGTTTTGAACCAGACCCCGAGCGCCTTTACCACCTTGATGGAGTACGTACAACCGTCATCGGACCGGCTGCGCTATGTCATCTTTGGAGGCGAAGCGCTGCAGCCGTCGACCCTGCGCAACTGGTATGGGGTGCGTGGCGAATTTGTCCCACAACTGGTCAACATGTATGGGATCACGGAAACCACGGTCCACGTCACCTATTACCCTCTGACGTCATCAGATGCACAACAAGCCGACAGCGTGATCGGTCAACGTCTGCCGGATTTGAACCTCTATCTTCTGGACGCGCATGGCCAGCCTGTTCCAATGGGAGCGGTGGGTGAGATATATATCGGCGGGATCGGTGTTGCGCGTGGATATCTCAACCTTCCCGAACTGACGGACGAGCGTTTCTTGCTCGATCATTTTGCAGGCAAGCCTGACGCGCGCATGTATAAAACGGGGGATTTGGCCCGTTATCTGTCGAACGGAAACCTGGTGTTCCTGGGCCGCAATGACGATCAGGTCAAGATACGGGGCTTGCGGATTGAGCCGGGCGAAATCGCGGCCAGATTGACCGAGCATCCCTCCATCCGCGAGGCGGTTGTGGAGGTGCAAGGCGTAGACACCGACAAGCGACTGATCGCTTATGTGGTGGCTCAGCCAGAGGTCTCGAACAATGATGCCTTTATATTCAAGGCCGACTCCGAGGCGGATTTACCGCTTGCAGGACGACTGCGTGATTATCTGAGTGAGCGTTTACCCGACTACATGGTGCCGTCTGCCTTTGTGCTCATTGAAAGCTTGCCGCTGACGCCTAACGGCAAGCTTGATCGGCGGGCGTTGCCTGTTCCTGAGGAAGAGGCCTTTGCTCATGCGGCCTATGAGGCCCCACAAGGTGAGACTGAGACTATCCTGGCAGCGCTTTGGTCAGAGTTGCTCGGGGTTGAGCCGGTGGGGCGCCATGACAACTTCTTCGCGCTCGGCGGCCATTCGCTCATGGCCGTCCAGCTGATGCAAAAAATCAGGAGTTATGGTTTGGAGTGTTCGCTGAGCGACATTTTTGAACACCCGCGTATGGCTAACCTTGCCTTTCAAATCGCACAGTCTCCTTTGCTTAATCGGCATGTCGGAGCGATCACGGTGCGCAGTGGCGGGACTGAGTCCCCGGTCTTTTTTGTTCCTTCGGGATTAGCTGATTATTCGTATGCTATTTCTCTGGCACAACAGATCCGGGTGAGCTGCCCGATCCATGTGTTGCCCTGGTCGGCCATTGGCGAACCTTTTCCTCACTCAATGGAGGTTATGGCCGAAAGAATGGTACCGCTCATCCAGGCGATTCAGCCTGAAGGGCCTTATCGAATTGCGGGATATTCTTCTGGAGGAATCCTCGCTTACGCAATCGCCCATGTGCTTATGTGCAAAGATGCCAGCGTTGAGTTTTTAGGGTTTATTGATGTTCCGGCGCCACATAAGTTGATTTATAAAAATAAAGATATAAAGCACTATTTTATTGAACATGTTAGGTCGGTGGTTTCCGAAGCGGAGAGTCATGAACTCGATAGATTAAGTGAGTGTGATGAGTTTGGTGAGCTGATAAGAAAAGCCCAGGATCTGGGAGGCTATGATTTAAATGCAGATATCTCACTGGAAACAGTCAAATGGCAAGCTGTTTATCAATTTTCACAAATTGCCGGCGCCTATAAGCCAGCGCCATTACCGATCAATCTCTATCATTTCTACGCTGCGGATCGTGAGCGTGCCAGTCTGCCTCATGTTGATATGGTAGGCGGGTGGAGAGAACGATTACCTGATTTGGCTATTCGTTCTATTTCTGTTCCGGGCGGGCATCTGTCCATGATGGCTGATGTCAGTAATCGCAAGCACTTGGCTGAAGCATTTAATCGAGCACTTTTGCAAGGATGATTGAGCGTTAGCTTTTACAGACGCCACTAGTCGGCATGCAAGTGGGGGCTGTTGCAAATTTTGTAACTACCCACTCGTATGCTTGTTCAATGGACATTTTTGTCGCCGGTAAACCGCATCCAATTGTTTACGTCACGTGTAGCGGGATACTTATCAGCGTCGAATTATAAACTGGAGAAATCATGGCTAATCCCTATCGCGAGCTTCTGACAACCCCCGGCGTCATGGGGTTAGTCATCGCGAGCTCCATTGCCCGTCTGCCACAGGCAATGATCGGCATCGGCATCATTACTATGTTGGTGCAGCAGACGGGCCTTTATTGGCTGGCTGGCTCTGTCGCAGGTACATTTACATTAGCGAATGCGCTGATCGGCCCGCAAATATCGAAACTCGTTGATCAGCGAGGTCAGAGTCGGGTTTTGCCCTTTGTGACTGCCTTCAGCATTGGTATGTTGCTGGCGCTGATACTTGCTGTCTACATGCGGGCCCCAGCGGTACTGTTTTTTATTCTTGCGGCACTGGCAGGCACAATGCCCAGCATGCCCGCGATGATAAGAGCGCGCTGGACACAGCTTTTCCGTGGCAAGCCGCAACTACACACGGCCTTCTCACTGGACACTGTTCTAACTGAACTCGCGTTTATTATCGGCCCACCACTCGCCATTGCTCTGAGCATCAGCTTCTTCGCCGAAGCCGGACCGCTTGTTGCCGTCTTGCTGCTGGTAATCGGTGTGACTGCTTTTCTTCTCCAGCGGCGGACAGAACCGAAGGTGGTTGTAGGCAGCATGAGGAGCGCAAGCTCGACCTTATTTATCCCCGGCCTTCGCACCATCGTTCTGGCACTTCTAGCGATGGGTGTAATTGGCGGATCAATCGATGTGGCAGTTGTTGCTTTCGCCAACGCACAAGGCTGGCCAGCGTCCGCCAGCTTCATCCTGGCAGCCTATGCGCTCGGCTCAATGGTTGCTGGCCTGACGTTCGGCGCGTTAAGGGTTTCCTTACCGATTGAAAAGCAGTTCTTTGTTGGGGTACTGGTAACGGCAGTCACAGCCGTATTGCCCATTTTCTCACCGGACGTCTACATCCTTGCGGGAATGCTCTTTGTGGCAGGTGTGTCATTCGCGCCAACGATGGTCATCGTCATGAATCTCGGCACGATCATTGTTCCACCTTCCAGGATCACCGAAGGACTAACGTGGATGACGACCGGCATCAGCATCGGTGTTGCGCTCGGTGGAGTACTTTCGGGCCTGATCATCGACGTCTATGGCGCGCGGGCAGGGTTCGGTATAGCCATTGTCGCGGGGCTCGTAATGGTAGTGGTCGTAATTATTGGTCTGCGCACACTTGGTACCGCGTCAGCGACGTGTGGCGAGCCAACCTTCTAGTCATCGGACTGTCTGGATGAGCATGTATGTAGCGCCAACTGAGAGCAATTCAACTCACGCGATGACACAGTGCCTATTTTGGATTGAGCATCGAACGGTTTGAATACCGAAGGCCAAAACGAACAAAGCTTACAGGTGCCCAAGGCTGCCTTCAGCTTTGAAAAAGTTTTCTCGGACATTAGCGGTGCGGAGCGTGGGAACGATCAGTCGCCTGACTGGCGCAATCGCTTGTAAAGGGTGTTGCGACTAACCCCGAGCCTGCGGGCTAAATGGGAAATATTTCCCCCAGCCGCCTGCAACTGCCGATTCAATTCCTCGGCATCATTGAGGTCGACGGTTATCGGCTCCGGCGTAACCACCAGCTCCATCTCCAGATCGACAAAAAAATCATCCGGCAAATGCTCCGGCCGCACGGGTTGTTCCTCGGCCATAGCCAGCGCCACCTGCATCACACTACTGACCTGACGCAAATTCCCGGGCCACGGATGGCGACTGAACAGCTCCATCACTTCACGGCTCAAGCCAGCCCATTGGCTCGGTTCGCGGTGCTGTTCCCATAGCCGTTTGAACAGCGCTTCCTTATCGCTGCGTTCGCGCAGCGGCGGCAGTTCCAGGGTCAAACCACCAATGCGGTAATACAAGTCCTCACGAAACCGCCCCAGCTGAACCTGCTCGCGCAACGAGCGGTTGGTCGCTGAAATGATCCGAATGTCCACCGGAAACAATTCGCTGCTGCCCACCGGTTGCACGCAACGCTCCTGCAACACCCGCAGCAGCCGGGCCTGGGTCGGCAGTGGCATGTCGCCGATTTCATCGAGGAACAGCGTGCCTTTATCGGCCTTGCGGATCAGCCCGATGCTGCCTTTCTGGCTGGCGCCGGTGAACGCGCCTTTCTCGTAGCCAAACAGCTCGGATTCCACCAGTTCGGCGGGGATCGCTGCACAGTTGACGGCAATGAACGGCTGTTTGCTGCGTGAACTGGCCTGATGCAGGGCTTTGACGAAGACTTCCTTGCCGACTCCGGTTTCCCCATGGATCAACAGCGGGATGTCCTTTTCCAGCAAGCGCTCGGCCTGGCGCACGGCTTTTTCCACGCGGCTGTCGCCAAAGTGCAGGGTATTGAGGCTGATCGCTGTGGGCGCCGCCACGGTGGGTTCAGCGCTCTTTGTTTCTTCAGAAAACAGATGTGCCTGAATCGGCACTGGTTTCGGTCGCTTTAACAGGCATTGAAAACGGTTGCGCCCCGAGGCTTGCAGGGCAAATGGCAGGCCATCCGGCTGGTTCAGCAGTTCCAGCAATGAGACTTTGAACAGGCTCTCGACGCTGACCCGCGACAGGCTGATCCCCAGCAGATTGTCAGCCCGGCGATTGGCGGATAGTACCTGACCGGTTTCATCGAAAATCAGCAACCCGGCCCATTGGCTGTCGAGGTTGTTCAGCCCGGTGTTGAAGGTCAGTTGGAAATGCTGGCCGTGGAACAGGTTGAGGATCAGCCGGTTCTCCACCGTCTGGCTCATCATTTTGACCATGCCCAGTGTATGGGACGGCGGCAGATAACTGTCGCTGGACACGTCCAGCACCGCGATCACCTTGCGCTCGGCATCGAAAATCGGTGCGGCGGAACCGGTCATGAAGCGGTTGGCCTTGAGAAAATGTTCATCGTGCTCGATGTGCACGGCCTGCTCACAAGCCAAGGCAGTGCCGATCGCGTTGGTGCCGCTGCAACGCTCCATCCAGCTGGCGCCAGCGCTGAAACCGCGGGTGAGGCTCGGCTCGATGAAACGCTGGGTGCCCCAGGACGTCAGCACCTGGCCCTGATTGTCGGCGAGCATGATCAGGCAATTGGAGTTGCTGAGGATGTTCTCGTAATACGGCAGAACTTCCTGATGGGTGGTCTGCACCAGTGAATGCTGGCTCTCCAGCAACTGGGCGATGCCATCGGCCGGCAGCTGATCAAACGCCGGCGCACTCTGATGATCGAGCCCGAACGCGCGGCAGCGGGACCAGGAGTCCTGGATGATGGCGTCGTGGGAGAGCGGCGGGGCAGGTGCGGCCATGGCAGTCGATCTCTGAGCAAGCTTTTATTGTTTTTATGGGTATGCATCACGTTCAAACGCCACATACCCCTGTAGGAGCCAGGCTTGCCGGCGAAGGCGATTTCGACGACGCCTTCGCCGGCAAGCCTGGCTCTACGGGAGCAATGTGTGGCTAAAAACGTCTATAGAGTGTTGTTCACATTTGTTCATTGTCAATCTTTGAACTGTTCAATTGTTCAGTCGCCGTTGTTCATTTCTGTTCAGCAACGAACTCAACTTTTATCTCATTTTGAGAAATTTTAAACCGAATCAACCGCTTGGAATTTCTGGCACGAATGTCGCTGTAGTGCTCAGGTCGCTTGACTCCAATAATAAAAAGGCCGAGCCATGTCACTAGTCCTGGAGCACGTCAGCCGTACCGTCGAGGGTCAGACCTGGATCGACGATGCGTGCCTTAACTTCGAACCCGGATCGTTCAACGTTTTGCTCGGTCGCACGCTGTCCGGCAAAACCAGCCTCATGCGCCTGATGGCCGGTCTGGACAAGCCCGACAGCGGCCGCATCCTGATGAACGGCGTCGACGTCACCCAGCGCCCTGTGCGTTTGCGCAATGTGTCGATGGTTTATCAGCAGTTCATCAATTACCCGACCATGACGGTGTTCGAGAACATCGCCTCGCCGCTGCGTCAGTCCGGCGTTTCCAATGAGCTGATCCAGAGCAAAGTGCTGGAAACCGCAAAGATGCTGCGCATCGAGAAATTCCTTCAGCGCCATCCTTTGGAACTCTCCGGCGGTCAGCAACAGCGCACGGCCATGGCTCGGGCGCTGGTCAAGGACGCCGAGCTGATTCTGTTCGACGAGCCACTGGTGAACCTCGACTACAAACTGCGCGAAGAGCTGCGCCAGGAAATGCGCGAGCTGTTCAAGGCCCGGCACACCATCGCGATTTACGCCACCACTGAACCCAACGAAGCCCTGGCGCTGGGCGGCACCACCACGATTCTTCACGAAGGTCGGGTGATTCAGAGCGGCAAGTCCGCCGAGGTTTATCACCAGCCGCAAACCGTGCTGGCGGCGGAGCTGTTCTCCGAGCCGCCGATCAACCTGATGCCGGGGCGCATCGCCGGCAACGAAGTCAGCTTCGCCAATTTTGTGCACTTCCCGTTGAATGTCGATCTGCGACCGGTGGGCGAGGGCGAGTTCCGTTTCGGCGTGCGCCCCAGCCACATTTCGCTGGTGCCGAGCAACGACGATGACCTGGAACTGGCGGTGACCGTCGAGGTGGCTGAGATCAGCGGTTCGGAAACCTTCCTGCACGTGCGCAACGAGTATTTCCTGCTGGTGCTGCACTTGCCGGGCGTACACGAATACGACGTCGACGCGCCGATTCGCATCTATATCCCGACCCATAAACTGTTTGTGTTCGATAGGCAGGGGCGACTGGTTCAGGCGCCCGGCCGCCGCATTGCGAGGGTTGCCTGATGGCCGAAATCCGTTTGCAGAGCCTTGCCCACAGCTATACCCCAACGCCGTCCGGCCCTGAGGATTATGCGATCCGCGAGATGGATCATGTGTGGGAGCAGGGCGGTGCTTATGCGCTGCTCGGGCCTTCGGGGTGCGGCAAGTCGACCTTGCTCAACATCATTTCCGGGTTGCTCAGTCCGTCCCAAGGGCATGTGCTGTTCGATGGCAAAGCGGTCAATGATCTGACCCCGGAAAAACGCAACATCGCCCAGGTTTTCCAGTTTCCGGTGGTCTACGACACCATGACGGTGTTCGATAACCTGGCCTTTCCTTTGCGCAATCAGGGCATGGCGGAAGCGAAAATTCACACTAAGGTGCAGGAAATCGCTGAAGTCCTCGACCTCCAGGCATTGCTGCACAAGAAAGCCCGCAACCTCAACGCCGATGAAAAACAGAAAGTCTCCATGGGCCGTGGGCTGGTGCGCGATGACGTGTCGGCGATCCTCTTCGATGAACCGCTGACGGTGATCGACCCGCACCTGAAGTGGAAGCTGCGGCGCAAGCTCAAGCAGATCCACGAGCAGTTCAACATCACCATGGTCTACGTCACCCACGATCAACTCGAAGCTTCGACCTTCGCCGACAAGATCGCCGTGATGTATGGCGGGCAGATCGTGCAGTTCGGCACGCCACGGGAATTGTTCGAGCGGCCGAGCCACACCTTTGTCGGTTATTTCATCGGCAGCCCGGGGATGAACCTGATCGAGGTTAAGCCACAAGCCGGCGGTGTCGGTTTTGCCGGGACTCATTTGCCGTTGTCCGACGCGATGCAGAAACGAATCGCCGAGTCCGAATGGAAAACCCTGAAGGTCGGTATTCGCCCGGAGTTCATTCATGTGTGGGATGAACCCTGTGATGACGCGCTGCAGGCACAGGTCGTACACGTCGAAGACTTGGGTACCTACAAGATCTTGACCCTGAACCTCGACGGCGCACCGCTGAAAGTACGCCTGGCCGAAGACAAGCCAGTGCCCGAAGGCACGGCGTACATCAGTTTTCCGGCGCAATGGCTGATGGTCTATGCCGATGATTACCTGCTGGAGGTGCTGCCATGAACAAGGTGCAGAACAACAAAGCCTGGTGGCTGGTGTTGCCGGTATTCCTGCTGGTGGCGTTCAGTGCGGTGATCCCGATGATGACCGTGGTCAACTACTCGGTGCAGGACATCTTCGACCAGTCCAGCCGCTACTTCGTCGGTGCTGACTGGTACAGGCAGGTGCTGCTCGATCCGCGATTGCACGACTCGCTGCTGCGCCAGTTCATCTACTCCGGCTGCGTGTTGCTGATTGAAATCCCGTTGGGCATCGCCATCGCCCTGACCATGCCGACCAAGGGTCGCTGGTCGTCGCTGGTGCTGATCATTCTGGCGATTCCTTTGCTGATCCCGTGGAACGTGGTCGGCACCATCTGGCAGATTTTCGGCCGGGCCGACATCGGTTTGCTCGGTTCGAGCCTCAACGCCATGGGCATCAACTACAACTATGCGGCCAACACCATGGACGCCTGGGTCACGGTGTTGGTGATGGATGTGTGGCACTGGACGTCGCTGGTGGCGCTGTTGTGTTTCTCCGGTTTGCGGGCGATTCCGGATGTGTATTACCAGGCCGCGCGGATTGATCGGGCATCGGCCTGGGCGGTTTTCCGACACATCCAGTTGCCCAAGCTCAAGAGCGTGCTGCTGATCGCGGTGATGCTGCGCTTCATGGACAGCTTCATGATCTACACCGAGCCGTTCGTGCTGACGGGTGGCGGTCCGGGCAATGCCACGACGTTCCTGAGTCAGACGCTGACCCAAATGGCCATCGGGCAATTCGACCTTGGCCCGGCGGCCGCTTTTTCGCTGGTGTACTTCCTGATCATCCTGTTGGTGTCGTGGCTGTTCTATACCGCCATGACTCACTCTGACGCCAATCGGTGAGGCCTGCCATGAGCAAGAGAAAGCTAATCCCGTTGCTGATCTACATCCTGTTCCTGCTGGTGCCGATCTACTGGCTGCTGAACATGTCCTTCAAGAGCAACACCGAAATTCTCGGCGGCCTGACGCTGTTTCCCCAGGATTTCACCTTCGCCAATTACAAGGTGATCTTCACTGACCCGAGCTGGTACACCGGTTACCTCAACTCGCTGTATTACGTGAGTTTCAACACGCTGATCTCCCTGAGCGTGGCGCTGCCGGCGGCGTATGCGTTTTCGCGCTATCGTTTTCTCGGCGACAAGCACCTGTTTTTCTGGCTGCTGACCAACCGCATGGCACCACCGGCGGTGTTCTTGCTGCCGTTCTTTCAGCTGTACTCCTCGATCGGGCTATTCGATACACACATCGCGGTGGCGTTGGCTCACTGTCTGTTCAACGTGCCGTTGGCGGTGTGGATTCTTGAAGGTTTCATGTCCGGTGTTCCCAAGGAAATCGACGAAACCGCCTACATCGACGGCTACAGTTTCCCCAAGTTCTTCGTGAAAATTTTCGTCCCGCTGATCGGCTCCGGGATCGGTGTTACGGCGTTTTTCTGCTTCATGTTTTCCTGGGTCGAGCTATTGCTGGCACGAACCCTGACCTCGGTAAACGCCAAACCCATCGCGGCGGTGATGACCCGTACAGTCTCGGCGTCCGGCATCGACTGGGGCGTTCTGGCGGCAGCAGGGGTTTTGACTATTCTGCCGGGCATGCTGGTGATCTGGTTTGTTCGCAACCACGTGGCCAAGGGTTTTGCCTTGGGCCGAGTATGAGGAATTGATGATGGAATGGATGAGCTGGACCGGCCCCACGGCGGCGTTCTTCAGCGTCATTGCCTTGACTCTGGCGGGCATGACGACCTGGGAATTGCGTTCGCCGAGCATCCCTCGGCGTGGTTTTTTGCCGATTGCCACTACCCGTGGCGATCGGCTGTTTATCGGTCTTCTCGGCAGCGCCTACCTGCATTTGCTGGTAATCGGCGTCACCGACTGGAGCATCTGGGTGGCGTTCGCGTTGTCCCTGGTGTGGCTGTTGGCTGTGATGCGTTGGGGCTAGTCGAATCGCTCGGCAATCGTGCTCCGCCACTTAAACAGGAGGTCTTATGTTCGATAAAAACAATAAGCTGCGACATAGCATTTCATTGGCAGCCCTGCTGGCACTCAGCGGTTTGAGCGCATCTGCCTGGGCCGATGCCTACGAAGATGCTGCGAAGAAATGGATTGGCAGCGAATTCAAACCGTCCACCTTGACTGCCGAACAGCAGCTCGAAGAACTGAAGTGGTTCATCAAGGCGTCCGAGCCGTTTCGCGGGATGAGCATCAAGGTGGTTTCGGAAACCATTGCCACCCACGAATATGAATCCAAGGTGCTGGCCAAGGCCTTCACCGAGATCACCGGGATCAAGCTGACCCACGACTTGCTGCAGGAAGGCGACGTGGTGGAAAAGCTGCAGACCCAGATGCAATCGGACAAGAACATCTATGACGGCTGGGTCAACGACTCGGACCTGATCGGCACGCATTTTCGCTACGGCAAGACCGAATCGATCACCGACCTGATGGCCAACGAAGGCAAGGCCTACACCTCGCCAACGCTGGACATCAAGGACTTCATCGGCATCTCGTTCACCACCGCGCCGGACGGCAAAGTCTATCAACTGCCCGACCAGCAGTTCGCCAACCTCTACTGGTTCCGCGCTGACTGGTTCGAGCGAGCGGATTTGAAAGCCAAGTTCAAAGAAAAGTACGGTTATGAACTGGGCGTACCGGTGAACTGGTCGGCCTATGAAGACATCGCCAAATTCTTCAGCGAAGACGTCAAGGAAATCGACGGCAAGCGCGTCTATGGCCACATGGACTACGGCAAAAAAGATCCGTCCCTCGGTTGGCGTTTCACCGATGCCTGGTTCTCCATGGCCGGCGCTGGCGATAAAGGCATTCCCAATGGCTTGCCGGTGGACGAGTGGGGCATCCGCGTCGAGGATTGTCATCCGGTCGGCTCCAGCGTGACCCGCGGCGGCGACACCAACGGCCCGGCGGCGGTCTATGCCACCACCAAATACGTTGACTGGATGAAAAAATACGCACCACCGGAAGCGGCGGGCATGACCTTTTCCGAATCGGGCCCGGTGCCGTCTCAGGGCAACATTGCCCAGCAAATCTTCTGGTACACCGCGTTTACTGCTGACATGACCAAACCGGGCCTGCCAGTGATGAACGCCGACGGCACACCGAAATGGCGCATGGCGCCGTCGCCGAAAGGTCCGTACTGGGAGGAGGGCATGAAACTCGGTTATCAGGACGCCGGTTCCTGGACCTTCCTCAAGTCCACACCTGAAAAGCAAAAACTCGCGGCCTGGCTGTACGCGCAGTTCGTGACGTCGAAAACCGTATCGCTGAAGAAAACCATTGTCGGCCTGACCCCGATCCGCGAATCGGACATCAACTCTCAAGCCATGACCGACCTGGCACCGAAACTCGGTGGTCTGGTGGAGTTCTATCGCAGCCCGGCACGCGTGCAATGGACTCCGACCGGAACCAATGTGCCGGACTATCCTCGCTTGGCGCAACTGTGGTGGAGCCACATCGCGGAAGCCGCCAGTGGCGAGAAAACCCCGCAACAGGCACTGGACGGTCTGGCCAAGGATCAGGATGCAATCATGACCCGTCTGGAACGCTCCAAGGTACAACCGACCTGCGGACCGAAAATGAATCCTGAGAAGGATGCTCAGTATTGGTTCGACCAGCCGGGTGCGCCGAAAGCGAAACTGGCGAACGAGAAGCCTAAAGGCGAAACCGTGAGCTATGCCGAACTGCTGAAATCGTGGGAGGCGGCGCGTAAGTAATCGTCTGAATGTGAAACGCGAACGGCACCGTAAGGTGCCGTTTTACTTTGTGCCAGTTCCACCGCCATCGCGGGCAAGCCCGCTCCCACAGTTAATCGTAGGAGTTCCCCCAATGGTGTGTTCACTGGAGATCCACTGTGGGAGCGGGCTTGCTCGCGAAGGCGTCATTGAAAACGCCGCAAACACTTCAGGTCAGCGCCGCCAGTTGTTCAACCGTCTCCGGAAAGCGCTCAACCAGCCGGATCAGCGTTGTCGCCTGAGCATTAGGTTTCGCCCGTCCTTGCTCCCAGTTCTCCAGCGTCCGGGTGTTGGTGCGCAAGTACATCGCGAATACCGAACGGGAAAGGTTGAGCTGTTGGCGTATGGCTACCACTTCCTCGGCAGTGATTGGCACCAGTTTTGGCAGTTTGACCTTGTGGGTTCGCAGCGTGACCTTGCCTTGGCGCTCGTCGGCCAAGGCTTCAAGGCCTTCCATCAGTTCGGCAAAAATGTCACGTTTCATGGTGGGATCTCGTGTTGATTTCGCTATATAGAGTTTGTCTGAAAAGTTTCTTCTGGGAAGGCGACAAGTCGTCTTGCTCGTTTTTGCTATATACGGTGAACAGCCAGAATTGATCAAAACCCGACCACCAGTAATAAATCACCCTTAGTCCACTGCGCTTGCCTTTGCCTCGTCGCTGGTCGGAGAAACGGACCTTTCGCAACCCGCCCATACCTTCCACCAGGTCGCCAGTTTCCGGGTTTTTCAGCAGCTCCAGTTGAAAGCTGCGAAACAGTTCGTCGTCCAGGTAGTCATTTCTGTGCTTCTGAAATACGGGTAATTCGATAAAAAGAGCGTCCATGTTCTGTACGTTACCTGCGTATATTTCTATCACAAGAATCGAATAGGTCAAGGCTTCTGTTCCTGCCCAATTCGGTCAAGTCATTACGTTAAAGTCGAAGGCAGGATCGGGATGTAGGACGCGGCTGATTCACCTGCGAGGCGATTCTGGATATTTGGGAGGGGAGGGGCAAAGGTGGGTCGGTTAAACCAAAATTGCTAAATCTGTGTACTTGGCCACTAATGGGTCGGCGGTGAGCAGTTTCATTGGCTCTGTCATGGCCGTTGCAACAATGAGCCGATCGAATGGGTCACGGTGGTGATGTTCGAGGTCTTTCACTGCTATGGCGTGTTCTGAGGTCACTGGTAGTTCGATGAAACCGCTTTCGAGGCTGTACTGCCGGATTTCCTCCAGATCAACGTCTAGCTTTCCTAGTCCAACCTTGATCGCCATCTCCCAGAATGTCGCTGCACTGATGTAAATATCGGCAGCATTCTCAATTAGCTTTCTGGCTTTGCCAGATAGTTTGGGGTCATCACTGAGCGTCCAAAGCAAGATATGTGTGTCGAGCAGAACCCTCATTCGTGAGTCCCCTCAAAAGCATCCAGTATTTCGTCGGGAAGCGGCGCATCAAAGTCGTCAGCGAGAACCAGTTTGCCTTTCATTGCGCCGATACGACGTCCGCAGGGCTTGCCCACGGGGACTAATCGGGCAAGGGCTCGCCCATGTTTGGCAATAGTGATGATCTGCCCGGCTGCCGCGTCATCGACGAGCTTGGACAAATTGTTTTTTGCTTCGGCTAACGGAACGATGATCATAAGTTCTCCTGCATATTCTGGACAAATATAGCCAGAATATTTGGAGACGGCAAAGGCGAGAGGACGATAGGTCAAACTGTTGGTCGAGTGAGCGGTGAATTCAAAACCATTTTCCGACCTCGAAAGAATTTCTAGCTTCATTGGATGCTCCTGATTAGCTCTTCACCCACCTTAGCGCTCAGCAGCAGCTGGCGAATGTCAGCCAATGCTGATGTCTTCGCAGTCCTTTTCCGAGAAAGGGGAGAGCAATCCCCAAAACGCAAAACGGCACCCGAAGGTGCCGTTTTTGTTTGTAACCAAGTATCGCTTAAGCGATCAACCCGCCAACCCCGTTTGCTGAACCAGGTTCAGCAGCGGCTGTGGATACAGGCCGAGGAAGAACGCCAGTACGGCAATCGCCAGCAGCATCACGCCGCCTGCACGTTGTTCCCAGTGCAGTTGGGCATCGTGGCGACGCAGGTTCGGTTCCATCAGGTACAGGGTGACCATGACGCGCAGGTAGTAGAAGACGCCAATGGCGCTGCCCAGTACCAGGGAGCCGACCAGCCACCATTGCTGCGATTCGACACCGGTGGCGATGATGTAGAACTTGCCGATGAAGCCCGCGGTCAGCGGGATACCGGCCAGGGACAGCATCATCACGGTCAGGACGGCGGTCAGGTACGGACGGCGCCAGAACAGGCCGCGGTATTCGTACAGGGCATCCGCGTCACGGCCGTTGTATGGCGAGGACATCAGGGTGATCACCCCGAACGCGCCGAGGCTGGTGATCACGTAGGTGACCAGGTACACGCCGATGGCTTCCACGGCCAGGCCTTTGCTCGCCACCAGGGCGATCAGCAGGTAGCCGAAGTGGGCGATGGACGAGTAACCCAGCAGACGCTTGAGGTTGCTCTGGGTCAGTGCCAGCAGGTTACCGAACAGGATCGACGCGATGGCGATGATGGTCAGTACGTCGCTCAGCACACCGCTGCTCGCCGCTGGCGAGATCTGGAACAGACGCACCATCACTGCAAACACAGCGACTTTCGACGCGGTGGCCAGGAACGCTGCCACCGGTGCCGGAGCACCTTCGTAAACGTCCGGGGTCCAGAGGTGGAACGGTACCAGCGACAGTTTGAACGCCAGGCCGATCAACATCATGCCCAGGCCTAGTTGAGCCAGAGAACTTGGCAGACCGGTGGCCGCCAGGGCCTGACCGATGCCGTTGAAGCTCAGGCTGCCAGCGTCGGCGTAGAGCAGGGCCATACCGAACAACAGGAACGCGGAACCGGCGGCCGACAGCACCATGTACTTGATGCCGGCTTCCAGCGAGCGCTTGTTGAAGAAGGCGTAAGCCACCAGACCGTAGACCGGTACCGAGAGCAGTTCCAGACCAACGAACAACCCGGCCAGGTGCTGCGCGCTGACCAGCACCAGGCCACCGGCGGCGGACATCAGGATCAGCAGGTAAAGTTCTTCACGGTTGCCCGGGTAACCCGAACCGCCATCGCCGAGGTAGGCGTGGGCGAGGGTCACACAGGCGAGGGTGGCGACCAGGATCAGCGCCATGTACAAGCAAGCGAACGTGTCGATCTGCAGCAGTGGCGTCACGGCCAGCGGCGCGACTTTCAGAGCTGGGAGGATCGACAGCAAAGCCAGGTTCAGACCTGCCACCGACAGCAGAAAGGTCTGTGAGTGGTTGCGGCGCCATGCGATAGCCAGCATCACCACGATGATCGTGGCGCTGGTGATCAACAATGGCGCAAGCGCGATAAAGTGTTGAGTCGTGAATTCCATAGCGCTCTTACCGGGCCGAAGCGAGTTGAGTGAAGGCGGTGCCGAGCCACTGCTGCACGCCATGCATCGTCGCGGCAGAGGTGTCGAGGAACGGTTGCGGGTACACGCCGATGTAGATCAGCAACGCCGCCAGTCCAACCACCATGATCAGTTCGCGACCGTCCATGCCATGCAGCACCGCGTCCGATTTCGACGGGCCGAAGAAGGCACGATGGACCATGATCAGCGAGTAGACCGAGCCGAACACCAGACCGGATGTAGCGATCACGGTGATCCATGGAGCGCTGGCGAAGGTGCCGATCAGGATCAGGAACTCACCGACAAAGTTACCGGTCGCCGGCAAGCCCAGCGACGCGGCGGCGAAGAACAGGCTAAGGGCCGGCAGGTAGGCAATCTTCGACCACAGGCCACCCATCTCTCGCATATCGCGGGTGTGGGTACGCTCGTACAACTGACCGGAGAGGATAAAGAGTGCCGCGGCCGACAAACCGTGCGCCAGCATCTGCATCACCGCGCCCTGCAGCGCCAGTTGGCTGCCGGAGTAGATGCCGATCAGCACGAAGCCCATGTGGGAAACGGACGAGAAGGCGATCAGACGCTTGATGTCGGTTTGCGCGAAGGCCAGGAACGCACCGTAGAAAATCCCGATCAGACCCAGGGTCATGGCGAACGGCGCGAACTCGGCCGAGGCATTCGGGAACAGCGGCAGGGCGAAACGCAGCAGGCCATACGCAGCAGTCTTCAACAAGATACCGGCCAGGTCCACGGAACCCGCGGTCGGTGCCTGGGCGTGAGCATCAGGCAACCAGGAGTGGAACGGTACGACTGGCAGCTTGACCGCGAAGGCGATGAAGAAGCCGAGCATCAGGATGTACTCGGTGGTCATCGACATCTTGGTCTTCAACAGATCGGCGTAGTTGAAGGTAATCACGCCGGTGTCGTTGAAGTTGACCAGTACCAGACCCAGGATCGCCACCAACATGATCAGGCCGGAAGCCTGAGTGAAGATGAAGAACTTGGTCGCCGCGTAGATCCGGGTTTTCTTGCCGTCCGAAGAACTGTGACCCCAGAGCGCGATGAGGAAGTACATCGGCACCAGCATCATTTCCCAGAAGAAGAAGAACATGAACAGGTCGAGGGCGAGGAACACGCCGACGACACCGCCCAGGATCCACATCAGGTTCAGGTGGAAGAAGCCCACATGACGCTGAATCTCTTTCCACGAGCAGAGTACCGAGAGGACACCCAGCAGACCGGTCAGCAGGATCATCAACAGCGACAGGCCGTCGAGGGCCAGGTGCACGTTGATGCCGAAGCGCTGGATCCAGACGTGTTTGAACTCAATCACCCACGTCGGATCGGCACCAGGCGCCGGTGCCAATGAATAGTCACCGTTGGCCCACAGCCAGAGGCCGAGGGAGAGCAGCAGGGACATGGTGATCAGCGCAATCCAGCGGGGGAGGGTAGCGCCGAAGCGCTCACCCATCCAGCACAGCAGGCCGCCGATGAAGGGGATCAGGATTAGCCAAGGCAGAATCATGACGGGCTCGTTTCCTTTCGCAAGTTCGCAAGGTTCATATCAGACCGCTACCAGCACGACGGCGCCGATTACCAGCACGGCACCAGCAGCCATCGAGGCGGCATACCAACGCAATTGACCGGTCTCGGTGCGGCTCAGGGCGGTGTGACCGCCTTTGGCCATACGCGGGATCAGACCGATAGTCTGGTCAAGCGGGTCTTTGCGCAGTACATGGCTGATCGCAAGGTAAGGCTTGACGAACAGTTTGTCGTAGATCCAGTCGAAGCCCCAGGCAGCGAACCACCAGGCTGAAAGGACGCGGCCGATGCCGCTGTTGGCGACGGCGGTGGCGAAGCGACGCTTGCCGAGGAACAGCAGCGCTGCCAGCAGGATACCGGCCAGGGCGATGGCGCCCGAGGCGATTTCCAGACTGTGCTTGGCTTCGCCACCGGCATGGCCGACGCTTTCCGGCAGCACACCGTGCAACGGCGGAACGATCATCGCGCCGACGAACGTCGACAGTACGATCAACACCGACAACGGCAGCCAGTGAGCGATACCGTGACCGGCATGCGCTTCGGTCTTCGCTTCACCGTGGAACGCAATGAAGATCAGGCGGAAGGTGTACAGCGAGGTCATGAAGGCACCGACCAGACCTGCATAAAGCAGACCCTGGTTACCGCTGGCAAACGCTTCCCAAAGGATTTCATCCTTGGAGTAGAAGCCTGCGGTTACCAGAGGCAAGGCCGCCAAAGCCGCGCCGCCGACGATGAAGCTGGCGTAGGCCAGTGGCAGTTTCTTCCACAGACCGCCCATCTTGAAGATGTTCTGCTCGTGGTGGCAGGCAACGATCACCGCACCGGAGGCAAGGAACAGCAGTGCCTTGAAGAAGGCGTGGGTCATCAGGTGGAAGATCGCGCCATCCCATGCGCCGACGCCCAGGGCCAGGAACATGTAGCCGATCTGGCTCATGGTCGAGTAGGCGAGGATACGTTTGATGTCGGTCTGAACCAGTGCGGCAAAACCTGCCAGCACCAACGTCACGCCACCGACAACGCCGACCAGGTGCAGGATATCCGGCGCCAGGGCGAACAAGCCGTGAGTACGGGCGATCAGGTAGACACCGGCGGTCACCATGGTCGCGGCGTGGATCAGTGCCGAAACCGGCGTCGGACCGGCCATCGCATCTGCCAGCCAGGTTTGCAGCGGCAGTTGTGCGGATTTACCGACAGCGCCGCCCAGCAGCATCAGGGTCGCCAGAACGATCCAGAAGTCACCGGCCTTGAAGTGCTCAGGCGCCTTGACCAGCAGCTCCTGAATGTTCAGCGTGCCCAACTGCTGGAACAGGATGAATAGGCCGATGGCCATGAACACGTCGCCGACGCGGGTCACGATGAAGGCTTTGAGTGCCGCGTTACCGTTGTTGCGGTTGCTATAGTAGAAACCGATCAACAGGTACGAGCACAGGCCCACGCCTTCCCAGCCGAAGTACACGAACAGCAGGTTATCGGCCAGGACCAGGAACAGCATGCTGGCGATAAACAGGTTGGTGTAGGCAAAGAAGCGCGAGTAGCCGGCTTCACCGCGCATGTACCAGGACGCGAACAGGTGGATCAGGAAGCCGACGCCAACCACCACACCGAGCATGGTCAGTGACAGACCATCCAGGTACAGCGCGAAGTCAGGCGTGAAGCCTTCCACCGCCATCCACTGCCACAACACGTGGGTGTAGTGACCGCCTTCAGGGGGCGCAACGTTGAACTGCCAGATGATGTAAGCAGTGACGATTGCCGACAGGCCAATGGAGCCGACGCCGATCAGCGCCGAAAGGTTTTCCGACCAGCGACCGCGTGAGAACGCCAGCAGCAGAAAACCTATGAGAGGGAATACGAAAGTCAGATAGAGAAGGTTCATCCGCGCATCTCGCTGGCAGCGTCGATATCGAGAGTGTGGAAGCGGCGATACAGCTGCAACAGAATCGCCAGGCCAATACTGGCCTCGGCGGCTGCCAGGCTGATCACCAGGATGAACATGATCTGTCCATCCGGTTGACCCCAGCGGCTACCGGCAACGATGAACGCCAACGCGGAGGCATTCATCATGACCTCCAGGCTCATCAGCACGAAGAGAATGTTGCGCCGGACCATCAGGCCGACCAGACCGAGGCAGAACAGGATGCCGGCGACCGCCAGACCATGCTCCAAAGGGATAGCAGGCATCGTCATTGCTCCTTGGCTTCATTGCGGCCCAAGTGGAACGCCGTGACGGCTGCGGCGAGCAGCAGCATCGAGGCGAGTTCGACCACCAGCAGATACGGACCGAACAGGCTGATGCCCACGGCCTTGGCGTCTACGGTGGTGTGGCCGATGGCCTGACCGCTGGCATCGCTGAACAGCACGTACAGCAATTCAACCAGCAGCAAAGTGCCGAGGGCGACCGGGCCGAGCCAGATACCGGGCTTGAGCCAGACGCGCTCTTGCTGAACCGAGGCCGGGCCCAGGTTCAGCATCATCACCACGAACACGAACAGCACCATGATGGCGCCGGCGTAGGCGATCACTTCCAGTACACCGGCAAACGGTGCGCCAAGGGCGAAGAACGTCATGGCCACGGCGATCAGCGAAATGATCAGGTAGAGCAGGGCGTGCACGGGGTTGGTGTTGGTGATCACGCGAAGCGTGGACACAACCGCGATACCCGATGCGAAATAGAAAGCGAATTCCATCTTTCTTCCTTAAGGCAGCAAGCTCTTCACGTTGATCGGCTGGGCTTCATTCTGCGCGGAGCCTTTCGGCTTCCCGGCAATCGCCATACCTGCAACACGATAGAAGTTGTAATCAGGGTTTTTGCCGGGGCCAGAGATCAAAAGATCTTCTTTCTCGTACACCAGGTCCTGACGTTTGAACTCGGCCATTTCGAAATCCGGTGTCAACTGGATCGCGGTGGTCGGGCAGGCTTCCTCGCAGAGGCCGCAGAAAATGCAGCGCGAGAAGTTGATACGGAAAAACTCCGGGTACCAGCGGCCGTCATCGGTTTCAGCTTTCTGCAGCGAGATGCAACCCACCGGGCAGGCCACGGCGCACAGGTTGCAGGCTACACAACGTTCTTCGCCGTCGGGGTCGCGGGTCAGCACGATACGTCCACGGAAGCGCGGTGGCAGGTACACGGCTTCTTCCGGGTACTGCAGCGTGTCGCGCTTGCGGAAGGCGTGGCCGAAAATCATCACCAGGCTGCGAAGCTGGGTGAAGAAGCCATGCACGATGTCAAAAATGTACTTCATGATTCTCTATCCTCACTGAGCCGCGACGGCGGGCGTGTTGAGCAACACGACCGCAGCGGTCACCAGCATGTTGACGAGGGTCAGCGGCAGGCAGAACTTCCAGCTGAAATCCATCACTTGGTCATACCGTGGGCGCGGAATCGAGGCGCGCAGCAGGATGAAGAACATGATGAAGAACGCGGTTTTCAGTGCGAACCAGATGAACGGGATCTGCGGCAGAATGCCGAACGGACCGTGCCAGCCACCGAAGAACAAGGTCACCAGCAGCGCCGAAATCAACACGATGCCGATGTACTCGCCGACGAAGAACATGCCCCATTTCATGCCGGCGTATTCAATGTGGTAACCGTCGGCCAGTTCCTGTTCCGCTTCCGGCTGGTCGAACGGGTGACGGTGAGTCACGGCGACGCCAGCGATGAAGAAGGTCAGGAAACCGAAGATCTGCGGAATGATGAACCACAGGTTCTGCGCCTGGTATTCAACGATGTCGCGCATGTTGAACGAGCCAACCTGGATCACGATGCCCATCAGCGACAGGCCCATGAACACTTCGTACGACACGGTTTGTGCCGAGGCCCGCAAGCTGCCCAACAGGGCGAACTTGTTGTTACTCGACCAGCCGGCGAACAGCACCGCGTAGACCGACAGACCGGCCATGGCGAAGAAGAACAGGATGCCGATGTTGATATCCGCCACGCCCCAGGTCGGGGTGATCGGGATGATCGCGAAGGCAATCAGCAAGGCGCTCATGGCCACGACCGGCGCCAATGTGAAGATCACTTTGTCGGCGAACGGCGGGGTCCAGTCTTCCTTGAAGAACATCTTGATCATGTCGGCGGCGATCTGGAACGCGCCGAACGGGCCAACGCGGTTCGGACCGTAACGGTCCTGCCAGAGGGCGAGCAGACGACGCTCGACCCAGCTCAGCAGCGCGCCGCACACCACCACAGCGAGCAGAATCACGATGGCCTTGAGGACCGCGATGATTACGTCGATCACTTCAGGCGTGAACCAGGTCATAGCGCTGCCTCCTGCAGACCGTCAACGGATTTGCCAAAGATCGCAGGCGGAATACCAGCGAAACCGGCCGGCAATGCGACCAGACCGGCACCCAGCTCTTCGTTGATGCGCAGCGGCAGACGCAAGGTCTGGCCGGCCACATTCAAGCTCAGCAGGGCACCGTCATTGACGCCCAGACGATCGGCTTCGGACTTGGCCAGCGACAGGTAAGGGGCTGGAATGCGTTCTTGAACCGGCGCGGCTTTGGAAGAGTTCTCTTCGCTGCCGAACAGGTGGAAGAACGGCACGACCTGCCAAGTGCCCGGAGCCGGGTTGAACGCGCGCGGAACACTGGCGAACCAGTTCAGCGAATCCCCGGTGCTTTCGATCAGGCGAGTGCCCGGGTCGCCCGCACGCAGGTGACCACCGACTTCGTCCTGGAATTTGTTCCAGGCTTGCGGCGAGTTCCAGCCCGGCGACCAGGCGAATGGTACCTGCTGACGCGGTTCGGCCGAGCCCGAGTAACCTTCCATGGAGAACGCGAATGCAGTGTCGTTGTCCTGGGAAGTACGCGGTTCGTGCACGCTGATGTCGGCGCGCATGGCGGTCCGGCCGCTGTAACGCAGCGGTTCGCGAGCCAGCTTCAGGCCTTTGATACGGAACGCCGCGGACGGTGCGGCATCGACGATGCGCGCCAGTTGCGGTTTGCTCGCAGCAACGGCAGCGGTGACGTGGTCCAGTTGGGTCCAGTCGATCGGCTGGTTCAACAGGGTCGAACGCAGGGCATGCAGCCAGCGCCAGCCTTCGTGAACCAGAATGCTTGCGTCGAGGTAAGTCGGGTCGAAGACCTGGAAGAAACGCTGGGCGCGGCCTTCCTGGCTGACCAGCGTACCGTCGCCTTCAGCGAAGCTGGCGGCTGGCAGAACCAGGTGCGCGCGATCGCTGGTGGCGGTCTTCTGATGGTCTGCCACGATCACCACTTTCGCAGCGTTCAGGGCAGCATCGACCTTGGCTTTGTCGGTGCGGGTGTACAGATCGTTTTCCAGCACGACGATGGCGTCGGCCTTGCCGTCGATCACCGCTTGCAGGGCGGCGTCGACCGAGTCACCACCGAGCATGGCCAGGCCGAGGCTGTTGGCCTCTGGCACGATCAGGCTGATGGAACCGTTCTTCTCGCGCAGCTTCAGCGCCTTCGCAATGTTGGCAGCAGCCTCAATCAATGCCTTGGAACCCAGCGAGGTGCCGGCAATGATCAGCGGACGCTTGGCCGCGAGCAGGGCGTTGGCGATGCGCTGAGCCAGTTCGAGGGCTTCAGCGTCCAGGCCTTCAACGGCCGGCGCGCTGGCATCGAGGGCGTGAGCCACGGCGAAACCGATGCGGGCCAAGTCGTCGGGAGCTGCGTGAACGCATTCTTCAGCCACGTCGTCGAGCTTGGTTTCAGCCAGGCTGGCGATGAACAGCGGGTTCAGCGCGTCCTGACCGATGTTCTTCACCGCGGCATCGAGCCACGGCTGAACGCGCATGGCATCGGCCATGTCTTCGGCCTTGCCCTTGACCGATTGACGCAGGGCCAGGGCCATGCGCGCAGCAGTCTGGGTCAGGTCTTCGCCGAGGACGAAAATCGCATCGTGATCTTCGATGTCGCGCATGTTCGGGATCGGCAGCGGGCTGTCTTTGAGCACCTGCACAACCAGACGAATGCGCTCAAGCTCAGCGGCTTCGATACCGGAGTAGAAGTGCTCGGCGCCGACCAGTTCAAGCAGCGCGTAGTTGCTTTCGAGGCTGGCGCGCGGCGAACCGATACCGACGATATTGCGACCGCGCAGCAGGTCGGCGGCTTTATCCAGCGCTTCGTCGAGGCTCAGCTTCGCGCCATTGGCCAGCAGAGGCTGACGCGGGCGGTCTTCGCGGTTGACGTAGCCATAGCCGAAACGGCCACGGTCGCACAGGAAGTACTGGTTCACCGAACCGTTGAAACGGTTTTCGATGCGACGCAGTTCGCCGTAACGCTCACCCGGGGAAATGTTGCAACCGCTGGAGCAGCCATGGCAGATGCTCGGCGAGAACTGCATGTCCCACTTACGGTTGTAGCGCTCGGAGTGAGTCTTGTCGGTGAACACACCGGTCGGGCAGACCTCGGTGAGGTTGCCGGAGAACTCGCTTTCCAGGGTGCCGTCTTCAACGCGACCGAAGTACACGTTGTCGTGGGCGCCGAATACACCGAGGTCGGTGCCGCCGGCGTAGTCTTTATAGAAGCGCACGCAGCGATAGCAAGCGATGCAGCGGTTCATTTCGTGGGAAATGAACGGGCCCAGTTGCTGGTTCTGGTGAGTACGCTTGGTAAAACGATAACGGCGCTCGTTGTGGCCGGTCATCACCGTCATGTCTTGCAGATGGCAGTGACCGCCTTCCTCACAGACCGGGCAGTCGTGAGGGTGGTTGGTCATCAGCCATTCAACGACGCTGGCGCGAAACACTTTCGCTTCTTCGTCGTCGATGGAGATCCAGCTGCCGTCGGTAGCTGGCGTCATGCACGACATGACGATCCGACCACGCTTGTCGTTCTCGTCGGTGTACTGCTTGACCGCGCACTGGCGGCAAGCGCCAACGCTGCCAAGGGCTGGGTGCCAGCAGAAATAAGGGATATCGAGGCCTAGCGACAGACACGCCTGTAACAGGTTGTCTGCCCCATCGACTTCGAGCTCTTTGCCGTCTACGTGGATAGTGGCCATGGTTCAAAGTTCTTCGTTGGCCCGGTGTCAGCGGGCGTGGCTAATGGAATCTTGTTATCCGTCCGAATCCAAACAGCCTCGAAAGGCGTCATCGGACGAAAAGGCGAAGGGCACGGACCCTTCGCCTTTTTAAGCGTTTACGCGCCGACTACGATCGGCTTTGCCAGAGGCGGGACGACGGCGCTAGTGGGCGCGATGCCGGCTTCGAACTCTGGACGGAAATATTTGATGGCGCTGCCCAACGGCTCCACGGCACCCGGTGCGTGTGCACAGAAGGTCTTGCCCGGGCCGAGGAAACCGACCAGACCCAGCAGGGTCTCGATATCGCCGGCTTGCCCTTCACCGTTCTCGATCGCGCGCAGCAGCTTGACGCTCCACGGCAAACCGTCACGGCATGGGGTGCAGAAACCGCAGGATTCACGGGAGAAGAACTCTTCCATGTTGCGCAGCAAGGACACCATGTTGACGCTGTCGTCCACCGCCATGGCCAGGCCGGTACCCATACGGGTGCCTACTTTGGCGATGCCGCCGGCGTACATTTGTGCGTCCAGGTGTTCCGGCAACAGGAAGCCGGTACCGGCGCCGCCTGGCTGCCAGCACTTGAGCGTGTAACCGTCGCGCATGCCGCCGGCGTAGTCTTCGAACAGCTCGCGACCGGTGACGCCGAACGGCAACTCCCACAGCCCAGGGTTCTTGACCTTGCCGGAGAAGCCCATGAGCTTGGTGCCCATGTCTTCGCTGCCTTCGCGGGCCAACGATTTGTACCAGTCCACGCCGTCGGCAATGATCGCCGGTACGTTGCACAGGGTTTCAACGTTGTTCACACAAGTCGGCTTGCCCCACACGCCGACGGCGGCAGGGAAGGGCGGCTTGGAGCGCGGGTTGGCGCGGCGGCCTTCGAGGGAGTTGATCAGTGCGGTTTCTTCACCGCAGATGTAACGTCCGGCACCGGTGTGGACGAACAGCTCGAAATCAAAACCCGAACCCAGGATGTTTTTACCCAGCAGGCCAGCAGCCTTGGCTTCTTCCACGGCACGGTTCAGGTGCTTGGCGGCGGTGGTGTATTCGCCGCGCAGGAAGATGTAGCCACGGTAGGTTTTCAGCGCGCGAGCACTGATCAGCATGCCTTCGATCAGCAGATGGGGCAGTTGCTCCATCAGCATGCGGTCTTTCCAGGTGTTCGGCTCCATTTCATCCGCGTTGCACAGCAGGTAGCGGATGTTGATGGATTCGTCCTTGGGCATCAGGCCCCACTTCACGCCCGTGGGGAAGCCTGCACCGCCGCGACCCTTGAGGCCGGAATCTTTCACGGTCTGGACGATATCGTCCTGGGCCATGTCGGCGAAGGCCTTGCGCGCAGCGGCGTAACCGTTCTTGGCCTGGTACTCGTCGAGCCATACGGCTTCGCCGTCGTCACGCAGACGCCAGGTGAGCGGATGTGTCTCGGCCGAACGCTTGATGCGGTTGGCAGGACCAAAGGAAGTCAGGGTCATACGTAGCCCTCGAGCAATTTGGCAACGCCGGCAGGCTGCACATCACCGAACGTGTCGTCGTCGATCATCAGCGCTGGCGCCTTGTCGCAGTTGCCGAGGCAGCAGACCGGCAGCAGGGTGAAACGACCGTCGATGGTGGTCTGACCCAGGCCGATGCCCAGCTTGCTCTGGATTTCGCTGACCACCGACTCATGGCCGCCGATGTAGCAGACCATGCTGTCGCAGACGCGAATGATGTGACGCCCCACCGGCTGACGGAAGATCTGGCTATAGAACGTTGCCACTCCTTCAACGTCGCTGGCCGGGATGCCGAGGATTTCGCCGATGGCGTAGAGCGCGCCGTCAGGCACCCAGCCACGTTCCTTCTGAACGATCTTCAGGGCTTCGATCGACGCCGCGCGCGGGTCTTCGTAGTGATGCAGCTCGTGCTCGATGGCCGAGCGCTCGGTTTCGCTCAGGGCGAAACGGTCTGTCTGGATAAGCGGGCTGTTCATGCTTAGCGGTCCACGTCGGCCATAACGAAATCGATACTACCCAGGTACGCGATCAAGTCCGCGACCATGCTGCCTTTGATCACCGAAGGGATCTGCTGCAGGTGCGGGAAGCTTGGGGTACGAATCCGGGTGCGGTAGCTCATGGTGCCGCCATCGCTCGTCAGGTAATAACTGTTGATGCCCTTGGTCGCTTCGATCATCTGGAAGGATTCGTTGGCCGGCATGACCGGGCCCCACGAAACTTGCAGGAAGTGCGTGATCAGGGTCTCGATGTGCTGCAGCGTGCGCTCTTTGGGCGGCGGCGTGGTCAGCGGGTGATCCGCCTTGTACGGGCCTTCCGGCATGTTGCGCATGCACTGCTCGATGATCTTGATGCTCTGGCGCATCTCTTCGACACGAACGATGCAACGGTCGTAGGCATCGCCATTGGCCGCCAGCGGCACTTCGAATTCGAAGTTCTCGTAGCCGGAGTACGGGCGCGCCTTACGCAGGTCGAAATCGCAACCGGTGGCGCGCAGGCCGGAACCGGTGACACCCCATTCCAGGGCCTCTTTGGTGTTGTAGTCGGCGACGCCGATGGTGCGGCCACGCAGGATGCTGTTGTCCAGTGCGGCTTTCTGGTATTCGTCCAGACGCTTGGGCATCCACTCGACGAAGTCCTTGACCAGCTTTTCCCAGCCGCGCGGCAGGTCGTGAGCGACACCGCCGATGCGGTACCAGGCCGGGTGCAGACGGAAACCGGTGATGGCTTCGATCACCGTGTACGCCTTCTGGCGGTCGGTGAAGGTGAAGAACACCGGGGTCATGGCGCCGACGTCCTGGATGTAAGTCCCCAGGAACAGCAGGTGGCTGGTGATCCGGAAGAACTCGGCCATCATGATGCGGATGACGTCGACCTTCTCGGGCACCTTGATGCCGGCCAGCTTCTCGACCGAGAGCACGTACGGCAGGTTGTTCATCACGCCGCCGAGGTAGTCGATACGGTCGGTGTACGGAATGAAGCTGTGCCAGGACTGACGCTCGGCCATCTTCTCGGCACCACGGTGGTGGTAACCGACGTCCGGCACGCAGTCGACGATTTCTTCGCCGTCCAGCTGCAGAATGATGCGGAACGCACCGTGCGCCGAAGGGTGGTTCGGGCCGAGGTTGAGGAACATGTAGTCCTCGTTCGGACCGGAACGCTTCATGCCCCAGTCTTCAGGCTTGAAGCGCGCGGCTTCTTCCTCAAGCTGTTGCTTGGCCAGGGTCAGGCTGAACGGGTCGAACTCGGTGGCACGGGCCGGGAAGTCCTTGCGCAGCGGGTGACCTTCCCAGGTCGGCGGCATCATGATGCGGGTCAGGTGCGGGTGACCGGCAAAGTTGATGCCGTACATGTCCCACACTTCACGCTCGTACCAGTTGGCGTTCGGCCAGAGACCGGTAACGGTCGGCACGCTGAGGTCGCTCTCGGACAAGGCGACCTTGATCATTACGTCACTATTACGTTCGATCGACATCAAGTGATAGAACACAGTGAAGTCGGCGCCGCTTGGCAGCCCTTGACGCTTGGTGCGCAGACGCTCGTCCACGCCGTGCAGGTCATAGAGCATGACGTACGGCTTGGGCAGGTTGCGCAGGAAGGTCAGGACTTCGACGAGTTTGACGCGGGCAACCCAAAGCACCGGCATGCCGGTGCGGGTCGGCTGGGCGGTGAACGCCTCCGGGCCAAAACGGTTATTCAGTTCGACGACCACATCCTGGTCGTCTGCCTTATAAGGCGGGATGTACAGAGCACTGCCTGTAGTCATGGTTATTTATCGCTTTCGGTCAACGTAAAGAATGAAGCCAGTTTCTCGTTTCTTTGTAAGAACAGATCTGGATCAGACTTCGTCGGGGCTGCGCAGGTTGGTGACTGCGATTCGCTGTTCGCGGCGCTTTTCCTTCTCGGAAGGCATCTCGGCGCGGTATACGCCTTGATCACCAACGACCCAGGAAAGTGGACGACGCTCCTGGCCAATCGACTCCTGCAACAGCATCAAGCCTTGCAGAAAAGCTTCAGGGCGGGGCGGGCAGCCAGGCACGTAGACGTCCACGGGCAGGAACTTGTCCACCCCTTGAACGACGGAGTAGATGTCGTACATGCCACCGGAGTTGGCGCACGAACCCATGGAGATGACCCATTTAGGCTCGAGCATTTGCTCGTAGAGACGCTGAATGATCGGCGCCATCTTGATGAAGCAGGTACCGGCGATAACCATGAAATCCGCCTGACGCGGCGATGCCCGGATCACCTCGGCGCCAAAGCGCGCGATGTCGTGGGGCGCCGTGAAGGCGGTGGTCATTTCCACGTAGCAGCACGAAAGACCGAAGTTATACGGCCACAGGGAGTTCTTGCGCCCCCAGTTGATCGTGCCGTTGAGCACGTCTTCGAGCTTGCCCATGAAAATGTTTTTGTGGACTTGATCTTCTAACGGATCGGAAACGGTTTCCCGCTGGCCAATCGGATACTGCTCGTTAGGAGCATCGGGGTCGATCCTGGTGAGATTGTATTGCATTGCCAAAGCCTCATTGTTTCAGCTTCGCTTGCCGCTTGCGCCGAGCTTCCGGAGCCCAGTCAAGGGCGCCCACTCGGAATAGGTAGACAAGACCTGCCAACAGAATTGCTATGAAAACGAGAGCTTCGACGAATCCGGTCCAGCCGCTTTCGCGGACGGACACAGACCAGGCAAAGAGAAAAAGGGCTTCGATATCGAAGATCACGAAGAGCATCGCGACCAGATAGAATTTGGCTGAGAGCCGCAAGCGGGCGCCACCGGTAGGTAGCATGCCGGACTCGAACGGTTCGTTTTTGCTGCGACCCCAGGCTTTTGACCCAAGGAGGCTGGAGACGCCGAGCATGAAGGCGCAAAGGCCGCCGACACCCAGAAGGAAAATGGCAAAGCCCCAGTTGTGGGCCATGAGTCCGGTCGCTTCGGGCATGCTGGTAATCCTTAACAGAGAGCAAAGGTCTCTGAGCTTGAAAAGAAACAAAGCAGTGACGATATGTCGCAGCAATCAATCGCGGTGATTTTATGGCTAAACACCGAGCAAGTAAAATTCCGATAGCGAAATTATTCACAAGAATAAGGACATCGCGCGCCTCCAAAGCCCTGTAGCCCATGCCGCTCGGGCATTAGCGGGGATTTTGTCAAATATGTCTTGTAGGTAATGTAACGAACATAGTTGGCGATAAATGATAATCAATATTATTTGGCGTGGTTTTCAAACTATTTAACGAGTGAGTGGCTGGGAAGTTGTCTTATATGCGCGTTACTGCATGTAGCACGCGCTCCCGTTTTACCCCTTTTTTCTGATCGCGACACCGCTCTGGATCAATGTTTTTGTCTGCCTGAGTCTGTAGGAGCGAGGCTTGCCCGCGAAGAATGCGCTGCGATTTTTCAGGAATACCACGTCATCGTTCTTCGCGGGCAAGCCTCGCTCCTACAGAGGAAAGAAAAATCCCAGGCAAAAAAACGCCCCGAACCAGTCGGGGCGTCAGATGGGCGGCTTTGCGGTTAGCTTTTTATTCGGTCCGCAAGGGCCGTTTGCTTAAACGAAGCAGATCAGTGGAACTGTTCTTCTTCGGTCGAACCGGTCAGCGCGGTCACCGAGGACGTGCCACCTTGAATCACGGTGGTCATGTCGTCGAAGTAGCCGGTGCCCACTTCCTGCTGGTGAGCCACGAAGGTGTAACCCTTGGCGGCATCAGCGAATTCCTGCTCTTGCAGCTTCACGTAGGCAGTCATGTCGTTGCGGGCGTAGTCGTGCGCCAGGTTGAACATGCTGTGCCACATGTTGTGAATGCCGGCCAGGGTGATGAACTGGTGCTTGTAACCCATGGCGGACAGTTCGCGCTGGAACTTGGCGATGGTCGCGTCGTCCAGGTTTTTCTTCCAGTTGAAGGAAGGCGAGCAGTTGTACGACAGCAGTTGGTCCGGGTATTCCTTTTTGATCGCTTCGGCGAAGCGACGAGCCTCGTCCAGATCCGGCTTGGCGGTTTCGCACCAGATCAGGTCGGCGAACGGCGCGTAGGCCAGGCCGCGAGCGATAGCCTGATCCAGGCCGGCGCGCACTTTGTAGAAGCCTTCCTGGGTGCGTTCGCCAGTCACGAATGGCTGGTCGTACGGATCGCAATCGGAAGTCAGCAGGTCAGCCGCGTTAGCGTCGGTACGGGCCAGGATGATGGTCGGTGTACCGGCAACGTCAGCTGCCAGGCGAGCAGCGGTCAGCTTCTGTACGGCTTCCTGGGTAGGAACCAGTACCTTGCCGCCCATGTGGCCGCATTTTTTCACGGAAGCCAGTTGGTCTTCGAAGTGAACACCGGCGGCGCCTGCTTCGATCATGCTCTTCATCAGCTCGTAGGCGTTCAGAACGCCACCGAAACCGGCTTCAGCGTCAGCCACGATCGGAGCGAAGTAGTCGATGTAACCTTCGTCGCCCGGGTTCTTGCCGGCTTTCCACTGGATCTGGTCAGCGCGACGGAACGAGTTGTTGATGCGCTTGACCACGGTCGGAACCGAGTCCACCGGGTACAGCGATTGGTCCGGGTACATCGATTCGGCGGAGTTGTTGTCCGCAGCCACTTGCCAGCCCGACAGGTAAATCGCCTGGATGCCGGCCTTGACTTGTTGTACAGCCTGGCCGCCGGTCAGGGCGCCCATGCAGTTGACGAAATCTTTCTCGGGACGGAAGGACGGCTTGGCACCCTGGGTTACCAGGTTCCAAAGCTTCTCGGCGCCCATTTTTGCAAAGGTGTGCTCAGGTTGAACCGAGCCACGCAGACGGACGACGTCAGCAGCGGAGTAATTGCGTGTCACGCCTTTCCAGCGCGGGTTTTCAGCCCAGTCTTTTTCGAGGGCTGCAATTTGCTGTTCGCGTGTCAGTGCCATGGAGATAAACCTCGTCGCGTCTTTAATCGAAAGTGGTTCTGGGGTGGACAATTCCTGCGTGCCAACTACGCATTTCAAAAGGGGCGTAAAAGGCTGCTCGCTGACCAGAAGCTTAGGCGGTCAAGTCGGGTTCGGCGGGGAAGGCGACGGGATGAACGATGGGCTCGAGGGGAAAGTGAGCAGGTAAGGGCGAACTGACGGGCGCATTCGGGCGTCGTGGGCCTTGGTGCGAACTTCAGTGTGGAGCCGGGTTACCTAATACGCTTCCGTCCCTCGGGACAACTTCGTTCCAGTCGGCAACCTCGTCAAACACGCCTTGTGGGCGGTACAGACACGAATCGGCTCGCGGGGTAGGTGCGAACAGCAACTCGAAAGCCCTTGCCAGGGCCTCTGATTAGCGGGAGCGAGGCCATCATGCCTTTGCTTTTTTGGCTCGTCAAACGTTTTGTAGTGCTTTTTTTATGGCACTACATCTTTGGTCTAATACGACTAATCAGTCAGTTTTTGGTGCTTTAGTCCAACGTATCGACTTTCACCCGCAGAGTCATGTCATCCCGGCCCTGAGTCGAGTAGCTGTGGGTCAGGCCCTGTTTGTCGGTCTGAGTCTGACGATTCACGCCAGCCAGGGTGATCCACTCGCCCAGTCGACCGCTGACCGTTGTGTCGGTACTTTGCACGTTCACTACATCGGGACGTTCCTGGCTCATCCGGTCACGGTTAGTACTGATTACCAGATGAACGATGTCGCCGGTAACGCTGGCGGTGACGTAGAAGCCTTGGGTGACATTGCGGTATTCGGTCTGGCTGCGCAGGTCGCCATAGGAGTCGGTCTGCGTGCTGGTCAGCGGCACGCTCTGGCCGACCTGGATCAGCGCCGGTGTGCCTTCGCTGGCCTGAACCTGCTGGATACCGCCGTCGCGGCTGTCAGTGCTGCGGTTGATGATGCGAGTCTGGCTCGGCTTGGCGCCGTTCACTGAGTAACCCTGATCGCCCTGGAAACTGTTTTCGTTGGTATCGACGGTGATCAGCAGACGCTTGGCGGCCACGTCGAGTTGGCCGATCAAGGCTTTAAGTTCGTCGATCTTGCGCTGTTCTGCGTTGACGATCAGCTGATTGCCATAGGCGCTGACCTGGCCGTCCTTGCCGATGAAATTCTGCGCCACCGGCAGCAGATCGGCGCTGGTGCGATAGTTCAGGGGCACGATCTCGGTGGCGGCCATGACCGAAAAACTGCAGATAAGCAGCAGCGTGGTGAGTAGGGTGCGTAGGGACATATCCGGTATCTCCGCCTTCAAAGTCTTGATATTGCCAGTTTGTCGGCCCGGCGTGGTGCGAGTTGAATCACAGACAGCAAAACGCCCCGGCATCGGTTGATGGCGGGGCGTGATCGTTCCCACGCTCCGCGTGGGAATGCAGCCTGTAACGCTCCGCGTCACTGCCGCGAGGGGACGCAGAGCGTCCCGAGAGGCATTCCCACGCGGAGCGTGGGAACGATCAGTTGCAGGGTCTCAAGCGGAGTGCCGCACCATGTCCACGTGCGGAATCCCGGCTTCCAGGAACTCCTCACTGACCATGCTGAAGCCCAAGCGCTCATAGAACGCTGTGGCCTGCACTTGCGCGCTCAGCATCTGCTGCTTCAGCCCGCGCTTCTCGGCTTCACCGATCACCGCGTGCATCAGCGCATCGCCGACTTTCAAGCCGCGCCAGTCCTTCAGTACCGATACCCGGCCAATATGCCCATCGGGCAGCAGGCGGGCGGTGCCAATCGGAAAGTCGCCTTCGAAGGCCAGAAAATGCACCGCCGTAGCGTCATCGGCATCCCATTCCAGTTCAGGCGGAACGGATTGCTCGGCGACAAACACCGTTTCACGAATGCGCCGGATCTCGGCGTTGTCCTTTTGCCAGTCTGCGACACGTACGTGAATTTTATTCATCGGCAAACCCCAGGCTTCCTTGCTTGATCAGTTCACACAGCAGGCCGCGGCCGTCTTCATCACTTAGCCATTGGCCAAGGTTGTCGACGTGCAGCGCATCGGCGGCGCAAATCATCTTCAGCAACTCGCGCAGTTTGCCCGGCAGATAACGGCTTTGACCGCTGGCGAACAGCAACAGGTCGTCATCGACTTCGGACCAGGCCAGACGTGCGCTCGGGTTGCGGATCAACACCGCCCCTTGCTCGAGGCTGGCGAGCAGGTCTTCTTCTTCGATCTCCTCCGGGCCAACCACCAGCTCCGGGTAGCGCGGCTCGGTCATGAACTGGCCGAACCAGGTCAGCAACAGGCGCTCGTCGCTCATGTGCTCGGCCAGCAGGCTTTTCAGGCGATCGAGGGCATCGTGCTGGATCTGATGAGGATCGACCGCCGGCAGCGCGTCGGCGTCGGTGTAACGCTCTTCGTCCGACAGGAACTGGCTGAGGAAGTCGGTGAAGTGGGTCAGCACTTCAGCGGCGCTCGGTGCACGGAAACCGACCGAGTAAGTCATGCAGTCGTCAACGGCCACACCACAGTGGGCCAGGCGCGGCGGCAGGTAAAGCATGTCGCCCGGTTCCAGTACCCATTCGTCGGTGGCGTCGAAATCAGCGAGGATGCGCAAGTCGGCGTGTTGCAGTAATGGGCTCTCGGAATCGCACATCTGGCCGATTTTCCAGTTGCGCTTGCCGTGGCCTTGCAGCAGGAACACGTCGTAGTTATCGAAGTGCGGACCCACGCTGCCACCTGGAGCGGCGAAGCTGATCATCACGTCGTCGACACGCCAGCTCGGCAGGAAGCGGAAGTGCTCCAGCAGTTCGCTGACTTCCGGGACGAATTGGTCGACGGCTTGCACCAGCAGAGTCCATTCGCGTTCCGGCAACTTGCTGAATTCGTCTTCGGCAAACGGACCACGGCGCAATTCCCATGGGCGTTCGCCGTGCTCGATCACCAGGCGCGATTCGACTTCTTCTTCCAGCGCCAGGCCGGCCAGTTCGTCGGCGTCGATCGGGCTTTCGAAATCAGGAATCGCCTGGCGGATCAGCAGGGGTTTTTTCTGCCAGTAGTCGCGCAGGAATTCGCGCGCCGTGATGCCACCCAGAAGTTGAAGAGGAATGTCAGGATTCATGTGTAACCTATTGAAAAAAAGCACTTTTCAGACGGGAATAAAAACGCCCGGCGCTGCCGGGCGTCTCAAACGGGTAGAGCGGTCGATCAGATGCGTTTGGCTTGTGCCACAGCGTTGCCGATGTAGTTGGCCGGGGTGAGCAGTTTCAGCTCGGCCTTGGCTTGCGCAGGCATGTCCAGCCCGTCGATGAAGGTCTGCAGCGCTTCAGGGCTGATGCCCTTGCCGCGAGTCAGCTCTTTCAATTTTTCGTACGGGTTTTCGATGTTGTAGCGGCGCATCACGGTCTGGATCGGCTCGGCCAATACTTCCCAGCACGCGTCCAGGTCGGCAGCAATTTTCTGCTCGTTGAGCTCGAGCTTGCTGATGCCTTTGAGGCTGGCTTCGTACGCGATCACGCTGTGAGCGAAGCCAACGCCGAGGTTGCGCAGTACGGTGGAGTCGGTCAGGTCGCGCTGCCAGCGGGAGATCGGCAGCTTGCTCGCCAAGTGCTGGAACAGTGCGTTGGCGATGCCCAGGTTGCCTTCGGAGTTTTCGAAGTCGATCGGGTTGACCTTGTGCGGCATGGTCGACGAACCGATTTCGCCAGCAATGGTGCGCTGTTTGAAATAACCCAGGGAGATGTAGCCCCAGATGTCGCGGTCGAAGTCGATCAGGATGGTGTTGAAGCGCGCGATCGCGTCGAACAGTTCGGCGATGTAGTCGTGCGGCTCGATCTGCGTGGTGTACGGGTTGAAGCCCAGGCCCAGCTCGTCTTCGATGAAGGCGCGGGCGTTGGCTTCCCAGTCGATCTCAGGGTAGGCCGACAGGTGAGCGTTGTAGTTGCCGACAGCGCCGTTGATCTTGCCCAGCAGCGGAACGGCGGCGACTTGAGCGATTTGACGCTCCAGACGGTAAACCACGTTCGCCAGCTCTTTGCCCAGGGTGGTCGGCGAGGCCGGTTGACCGTGGGTGCGCGACAGCATCGGCACGTCGGCGAAACGGATCGCCAGTTCGCGGATGGCTTCGGCGGTCTGGCGCATCAGCGGCAGCATCACGTCATCACGGCCTTCGCGCAGCATCAGGGCGTGGGACAGGTTGTTGATGTCCTCGCTGGTGCAGGCAAAGTGGATGAATTCGCTGACGGCAGCCAGTTCCGGCAGCTTGGCCGCTTGCTCTTTGAGCAAGTACTCAATGGCTTTGACGTCGTGGTTGGTGGTGCGCTCGATCTCTTTGACACGCTCGGCGTGCTCCAGAGAGAAGTTTTCCGCCAGGGTGTTCAGCACCGCGTTGGCTTCGGCGGAGAACGCCGGCACTTCGCTGATGGCAGGGTGAACGGCCAGGCGCTGGAGCCAGCGCACTTCAACCAGGACGCGAGCACGGATCAGACCGTATTCGCTGAAAATCGGGCGCAGGGCCTGGGTTTTGCCGGCGTAGCGGCCGTCAACAGGGGAAACCGCAGTGAGCGAAGAGAGCTGCATGGGGTGTTCTCGGACAGTCGGGCAACGAAATGGGGCGCGTATCATACATGAAAAAATCCGCCGGTCCGTTGCCAACTGACCGGCGTATTACGCGTTACTGACTACAAAGCGGTATTGCGGGCGCGGTTCAGCTGCTGCGCATCAGCGGGTAAAGCTCTTTAAGCAATTTGCGCCGGCTGATCACCAACTGCCAGCGATGACCGCCCAACTGCCGCCACAGGCGTGCCGAACGGATCCCGGCCAGCAACAGCGCGCGAATCTTCGAGGCATTGCTCGGTTGCTGCAGGTTGCGCATGTCGCCATGCACCTGAATCCGTTGGCGCAGGGTGCTCAGGGTGTCTTGGTACAACGCACCGCAGGCAGCGATCACGTTTTCGTGAGCCGGACCGAAGTGTTCGACCTGAGATTGAATCTGCGGCAGACGCTTGCCGATCACTTCCAGCATGTCATTGCGCTTGGCCAGCTGACGCTCCAGGCCCAGCATTGACAGGGCGTAGCGCAGCGGTTCGCGCTGAAGGGTGCTTGGGTCGCGTTCCAGGGCGCCGATCAGTGCGCGGTAACCGTCACGCAGGTTGATGTCGTCACCGCCATAGACTTCCAGTGTGTCCTTGGGGTCGCGAATCAGCAGGCTGCCGAGCATGCAAGTCAGGCCGGCTTCGTTGGTCTGGCCAGTCTTGGCGATCTTGTCCACCAGCACGGCGGCGAGAAACACGCCACCCAGGGCTGTCAGTTGCTCCTGAGTCGGGCTCATGGGCGCTGACCCTTGCTGGTCCAGGGTTCGGCCACTTCGATCACGCCGCCGCCGAGGCAGATTTCACCGTCGTAGAACACCACGGACTGGCCTGGGGTGACCGCGCGTTGCGGGTCATCGAAGGTCGCGCGGTAGCCGCTGGCGGTTTTTTCCAGTGTGCAAGGCTGGTCGCTCTGGCGATAACGCACTTTGGCGGTCAGTTTGCGCGGCTCGGTCAAATCGATCGGGTTGACCCAATAGATGTCCGAGGCGAGCAGGGCGCGGGAGAACAGATAAGGATGATCATTGCCCTGGCCAACGATCAGCTCGTTGTGTTCCAGGTCCTTGATCAGCACGTACCACGGCTCGTCACTGGCATCTTTCAAGCCGCCGATGCCCAAGCCCTGACGCTGGCCGATGGTGTGGTACATCAAACCGTGGTGACGGCCGATGACTTCGCCTTCGGTGGTCTTGATCTCGCCTGGCTGGGCTGGCAGGTATTGCTTGAGGAAGTCGCTGAAGCGGCGTTCGCCGATAAAGCAGATCCCGGTGGAATCCTTTTTCTTCGCGGTGGCCAGGTCGTGTTTCTCGGCAATCGCGCGCACTTCGGGTTTTTCCAGCTCGCCGACCGGGAACAGGGTCTTGGCGATCTGTTCACCGCCGACGGCGTGCAGGAAGTAGCTCTGGTCCTTGTTCGGGTCCAGGCCCTTGAGCAATTCGGTGCGGCCATCGATGTCGCGGCGACGCACGTAGTGGCCGGTGGCGATCAGGTCGGCGCCGAGCATCATGGCGTAATCGAGGAACGCCTTGAACTTGATTTCGCGGTTGCACAGGATGTCCGGGTTCGGCGTGCGACCGGCCTTGTATTCGGCCAGGAAGTGTTCGAACACGTTGTCCCAGTACTCGGCGGCGAAGTTGGCGGTGTGCAGCTTGATGCCAATCTTGTCGCACACGGCCTGAGCGTCCGCCAGGTCATCCATGGCGGTGCAGTATTCCGTTCCATCGTCTTCTTCCCAGTTCTTCATGAACAGGCCTTCCACCTCATAACCCTGTTCGATCAGCAGGAGAGCGGAAACGGAAGAGTCCACGCCGCCGGACATGCCGACAATGACGCGCTTCTTTTGTGTATCAGAAGGGGCTGGATCACGCATAGGGATTCAATGAGTGTCTTGAAAAAGGACGCGATTCTAGCAGGCTCAAGCCTGCAAGGCTAAAGAGAAGGGCGGATCAGCTCGAGGCTGAAGTGTTTACCGTCCAGATAATCATCGATACAGCGGATGATCAGCTCACTGCGCCAGTTTGCGCGCTGTTGCAGCAGTTCGTCACGCGTCAGCCATTTTGCGCCGACGATACCGTCGTCCAGCTGATAGTCCGGGTGGTGTTTGAGCGGTTTTGCGGTGAAACAGACCCGCTGGTAGGTCACGCCGTTGCTCGGCGCGGTGTAGAGGTAAATGCCTACCACGCCCGTCGGCTCGACGTCCCAGCCGGTTTCCTCGAGGGTTTCACGCACGGCGGCGTCGATCAGGGTTTCGTCCGGGTCCAGATGGCCGGCGGGCTGGTTGAGCACCGCTCGTCCGTGTTTGAGTTCTTCGACCATCAGGAAGCGACCATTGTCTTCGACGATGGTGGCGACGGTGATGTGGGGTAGCCAATCCATGAAGCTTCCTCGAATTTTGAATGTTGAAACCCGATCCCTGTAGGAGCTGGCTTGCCAGCGAAGACGGTGGGTCAGTCAATGAAATGTTGAATGATAAACCGCTTTCGCTGGCAAGCCAGCTCCTACAGGGGGTTTGAGGCTCGGCAGATAGAATTGTGCGAGCACCACAAACAGAAACCCCGGCACTGGGCCGGGGTTTCTTTGCATCCTTACAACCTTAAACCAGCGCAGCGATCGCGGCGTTGAAGGTGTTGCTCGGGCGCATGGCCTTGCTGATCAGCTCGGCATTGGCGTGGTAGTAACCGCCGATGTCCACTGGCTTGCCCTGAACGGCGTTGAGCTCGGCAACGATGGTCGCTTCGTTCTCGGTCAGGGTTTTGGCCAGTTCGCCGAACTGCGCTTGCAGTGCAGTGTCTTCGGTCTGGGCGGCCAGGGCTTGAGCCCAGTACAGCGCCAGGTAGAAGTGGCTGCCGCGGTTGTCGATGTTGCCGACTTTACGCGATGGCGACTTGTTGTGGTCCAGGAACTGGCCAGTGGCCTGATCCAGGGTCTTGGCCAGCACCAGCGCTTTAGGGTTGTTGTAGGTAACACCCAGGTGCTCAAGGGAAGCGGCCAGGGCCAGGAACTCACCCAGGGAATCCCAGCGCAGGAAGTTTTCTTCCAGCAGCTGTTGAACGTGCTTCGGTGCCGAACCGCCAGCGCCGGTTTCGAACAGACCACCGCCGTTCATCAGCGGAACGATCGACAGCATCTTGGCGCTGGTGCCCAGTTCCATGATCGGGAACAGGTCGGTCAGGTAGTCGCGCAATACGTTGCCGGTCACCGAGATGGTGTCCTTGCCTTCGCGGGTGCGCTGCAGGGTGAACTTCATCGCGTCGACGGGCGACATGATCTGGATGTCCAGACCGGTCGTGTCGTGATCCTTCAGGTAAGCCTGAACTTTCTCGATCACTACGCCATCATGGGCGCGCATCGGGTCCAGCCAGAAAATGGCCGGAGTTGCGCTTGCACGGGCACGGTTGACGGCCAGTTTGACCCAGTCCTGGATCGGCGCGTCTTTGGTCTGGCACATGCGGAAGATGTCGCCGGCTTCAACCGACTGTTCCAGCAGAGTGCGGCCAGCGCTGTCGGAAACCCGAACCACGCCGTTTGCCTTGATCTGGAAAGTCTTGTCGTGGGAGCCGTACTCTTCGGCTTTTTTCGCCATCAGGCCAACGTTTGGCACGCTGCCCATGGTGGTCGGATCGAAAGCGCCGTGCAGCTTGCAGTCTTCGATCACCGCCTGGTAGATAGTGGCGTAGCAGCGATCCGGGATCACAGCCTTGGTGTCGTGCAGCTGGCCATCAGTGCCCCACATCTTGCCGGAGTCACGGATCATCGCCGGCATCGAGGCGTCGACGATAACGTCGCTCGGCACGTGCAGGTTGGTGATGCCTTTGTCGGAGTTGACCATGGCCAACGACGGACGAACGGCGTAGACCGCCTGGATGTCCGCTTCGATCTGCGCTTGTTGCTCAGCCGGCAAAGCCTTGATGCGAGCATACAGGTCGCCGATGCCGTTGTTCAGGTTGAAGCCGATCTGTGCCAGCACGTCAGCGTGTTTGGCGAGGGCGTCTTTATAGAACTCGGCAACGATCTGGCCGAACATGATCGGGTCGGAGACCTTCATCATGGTGGCTTTCAGGTGAACCGACAGCAGCACGCCTTTGGCTTTGGCATCTTCGATCTCGGCCGCGATGAAGCTACGCAGTGCGTTTTTGCTCAGAACGGCGCAATCGAGGATCTCACCGGCTTGTACGGTGGTCTTTTCTTTCAGAACGGTGGTGGTGCCGTCTTGAGCGATCAGTTCGATTTTGACGGCGTCAGCGGCGTCGATCAGGGCGGCTTTTTCGCTGCCGTAGAAATCGCCGGTGCTCATGTGAGCCACGTGGGACTTGGAGTCTTTGGCCCAGGCGCCCATTTTATGCGGGTGCTTGCGCGCGTAGTTCTTGACCGACAGCGGTGCGCGACGATCAGAGTTACCTTCGCGCAGAACCGGGTTCACGGCGCTGCCCTTGATCTTGTCGTAACGCGATTTGGCGAGCTTGTCGGCATCGCTGGTCACGGTTTCCGGGTAGTCCGGCAGTGCGTAACCCTGAGCTTGCAGCTCTTTGATCGCGGCTTGCAGTTGCGGAACCGAAGCGCTGATGTTCGGAAGCTTGATGATGTTGGCTTCCGGCGTAACGGCCAGGTCGCCCAGTTCGGCGAGGTGGTCGGCTACGGCTTTGTCACCCAATTGCTCGGGGAAGCTGGCCAGAATGCGCCCTGCAAGAGAGATATCGCGGGTTTCAACGGCGATATCAGCCGAGGCGGTGAAAGCCTCTACGATAGGCAACAGTGAATAGGTGGCGAGGGCTGGGGCTTCGTCGGTGAAGGTATAGATGATCTTCGAGCGGGTGGGCATATTCGGATTAACTCTCTCTTCTTTGCTAAAGCGTGCGCAGAAACTCGAGGGGCGCCGGGTAAGCGCGTTCGTTCAAAGTCATCCATGAGCCGAATGTCGAGATTCTTCGCGGTGATGTTGGGTGCATCAGTCGAGCGTCAAGCGGGTGGACTGCGATAACAATCCGGCTTATTCGGGCCCAACGTCTTGTGATAGAGCGGTCGGCCGTCGTGACTCTTTGGTCAGCGGCGGCATTATACATAGGTAGCTGGCAATCTGCCGATGGTTCATAAGCAACGTTTTTCGTCCATTGGTCTAAAGGTCGCAGGTGGATGTGGGGCGTAGAGTCGTTCGCCGTGCTTGAGTTTGGCGCTTTTCCCTTTGCTTTCAGGCTTGTACGTCGCGAACTGTGCAGCTTCGTGGCAGATGGGCGGAACATAGGGTTTGCGCGCCGATTTAACTGGGGTACGCTCGAACGCAGCCAGATGTTCAATCCAAACAATGGAGTACAGCATGGGATACAAGAAGATTCAGGTTCCAGCCGTCGGCGACAAAATCACCGTCAACGCGGACCATTCTCTCAATGTTCCTAATAACCCGATCATCCCCTTCATCGAAGGCGATGGTATTGGCGTTGATATCAGCCCGGTCATGATCAAGGTTGTCGATGCTGCTGTTAAGAAGGCTTACGGCGGCGAGCGCAAAATTTCCTGGATGGAAGTCTACGCCGGGGAGAAAGCGACTCAGGTTTACGATCAGGACACCTGGCTGCCTCAGGAAACCCTGGACGCGGTCAAGGATTACGTGGTTTCCATCAAGGGCCCTCTGACCACGCCGGTCGGCGGCGGCATCCGTTCGCTGAACGTGGCTCTGCGTCAACAACTCGACCTGTATGTATGCCTGCGCCCGGTGCGCTGGTTCGAAGGCGTACCTAGCCCGGTCAAGAAGCCAGGCGATGTCGACATGACCATCTTCCGTGAAAACTCGGAAGACATTTATGCCGGTATCGAATGGAAAGCCGGTTCGCCGGAAGCGACCAAGGTCATCAAGTTCCTTAAAGAAGAAATGGGTGTCACCAAAATCCGTTTCGACGAAAACTGCGGTATCGGCGTCAAGCCGGTCTCCCTGGAAGGCACCAAGCGTCTGGCGCGCAAGGCTCTGCAGTATGTGGTCGACAATGACCGCGACTCGCTGACCATTGTGCACAAAGGCAATATCATGAAGTTTACCGAAGGTGCCTTCAAGGAATGGGCCTACGAAGTGGCCGCTGAAGAATTCGGCGCGACCCTGCTCGACGGCGGTCCGTGGATGCAGTTCAAGAACCCGAAAACCGGCAAGAACGTCATCGTCAAGGACGCCATCGCTGACGCCATGCTCCAGCAGATCCTGCTGCGCCCGGCCGAGTACGATGTAATCGCGACCCTGAACCTCAATGGCGACTACCTCTCCGACGCCCTGGCGGCCGAAGTGGGCGGTATCGGTATCGCGCCGGGTGCCAACCTGTCCGACACCGTGGCCATGTTCGAAGCGACCCACGGTACTGCGCCGAAATACGCCGGCAAGGACCAGGTCAACCCGGGTTCGTTGATCCTGTCCGCCGAGATGATGCTGCGTCACATGGGCTGGACCGAAGCGGCGGATCTGATCATCAAGGGTACCAATGGTGCGATTTCGGCTAAAACCGTGACCTATGACTTTGAGCGTCTGATGGAAGGGGCCAAGCTTCTGTCTTCCTCCGCGTTCGGTGATGCGTTGATCTCGCACATGTAAACCGGCTGATAAAAAAAACCGCCTTCGGGCGGTTTTTTTATGGTGCGCCAGGCATGGCGCGTAGCGCCGTGACTGGCGCTGTTCAGCTCATTATGGTGATGAGTTGGATGACTTGGAGGTGGAAGTCCTCTACACACCCGGCAAGGGGAAGTGTTAGCCGAAGGCAAGG